>CAZLQJ010000155.1:0-1059 GCA_964561705.1 uncultured Lachnoclostridium sp. | reverse complement strand
CCGGATGAGTTTACCTTTACGGTTGTGGTAACAAGCTGATAGGACTTTCTTATGGAACCTTGTGGTAGGGGTGATAAGTGAGTCCTTTCTTTTTGCAGGTACATGACCGGTATCCGTCCTGTTCCCGGATGTACCTGATGGTTGATCCGTTCATTCAGCCGATGGATCAGATCATTTAATTCCTGATAATCAAGCAATCCGTTGTATGCATAGATCTCATCAAGCAGCTTCATCGGTGCCTCTACTTTTGCCTTTGTCTGCGGTCTTGCTGCAATGCACGGTCTTATCTTAAAACTGTAATCGTCGGCAAACTGCTGAAAACGTCCGTTTACCTTCCCTTTGCTGTATTCCGTCCGAGGTTCATCCATAACCGTCTTCATGTTATCCGTAAGAAGTTCAGATGGAACACCGCCAAATATTTCAAAAGCGTCGTCTAAAAAAGAAAAGAGTACATCCTGTGTCTTAGTAAGCGATAATCGGTATACCCTGAATCGGGAAGCTGAAAGCAGCAACACAAAGACATTGATCTCAATCCATTCACCGGATTTCAGCAGAAACTTCATAGATTCTTTCCAGTCTAATTGGGCCTGTTTTCCGGGTGCAGTTTCAAATCGCATACAGGATTTCTGATGGCAGTAGTTCTTTCGTTTGCGTTCAAAGTATTCCTGAAATTCAGGATGTTGGCTGATATATCGACGAAAACTGGATTGAGCACAATTAAGGTGATGATGTTCTTTTAAAAACTGCCATAAAACACGTTTGTAATAAAAGATCTGCTGGTTTTCATCTGATAAGAGCTCCTTGATGATCTCATAATGATCATCAATAGAAGATTTCTTCTGCCTTGTCGTGGATTTTTCATAACCATTCAGGTATTTATCCACGGTACGTCGGTCTTTACCCAACTCACGGGCAATCTGACTTTTGTTCACTTTCAATGTACCATCCTCCAAAAAATGTTTTAATTTTCTCAGATCCTCAAGGGAGCTGATTGTTATATCATTTGTTAATTTCTGTGTATAGATCATAATGTGATTCCTCCAATGGAATCCATTATAC
>CAZLQJ010000154.1:0-1111 GCA_964561705.1 uncultured Lachnoclostridium sp. | reverse complement strand
AATTGTATGGTTATACCTTAAGTCTGAATGGTAACATTGGTGTGAACTTCTATATGGAACTTTCCGATACAGTGATTGCGGATTCGGATGCTTATATGCAGTTTACTTTGCCGGATGGTCAGATTGCAAAAGTGTATGTGACACAGCGTAATGGAGAAGAGTTTGCATATACCAAAGTGATCGGAGAGAAAACTTATCATGTATTCTCCTGTGAGGTAGCTTCCTGTGAAATGACACAGGTGATCAAGGCACAGATGGTAGCAGGTGATGGTACCAAGGGTAAAGAATACAGCTATACGGTAAGAGATTATGCGCAGTATATCATCAAGCACCCGACCGCTTATGCATCCCAGGATGTGGAATTTGCAAAAGCATTGTTAAATTATGGTGCTTATGCCCAGCTCCATTTTGAGGAGGCTACAGATGATCTGGCAAATAAGATGCTGACGGAAGCGGAAAAGAAAGTAGATAGCATTACTTCTGATACGGTACAGGAACATGTGGCATATCAGGTGCAGACTGCATTTGGTACCTTTACGGGATACAGTCTCGTGCTGAAGTCAGAGACAACCTTAAGAGTTTTCTTTGCACCGAAAGAAGGCGTAAATGTAAATGAACTGTCATTTACAGCCGGTGGAAAAGTGGTTCAGCCGGTGCCGGCACAGAACGGAACTTACATCCTGTCGGTAGAAAATGTGAAGGCATGGGATCTGGATACCAAATTTGACTTTACAGTAAGTAATGGTTCGCAGACCGGAACCTTTACCTGCAGTGCCCTGTCTTATGTATACAGTGTGTTGAAGCATGAAGAACTTTATACCGGAACAGGACTTCCGGACCTGGTTCGTGCGCTTTGCATCTATCAGCAGAAGTCAGAAGTTTATGTGACAAATCAGAATTAAATAGCAGGAGTAAGAAGATGAAAAAGAACTATGAAATGCCGGTGATGGAACTGGTGGAAATCGTGACAGAAGACATTCTTAATACGAGTTTGTCATTGCCAGTTGTTCCGGCAGAACCACAGAATGAAAATCTGTAAACGGATGAAAAGGACCGCAGGGAAGGCAACTTCCCTGCGGTCTTCTGTGTGTGGCGGATCGGATTATTTGCT
>CAZLQJ010000153.1:0-1116 GCA_964561705.1 uncultured Lachnoclostridium sp. | reverse complement strand
TCTGCCAGTTTTTCTGTACCGAAAGAAACTTTACCTATAGGACAGTGAATGATATTTGTTTTATCAAGTCTGTACTCGATCTTACCTGCTTTAATTTCATTTACAGCTTTTGTAACATCCATTGTTACAGTTCCGGCTTTCGGGTTCGGCATTAAACCTTTTGGTCCAAGTACACGACCAAGACGTCCTACAACACCCATCATGTCCGGTGTAGCTACAACAACATCAAATTCGAACCATCCTTCGTTCTGGATCTTCGGAATCAAATCCTCTGCTCCAACGTAATCTGCTCCTGCTGCTTTTGCTTCTTCTGCTTTAGCATCTTTTGCAAATACTAAGATACGAACTTTTTTACCTGTTCCGTGTGGCAATACAACTGCGCCACGGATCTGCTGGTCAGCGTGACGTCCGTCACAACCTGTTCTGATGTGTGCTTCGATTGTCTCATCGAATTTTGCTACTGCTGATTTTTTCACTAATGCAACTGCTTCGTCTTTATCGTAAAGATTTCCTCTTTCGATTAACTTTGCAGCTTCTACGTATTTCTTTCCTCTTTTCATGTTTCATAACCTCCTAGTGGTAATATCGGGAGCTAGCCCTCCCACATTAATCGTTCACAATGTTCCATCTGTAGTCTCTGGAATTATTCCTCTACTGTTACACCCATACTTCTGCAGGTACCTGCAACCATGCTCATAGCTGCTTCAACAGATGCTGCATTCAAGTCTGGCATCTTCATCTCAGCGATCTCTTTCAACTGAGCTTTTGTAATTGTTGCAACTTTTGTCTTGTTCGGAACACCTGAACCGGATTTCAGTCCGCATGCTTTCTTAATCAGAACTGCTGCCGGTGGTGTCTTTGTAATGAAGCTGAAGCTTCTGTCATTGTAAACTGTGATTACAACCGGGATAATCAAATCTCCCTGGTCTGCTGTCTTCGCGTTGAACTGTTTTGTAAATTCAACGATGTTTACACCGTGCTGTCCAAGAGCCGGACCAACCGGTGGTGCTGGAGTTGCCTTTCCAGCTGGAATCTGTAATTTAATATAACCTTGTACTTTCTTTGCCATTTTGTGTACCTCCTTGTGGTATTCGCGGGGATTTCCCTCCCACTTTT
>CAZLQJ010000152.1:0-1117 GCA_964561705.1 uncultured Lachnoclostridium sp. | reverse complement strand
CTCCAGAACCTGTTAAGGCAATTGTATATTCACTGTCAGGATACATTGAAATTAAATTTTCTAATACACTGCAAACAGTATTTTTGGTATCTGAGAAGTGTCTCTGATAATCTGTATATATTGTATTTAAATTTTCATCCATAACAATTATTTTAACAGTTGTAGAACCAACATCTAGTCCTATATGTAAAGTTTTAATCATAATTAAGTAGCTCCTTTCAACACTAATAATTCTATATGTAAATGCGAAATTTGTCAAATAATTATATTGGAAAAAAGAAAGAGAATAAGAGAGATTATTTAATAAAATTTGTTCTAAAAAATACTTGTCTATAATAATTATTAATAAATAAATTATTACTTAGCAAAATGAATAATTCAAATTGCTAAAAATGGAGGGATAAAAGTGAAAAAGAAAATAATATTAATAATTATTTTGCTTGCAATTATTTTAGCAATCGTAGCTTATTTTTTTATGCAAAAAAAAGGAGGGGAAATTCAAAAAGAATATCAGCCACAAGAAGAAATCACAGATGAACAAATGAGGCAGACCATTATTTCTTTATACTATAGGAACAAAGAAACAGGAGAATTAATGCCAGAAGGCAGATTAATAGATGTCAAAACATTGTTAAATGACCCATATAAGACATTAATAGAAATGCTTATTGAAGAACCAAGAAATAACAAATTAGAATCAGCAATTCCAAAAGAAACAGTTATAAATAAAGTTGAATTAAAAGACGATATTTTGTATTTAGATGTATCCAAAGAATTTATAGAAAACCACCAAGGAGGAGAAAAAGAAGAAAATACTACAATATATTCAATAGTAAATACATTGTGTGAGTTAACCGAGGTAAATAAAATAAAAATACTAATAGATGGTGAAGAGAATAAAGAGTTTAAAGATGGAAAGGTGAAATTTGATATATTATTTACTAAACAAAATTAATTTTTTAATATATCAAATAGTTTTATACCATTTATAATTCTAGTACCACTACGTAAAAATTTTTCTACTTCAAAAAGGGAACAAATAGTGTTCTCTTTTTTTTGTGCAAAATTAATTTTTTTCTTTTTTTCATCTTTATTATTATACATATAAAACCTCTTT
>CAZLQJ010000151.1:0-1150 GCA_964561705.1 uncultured Lachnoclostridium sp. | reverse complement strand
ATGGTCAGGTGAACAATCAGAAGAAAGAAGCAGAAAAACCGAAAAAGAAAACCTCTGTTTTAAAGAAGTTACGTGAAAAGCAGATTGCAATCGCAGTAAGATCTGGTAAACCAGTACCAAAGTATCTGGAAAAAGAGATGGAGCGTAGTAGGAAATAATAATTTGGCTTGGGAGGAAACTCCTGAGCCTTTTTGCGTATGTAAAAGTCGCTAGAGAGGCGACATTTTTGAGAAATAGCTATGGTATCTTAAAGAAAAAATAGTGATTAGTATCAGATTGGGAGGTCTAGAAAATGAATGCTGAAATGAAAGAAAAAATGGAACGAGGGTTTAAATCTTTGGAACTAAGTGTGTATTGGCTTAACAAATACGCTGATAGACCAGATATTGTGAAGTCACAAGCTAATGCAATTACAGCTCTTGTTTCTCTCATGCGAAGTTATATTGAAGAATACAGTAAATGAATATATATAGTTAAGGAGAATGAAGATATGGCTTTGACAAATAAACAAGTTGAAGGTGTTATAAATTTATTTGTTACGTGTTTTATAAATAGTTGTAGTAATGAAGAACGAAAAAGAATATTTGTTGAATTTGAAGATGCTTTTGGAAAAAGCGTAGGGGATTGGCAAAACATATGTAGAGAGAAATTGTTGAACAATACTTTAAACAAAAGTATTGTGGATACTTTTGATTCAATCTTAAATCGAAAAGAGAAAACAACTGAAGATAAGTATGAAATTCGGACTTTAAGAGAAAATGACTTGGATCAAGTTACAGAGTTAATAAGAGTTGCATTTGGAATAATGTTGCGACCTAATGAGTATGAGCAACTTAAAGACTTTGTAAAGAGCGGTTTTTCTGTAGTGGCATGTATTGAAGATGAAATTATTGGCGTGATTTTAGCTTATGAAGTACCTGATTATGTATGTAAGACTATTTACATAGATACATTTGCCGTAGCGGAAAGTCTAATAGAGCAGGGTATAGGAAGGAAAATGCTAAAGTATATGCAGAATCTTGCTAAAAAAGAAGAAATATATAGGATAAAATTACAAACAGACCCTAGAATAAGTGCATACAAAATATATAAGCATTGGGGATTTCAGGACGATCAATTAGTTCACATGCATAAGTATTTTTTATAAAAA
>CAZLQJ010000150.1:0-1161 GCA_964561705.1 uncultured Lachnoclostridium sp. | reverse complement strand
GGACCCCGGGAGGGGAGTGAAAGAGAACCTGAAACCCTGTGTTTACGACCGGCGGAAGCGCGACACACGAACGCGCGACCGCGTACTTTTTGTAGAACGGTCCGGCGAGTTGCGGTCTGTGGCAAGGATAATCTCTTAAGGAGAGGATCCGAAGGGAAACCAAGTCTGAATAGGGCGACTAGTCACGGGACGCAGACCCGAAACCGGGTGATCTACCCATGGCCAGGATGAAGGAGACGTAAAAGTCTTTGGAGGTCCGAACGCACATCCGTTGAAAAGGGTGGCGATGAGCTGTGGGTAGGGGAGAAATTCCAATCGAACTCGGAGATAGCTGGTTCTCCTCGAAATAGCTTTAGGGCTAGCCTTTATGCATCCATACGGAGGTAGAGCACTGGATATCCGCGGGGGCGTCAAAGCTTACCAAAGATTATCAAACTGCGAATGCCGCAATGGAGATCATAAGGAGTCAGGCTGTACGAGATAAGTCGGACGGCCAAAAGGGAAACAGCCCAGACCAGCAGCTAAGGCCCCAAAGTGTGTGTTAAGTGGTAAAGGATGTGGGATCTCGAAGACAACCAGGATGTTGGCTCAGAAGCAGCCATTCATTCAAAGAGTGCGTAATAGCTCACTGGTCGAGAGGTCCTGCGCCGAAAATAACCGGGGCTCAAACACACCGCCGAAGCTCTGGATGTACGTAGGTACATGGTAGAGGAGCATTGCCGCATGGGCGAAGCATTACCGAAAGGGGATGTGGACGTGCGGGAAGAGAGAATGCCGGAATGAGTAGCGAGATAAAGGTGGGAATCCTTTAGGCCGAATATCCAAGGTTTCCAGAGTCAAGCTGATCTGCTCTGGGAAAGTCGGGACCTAAGACAAGGGCGAGAGCCGTAGCCGATGGACGACAGGTGGAGATTCCTGTACTGCAAAGCGACAGAACTGCGGGGACACGTGATGGAGGAGCGACCACGGATGGAAGACGTGGGGAAAGGATCCGATCTGGCCGGGAGTAAGAAACCGGCGGAAAGAGAAGATCCGAGACGACCGAATTTAAGTAGGAGAGAGCATCTGACATGGCGTCGAGAAAAGCCGCTATCGTTCGTTTTGTACCCGTACCGTAAACCGACACAGGTGGATGAGGAGAGAATCCTAAGGCCGACGGAA
>CAZLQJ010000149.1:0-1178 GCA_964561705.1 uncultured Lachnoclostridium sp. | reverse complement strand
ATCAACAACGTCTGATCTTTCGCCTGTAACTGATTTTCCTAAGAATTCATCTTCGCAGTTTTTCCAGCTTTCCGGAATCTGGATTTCAACGATCTGTTTTGCACCTGCGTCGATTGCATCGTAGTTCATCTGAACGATCTTATCACCTTTTTTGCCATAAGAAGCTTTTGCTGCTGCTTTCATTAAAGCGTTTGCTTCTTCGCCTGGGATGATGTTTGCTAATTCGAAGAATGCAGACTGAAGAACTGTGTTGATACGTCCGCCTAATCCGATTTCTTTACCAATCTTGATACCATCGATCACGTAGAACTTAATGTTATGTTCTGCCATGTATCTCTTAGCCTGTCCTGGTAAATGTTTTTCAATACCTTCCATATCCCATGGGCAGTTCAATAAGAATGTTCCGCCGTCCTTCAGATCCTGTACCATGTTATATTTACGTACATAGGATGGGTTATGGCAAGCTACAAAGTTTGCTTTAGAGATTAAGTATGTGGACTTAATTGGATCTTTACCAAATCTTAAGTGGGAAATTGTAACACCACCGGATTTTTTGGAGTCATAATCAAAGTAAGCCTGTGCATACATATCTGTATTATCACCAATGATCTTGATAGAGTTTTTGTTTGCACCTACTGTACCGTCAGCGCCAAGACCCCAGAATTTACATGCGATTGTGCTTTCTGGAGCGCAAGAAATTGGTTCGCCAACTTCCAGAGAAAGGTTTGTAACATCATCAACGATACCGATTGTGAATTTTTCTTTTTCTGTGTTTTTGAATACAGCAACGATCTGTGCCGGTGTTGTATCTTTAGAACCTAAACCATAACGTCCCATGAATACAGGTACTTTATCGAATTTAGATCCTTTTAATGCTGCAACAACGTCTAACCATAATGGTTCACCAAGTGCACCTGGTTCTTTTGTTCTGTCTAATACAGAGATCTGTTTTACAGAATCTGGAATTGCTGCGATTAAAGCTTCTGCAGAGAATGGTCTGAAAAGACGAACTTTTACAACACCAACTTTTTCTCCTGCTGCTGTTAAATAATCAACTGTTTCGTCGATTGTTTCACAAGCAGAACCCATAGCAACGATAACATGTTCTGCATCAGCTGCACCGTGGTAGTTGAAAAGTTTGTAATCTGTACCAAGTTTTGCATTTACTTTATCCATGT
>CAZLQJ010000148.1:0-1209 GCA_964561705.1 uncultured Lachnoclostridium sp. | reverse complement strand
TTATGATAAAATTAATTTGGTGCAATTGCGAAAAAAATCAATATTCAATAAGCTATATTTTTTCTAACTACAAACTTCACATTATAAAATTGAAAAATAAATATAAAAACAAAAGAATTCATAAATATCGACTTGTATATGATGATTATGTCATGCATTGGAATTTATTAATATCAGAATATAAAAAAAACATTGAATATATCGAGAAAATATTATAAAAAGTAGGCTTCACCTACTTTTTAATAATTCATTTTAAAAGACATAACAGCATACCAATGATTGTCTATTTCATATACACTAGCAGCTACTGCCACATTTTGTTCTCTTAACATAGCAGCATTATGTGATGGACTATTTTTCCAAGCAACAAAGAAATCAACCCCAACAGAACCTTCACCAATGTTCTCTCCAAATCCATAAGCCACACCATCATGAGAATAATTTGTATATATTTCTTTAGCTCGTCTATCTGCTTCTACTTGTACCTCAGTTGTGACTTGCAATTCACTTAAACCTTTTGATCTTCTATATTCATTTAATTTTACTATATATTGATCTGATATATCCTTTCTAAATCTAGGTAATGATGCAACTATATTCCTTGATGAAACAGACTGAGAGTTGCCAGCATTATTAGAATTTGAATTATTATTTGATGAAGATGTTTTATTTGAACTATTATCTGTAATTATTGTTTCTTTTTTAGGGATAATCTTAATTAATGAATTTTTGCTATTTACATTATTATTTTCATCAATTGCTATGATTTTTAATTCATATTCACCAATTTTATTAGAATCATATTCTCCTTCTACAATTACTTTAACTGTGGTCAAATCTGTTGCTTCAAAATTAGATTCTAAATTAGATATGTCAGTGCCTTGCTCATATTGTAATTTTTCTTCAAATTTAATAAATTCTGGAGGCGTTGTATCTACTACTTTAATTACAAAAGTTGCATTTTCTTTTTTATAAATAATATTAACATTATACTCACCAACACTTACAAATCCAGATTCTTTTAATGCAAATTTATTATTAATTATTGTTAATTCACTTGATGAAATCTTATAATCTTTTATATTCTTAATAGAATCAGCATCTTTTAAATAATTAGATACATCAGCACTAATTTCTTCACCTAATTCATAAATGAAAACATCATTTTTTAAAATTATTTTATTAGTATCTTTGTGTATAATACATAAT
>CAZLQJ010000147.1:0-1237 GCA_964561705.1 uncultured Lachnoclostridium sp. | reverse complement strand
TAAGAGACAGGGCGATCGCAGAGCGATGTGGGTCCATGCTACAGTCTCATCACGATGCCGCTGATCGATTGATTCCGATGCGTCTGCGAAACGACGCCGGAGCATAACTGACATGTACGGCGATGGATGCCCTAACACCCACCTACGAACATGCCAAAATGGCTCAAACATTATAAGGGAACGAAAAACTAAAATCCATCCTTTTCATCTCATCTAAAATTGGGTCGGTACGCATAAGCGCCCACCAACCTTTTGAGCGCGAAACGGCAACAAATGGCGCGCTCCTCGCCCCCTCGGGCGCGATCTACATTTTGGCACGCACCAAGCGCCACAGCCACCAACGCGGCTTCGGGGGCGGTTTTGCAACTTCATCGGTCGTTTCCTTGAGCCAATTCGGGCGATTATTTAAGCCAATTCGGGTGACTTTTCGGGGGCGTCTATTTGAGCCACTTCGGGCGACTTTTTGAGCCAATTCAGTTTTTTTTGAGCCAATTCGGGCGACTTTTGGGGGCAATTTAGGCAATTTTGCCAACTCGCAGAGGCAAAGCCGCAAAACTAGTCACTCCCGACGACGTCGAACGCCCGATGCGCCAGCCGCACGCCGTCTTCGTTGAAGATTTCGCACAGCCAATGCCCCGTCATCGAACGCGTCAAGTTGAGTTTCGACCACGTCCGCCACGCCGGGCTCTGATTGACGGGCAACGCATACGATTGCGTCAGCCCCGTCGCATGCGTAAATCGCAGCGTAATCGTGCGCGAATCGTCTTTTGGCGCCGAAATCTCGGCATAACAAAAAATACTGCCGTCCTCTATCGTAAACGTGTCGCGCGCATCGACCGGCAACCGCCGCACGACATCGGCCGCCAACAGCAACCGCATAATCCGCAAGCCTTCGCCATCGCGTTCGCCCTCGACCATCCCCGAATCGATGTCGTCATCGCCGCCATCGGGCACATCGGTTCCAACGGACTCGCCCCCAATCGCCACGCCAACCGCGCTCTCGTCATCGTCGGGTGCGCCCGCCGCCAGCCACTTTGACTCGCATTCGGCGCGCACTTCGGCCTCGATTTTCGCTCGCACGTCGGCTTCGATCTCGGCTCGCAATCGCGCTTGCGTCGCTTCGTCGAGGTCGGCAAAATGCACCACCACGGGCGTGACCGCCACTTCTGCCACTTCGTCACGGCACGACGACACGAGCACCAACAACGCCATCGCCACGACACAACGCCGCCGCCGC
>CAZLQJ010000146.1:0-1313 GCA_964561705.1 uncultured Lachnoclostridium sp. | reverse complement strand
GAATTAATACTTGAAGTTAATCAACTAATTGAAGAAAAGATGTGGACAAAACTTCCAACTTATTATCTTAAAGAAACATTTATTAGATTAATTCCTTTTAAAGATCACATTAATATAGAAGCAAAATCTATTATTGCTTATAAAAATTATTTGCTTATCGATCATATCGGCTATTGATACCCAAGGAATACTGCCATTATTCCAATATTTACTTGTTTTACGGTCTGGTGTTTTTCCTAGTGAAAAATCAACCAAATCTTCAAACCTAACCCAACACCAAGTATCAGGCAAATCAAAAGGGATTTCTTCGGTTATGTCCGTGACTTTATTGCCAACCTTCTCATAATAGGAATTATAACAAATCAAGTCAACACGATTTCGGCGTATGTGAGAACGATAAACTTATATTATTCTCAATATGGCGAAATCAAAAAGCAGTATTTGCTGGCTTTCAAAGGGTACTTGGTGGAAATATACAAGCCAAAGATGATAAACCTAAGAATTCAGGGAATTAATAAGTACCTGAAATTCATTAAAAAGGACAATTTAAAATTATCGCCAGTGAAGTTACAACAAAAAAACTTTTTAGAGAATGTGATTAGTGATGCAGATTATAAGTATCTAAAAAACAGGCTAAAGGCTGATCAAAATTGGGAGTGGTACTTTGTAGTTCGGTATTTGGCATCCACAGGAGCAAGGGTAAGCGAGTTAATTCAGCTGAAAGTGGAGCACATATACAAAAGGTACTACGACATTTATGCGAAAGGAGGTAAAATACGAAGGTTGTATATTCCAAAGAAGTTACGAGAAGAAACCTAAACCTGGCTTGAGAGTAAGAACATCAAGTCAGGTTTTTTGTTTCTAAACAGGTTTGGCGAAAAAATTACAACGAGGGGTATATCTCAACAGTTAAAGAATTTCGCTAAAAAGTATGGAATAAATCCAAAGGTTGTATATCCACATTCATTCAGGCATAGGTTTACAAAGAACTTTCTTGAGAAATATAACGATATTGCTTTGCTTGCAGATTTAATGGGACATGAAAGCATAGAAATAACGAGAATATACCTAAGGCGAACGGCAACCGAGTAACAAGAATTAGTCGATAAAATTGTTACTTGGTAATTGAAAACTGCACTTTACGAGAAATCGTAGAGTGTTTTTTTGTTTTTATGGTCTTTTTTATGGGTAAAAATAATTTCATTTGTGCCATAATGTAAATGTTAATATAAGGAATGCTGAAAAGACATCTACATTAAAATCATTAGTGTTTGATGAAACAAGAATCACTGATGGACTTAAATGGCAGTTAT
>CAZLQJ010000145.1:0-1320 GCA_964561705.1 uncultured Lachnoclostridium sp. | reverse complement strand
ATCAATGACAATGCCGACGATCTCGAAGCGCTCTACCGATTCCTCACCAAACACGGCTGCCGCCCATATTACCTGTTTTTGTGCGACGTCGCCCAAGGAACCGACCATTTCAGAACGACGATCGATTCGGGACTGGCCATCATGAAACATTTACGCGGCAGGCTTTCGGGGCTATCGATCCCCCACTTCGTCATCGATCTACCCAACGGCTATGGCAAAGTCGACTTAGCCCCAAACAGCATCGTCGAACGCGATGGGCGCCGCATCGTTTTCGACAATTGGTTTGGCGAAAAAGTCACCTATTTCGAACCACAATAAATGCCTCTGCGCCCTCCCCCCCCTATCGCCCCATTCTTCCCCATTCGTCGCGTCATCACCACTCGCTTGTCTGCGATCTGCTATCGCTCGGAGTCCCTACCTTGAAAAAGAAAATTATCGTTCTGTTCATCATTACCCTATGCCTCTGCGCAACGGCTTTGTTTTTCACGACAAACCGCCGGCAAAATACCGTTTCGGAGTTTGGGCTCTATCCATGCGCCTACACCACTGCCGACGAAATCGATATTTCTGCCCCCGGGCGATCGATGACACTCGCGCTACGCGACGGGAAATGGCGTCTCACGCGCCCTCACGACGAAGCCATCGACGATGGCGCGCTTGCACAATTCAACATCTTCATGGGCGGTAAACTCTTCGTCGACGATAAAACGGATGTCGATGCGCAAACGCGCAAAGACTACGAATCGCCGATTCCAACGCGCGTGGCATTCAAACAAAACGGCGATACGCTGTGCGCTTTCGAACTCGGCAAAAGCGTCCAATTGCCGACGACCGACGACGAACGACGATGGGTCTTTCCTGAAGGCTCACAAACTGCCGTTCGCACATTCGTTCCCCTCATCGATTACGGCAAACTCCTCGAACAGCCCACTTTCGGCTGGCGCATGAAAAAGCTCTTCGAAACGAATGCCGACATCGAATCCATCGATATCATCACGCCAACGGAATCGTTTTCACTCGATAAAGGCGGCGAAAAAAGTGCTAGAAATGCCCCCGGATGGCGAATCTCACAAGTACGCATCGACGACGAAGTGCAAACTCAACCCACCATCCCCTTCGATATCGACCGCATCGCGACGCTACTAGCGCTTCTTTCTCCGCTCTACGTCGACGATATCGCCTATGATCTGACCGACGAAGAAAAAAACGACATCGTCTTTGCTGGCAAAGTCCATTTCAAAACGACCGATGGCGAACATACGCTAGAAATCGGCACACCCGCCGATTTATCGAAACATCCCGAATGGACTTTCTATGGCA
>CAZLQJ010000144.1:0-1348 GCA_964561705.1 uncultured Lachnoclostridium sp. | reverse complement strand
AAAATTCGGTTCAATTCTTCTTCATTTGCTTTTAACTGATCAAATCGATTTTCACACTCCTGCTGCCATTTCTCAAAATGCCATGCAATCAATCCGAACTTTTTCATACGAGAAGAAGCAAATTGGGATGATAATTGTTCATCCAATTCGTTTTTTGTTAGAACAAGAGGGTGTATTTTAAAATCCCACGATGTTTCAAATTTATCATATTCTTCCTTCGACAATTTAACATTCTGTAAAGTTAAATCATCAATTCTAGAATTTTCTGCAAGTAAGACTGGAAATTTAGCCACTTCTCCAGACTGAAAATTTAACGTTGGATTCAACTGTCCAAAAATATATTTGAAAACACTCGAATTTAACAAAGCGGCTATATAAGGACGTTTTTTTCCAAGTTCAAATATACAACAGCCACCATTGTCAAAAATATATCCTTCATCAAACCATCTAATTCCAAACGCATTACTTGAAAGGGTAGACCAAGTAAGTCCTGGTTTCATAAAATATTGATAATTTGCAATTACTGCAGATTTTATATTTCTAATTTCTATTGCATCATCATACCAATCGATCAAATAATCATTGTATCCATACCATTTTCTATAACCACCGCCTTTATTGTACGGATACCAGCGCCTTTTTTTTGAGTCTTCAGCATCTATTTTGCTATTCCTAAGATTCATTTTTTCTTTTGAAACCTCATGCCACATTCTCAAAAATCTATTATTATCAGATGTTGAATTCCCTTTACGTGGTGCTGCTATTTTTCCTAATGCAGTTCCCTTTTCATATATGCACCGTATTTGCTCACTAAACCAATACGCAACTGGCATTCCAGGCAATTTCTTGAATTTTTCTTTTTGCGAAATATATTGGTTATTCATTGATAAGTACATCTTTTCTTTTTCCCTTTGAGACATAGCATCGACCAATCGACAATAAGTTCCCTTGTACTCCTTCACACAATCTTTTCGCATCACAAAGGACGTAGTCTGTACAACCTCGCCACCTATTTCTTCAAACGCTCTTGCACCCAAATGTGCCATATTAACAATATTTACTCGCTGCAATTTTTCTCTCAGTTTTTCGTAGCTGGATAAAAACATCCATACATGCTGGGTAATCATTGCTTGGAATCCATTCTTCTTCAGCATTTCTCCACATCGTTCAATAAATACTGCAAAAAGATCCGCTTTACTGTCTGGATAGTATTTCTTTACAAAATTATTTACTTTAGCACTCAGGTTTGATGTTCCAGCATACGGTGGATTCGTCACTACTACCTCATATTTCCGTGCCATCGCCTCGCCGATTGCAATCAGTTCTTTCAACTGCTCCGCTGTTTCAT
>CAZLQJ010000143.1:0-1506 GCA_964561705.1 uncultured Lachnoclostridium sp. | reverse complement strand
CCTTGCTACCGCCAAGCAGAGAGTTTCCGAGCTGGAAGTCCTGCTCTGCAAAATCTACGAGGACAACGCATTGGGGAAACTGCCCGACAGCCGCTATGCCACATTGGACGCTCAATACGCAAAGGAGCAAGCCGAGCTTACCGCTGAAATCTCTGCTCTGGAAAAGGCAGTCAAGGGCTACGAGAAGCACGAAAAGGACGCTGACCGTTTTATCGCTCTGATTGACAAATACGAGAGTTTTGACAAGCTGACCGTTACCATGCTCAATGAGTTTATCGAGAAAATCCTTGTGCATGAGCGTGACAGAAAAGGCAGCCGGGACACCACACAGGAGGTTGAGATTTACTTCAATTTCGTTGGGCGTTTCGTTCCCCCGGCGTTCGGAGAAGTGGAGCTTACCCCGGAGGAATTAGAGGAAATCCGCAAGCGTGAGGAACGCAAGGACAGGCTTCATCAGAACTACTTGAAGCGGAAAGCCAGCGGAGCGCAGAAGCGATACGAGGACAAAATCAAGAGGAGAAAAAAAGCAGAAATCGAAGCCAAGAAAGCCGCCATTCGTGCAGAGGACATTGCAAAGGGCGTGTTCGTCCCGGTCAGCAGTTTGCCGCAAAAAGAGCCGCAGAAAGCCGTTATCTGAATACAGAGAGGAACGCCCGAAAAATTTTCAAGATTGTTCGGGCGTTTCTTTGTGCAGATGGTAGATTTTTTCACATTTCTATGATATAATTAAAAATTGTGATGGTATCACAGAGACTATACAAGCCATCGAACAACGATAATACTACGGCAAAAATTATATTGGAGAGAACAATTTTAATGGCACAAATAAAATGGGTTGGAATAATTAAGGGCGAAGTATCAGATTACCAAAAAGGATATTTAGATACCAAAGCAAAGAAAAAGAAAATGGTATTGCCTACTACAATGAAAGAAATGATGGTAAAGGCATTGCCGTTTGCGATAGTACCGTTTACTGTAATTTTTCTTTCTATGTTTATCAAAACTTTTCTCGCAGGAAAAGTGATTATAGAGCCTGTATTTTTCATAATCGGTTTTGTTGCAGGTTTTGCAGGCTTGATTGTTCACGAATGGTTACACGCTATTATGTACCCGGCAGAAGCAACTGTATATATAGGTTTTTATCCGAAGTCTTTTGCGGCTGTTGCGCTGGCATCCTACCCCTTGAAAAGAGGGCGATTTATTATAATGTCATTACTTCCGTTGCTATTAGGAATTGTACCCATTTTAATTTTTTGGTTTAGCCCGATAGCGTGGAAATCGTGGAATGGCTTTTGGTTTGGTTTTGCAATGATGGGACTGATTAGCCCATATCCAGATTGCTACAATGTTTATCAAGTGTTGAAACAAACGCCCCCCAAATGTCACATTCAGAATTACGGTGATGATACATACTGGATTGAGTAATTGGGTTTTCGGAAAATACGAAAAAACCCTTTAGGAACTAAAGGGCGCACTTCTATACTCTCCTATCGGGAGTATCGTGCG
>CAZLQJ010000142.1:0-1626 GCA_964561705.1 uncultured Lachnoclostridium sp. | reverse complement strand
ACCAGATCTCCTGCAGAAATGAGTCCTTTTGTCAGAAACACGCCACCTGCCACAATGACCAGAAGATACATCATTCCATCAAACAAACGATTTGTCGTACTAAAAGTTGCCATCACATGGTAACTGCGCTTTTTAATGTCTAAAAATTTAAGATTATCCCCTTCAAATTTTTGATTTTCCTTTTCTTCATTGGTGAATGCCTTTACCACCTGCTGTCCCAAAAGACTATCCTCAATGCGGGCATTTAATTCACCAATCTGCTGACGCTGTTCACGAAATACCTGTTTTTGTTTTCTGCTTAATTTCAGGCATACAAAAAACATCACTGGCAAACACAAAAAGATCAGTAAGGTCAAAATCGGACTCACTCCAAAAAGAATGATGAAAGAAATTCCTGCTTTCAAAGCTGCTATAAAAAATTCTTCCGGACAATGGTGTGCAAATTCCGTCACATCGAACAGGTCATTGGTAATACGCCCCATGATCTGCCCAACCTTTGTATTATTATAATACGTATTAGACAGTTTCTGTAAATGCGCATAAGCCTCTCTTCGCATATCTGTTTCCATATAGGTTCCCATGATATGCCCCATTCCTGCCATATAATAATTCGCTCCTCCATCCAAAATCCGAAGAGCTGTATATAAAATTCCCAGCCGCAATACGTATTGGAGAGTCAGCGCTGCCAGATTATTTGTTGCCATATTGGTCAGATCCCTGATGATCATAGGCAGTACAAGCTCGCAAACAGACGTTAATCCGGCACAGATCAGATCCAGGATCAAAATATGCCGGTATTTTTTATAATATGGTAAAAATCTCTTTATTAAAGTACTCGTTTTCATATTCCTTTTATCCATAAAAGCTGGGCTTGCGCCCAGCTTTTTCCTTAATTGTTATCTTCATCCCTCTGTGCAACGAAAACGGTTCTCTTTCTAGCCATTTCATCACTTTCCAGATATTCATCATACGTTGTGATCTTATCGATCATCATTCCATTTGGAAGAATTTCAATAATACGGTTTGCTGTTGTTTGAACAATCTGATGATCACGGGAAGAGAATAATAAAACTCCTGGGAATTTCATCATACCGTTATTCAGCGCCGTAATGGATTCCATATCCAAGTGGTCCGTCGGTTCATCCAAAATCAGAATATTTGCACCGGAGATCATCAGTTTACTAAGCATACAGCGTACCTTTTCTCCACCGGAAAGTACACGTACCTTCTTCACACCGTCTTCTCCAGCAAAAAGCATTCTGCCCAAGAAACCACGTACATAGGTCACATCTTTGATTTCTGAATACTGGGTCAGCCAGTCTACGATGGTGTAATCGTTGTCAAATTCTTTGGTATTGTCTTTCGGGAAGTAAGACTGACTTGTTGTTACACCCCATTTAAAGGTACCTTCATCCGGTTCCATTTCCCCTGCAAGGATCTTAAATAACGTTGTTTTTGCAAGTTCATTGCCTCCTACGAAGGCAACTTTGTCATCATGATTTAATGTAAATGAAATATTATCCAGTACTTTCACACCGTCAATTGTCTTAGAGATGCCTTCCACTGCGAGAACTTCATTACCAATTTCACGATTTGGTCTGAAATCAATGTAAGGATATTTACGAC
>CAZLQJ010000141.1:0-1645 GCA_964561705.1 uncultured Lachnoclostridium sp. | reverse complement strand
ACGTTAAAACCCCTGTTTCCGCTGAGCAAAAACAGGGGTTCTTTGACGAGCTGAATAATGGTAGACACAGTTGTGTCTACCATTATTGCAATCTGAACAAAAAGCGTTGCCTTGCAGGCTCATCAGCTCTCAACAGCGATTTCAGCCGTTTCTCTTTTCATCTTTTTAAAGAACGAAACCGTCAGCACCAGAATGACCACCGCCGCCACCATATCCGACAGCGGCGCAGCATACAAAATGCCGTCGATTCCCGTGCCCGGCTCGTTGCTTTCCATCAGCACAGGCAGTGTCAATGCCAACGGAACGAAGCACAGGATATCACGCACCAACGATGATACCACCGCACCCACAGATTTTCCAATGGACTGAAAAAACAGGGCGGTCATTTTGATCAGGCAAGTGACCGTGACCAGCGACAGATAAATGCGGAAGGTTTTTACAGCGAATTCCTCATACAGTGCATCGCCCTTGCCAAAAATCCCCACCACGGCTTCCGGCCACAGTTGGAAAATAAGGGTGGCAACGGCGCAGGTGATCAGCGTTGCACGCAAAACGATCATATAGGCCTGTCTTACCCGATCCAGCCGCTTTGCGCCGTAGTTATAGCCGAAAATAGGCTGTCCACCCAGAGCGATACCGGTAACGATGTTCAGTACGATGGTATAGACCTTTGTCTGGATGCTGAACACGGAAATGGGGATATCCTGACCATATTTGGACAGAGCGCCATAGTGCGCCAAGGTGATGTTGCACACCAGTGTCACGGCCACGATGGAAATTTGCGTAATGAACGTAGCCGCACCAAGTCCGATCATCTTGCACAAAATGGACAGATCCGGAATAAAGCTGCGGCCTGTCAGCTTGAAGCTTCTGGGTTTGCGGAAATACACAGCACACAGCGCAAAGGATGCAACCTGTCCGATCACCGTAGCCCATGCAGCGCCTGCAATGCCCCACTTCAGGCCAAAAATAAACACCGGATCCAAAATGATATTGGTGATGGCACCGGTCAGCATGGCTACCATTGCATAAGTGGGGCTGCCATCCGCACGGATCATGCTGTTCATCACATTCAGCAGCAAATAGAAGGGGAAAAAAGCTGCAATGATCTCAAAATAGGTAACGGCCAGTTCCTGTGTCTGATCCGATGCACCGAACAGGCGCATCAACGGCTGCGCCGTCAGCAGGCAGATCACCGCCAGCACAATGCTGATAATGGTGGACACGGTGATACCCGTACCCACACATTTATGGGCACTGTCCGTGTCCTTCCGTCCGGCACAGATGCTCAGATAAGAGGCTGCGCCATCGCCGACACACCAGGCAAAGGCGTTGGCAATACAGATCACCGGAAAGGAAACGCCTGTGGCGGCATTGCCCAAGTAACCCAGTTCGCTGTTTCCAATGAAGATCTGGTCAACAATGTTATATAGTGCGCTGATCAACAGACCCATCACACAGGGAACGGAGAATTTCAAGATCAACTTTGGGATCCTTTCCGTTTCCAATCGTCTGTTTTCGTTTTTCTCTTCCATAATGGCTCCTTTTCCTGTATTTTTCGCAAAAAATACCATAATCGTTTTGCAAGTTAAAAAACTTATAGCAAAACTATTACGGTAGTTTGTAGAAACATTCATCCAATCAT
>CAZLQJ010000140.1:0-1662 GCA_964561705.1 uncultured Lachnoclostridium sp. | reverse complement strand
TGGCACAGCACGTTGCGGTAGGGCGCCTCGCCCTTGACGGCCACGCCGGTGAGCAGACTGGACTGGAACCAACCACGGAACTGATCGCCGCCCTCCAGATACATATCTGCAGGGAAACGCAGATCGCTGCGCTCGCCCAGAACTGCTGCGTGGGTAGAGCCGGAATCGAACCAGACATCCATGATGTCGGTGTCCTTTTCCCACTCAGAAGCGCCGCACTTCTCGCAGACTTCGCCTGCAGGAATGATCTGCTCAGCATCATACTTGTACCATGCGTCAGAACCTTCCTTACGGAACAGCGCGCTGACAGCCTGAATAGAAGCCTCCGTAATATGGTAGGAACCGCACTTCTTACAGGTGAAGGACGGGATCGGAACACCCCAGGTGCGCTGACGGCTGATGCACCAGTCGTTACGGTCACGCACCATGCCCATCATACGGTCATGGCCCCAATCCGGCATCCAGGTAACCGTGTCGATCGCCTGGTTGACATCCTCACGGAACTTTGCGATAGAGCAGAACCACTGCTCGGTAGCGCGGAAGATGATGGGATTGTGGCAGCGCCAGCAATGGGGATACTGGTGCTTGATATGCACCTGACCCATGACAGCGCCAGAGGCAGTCAGATCTGCCAAAATCGTCTTGTTTGCTGCCCATACACGCTGACCTGCGTATTTGCCTGCCAGCTCGGTGAGGTAGCCGCCGTCGTCCACCGGCACAGTGATCTGCACCTGCGGGTACTTCTGGCTCACATTAAAGTCATCTACACCGTGGCCGCCTGCGGTATGAACACAGCCGGAACCGCTTTCCAGAGTGACATGGTCGCCCAGAATGACATAACCCTGCTTAGGCAGGTAAACATGCTGATAGCGCATCAGCTCAAACTCTGCACCACTGACCGGCTCACCGACGATCTCGTACTCGGTAATACCACAGGCATCCATGACGCTCTTGACCAGATCGGTAGCCATGATGTGGTACTCCTCGCCGATCTTGACGAAGGAATACTCAAACTGGCCGTTCAGGCAGATCGCCTCATTTGCAGGCAGAGTCCAAGTGGTAGTGGTCCAGATCACAAAGTAGGTCTTATCCATGGGGATGCCGTACTTTGCCAGCACACCATTGGGATCCTCAGAAACATGGAAACGGACGAAGATAGAATCACAATCGTCCTCGCCGTACTCGATCTCTGCCTCTGCCAGTGCAGTGCGGCAGTCCGGGCACCAATAGACAGGCTTCAGGCCTTTGTAGATGTAACCCTTTTTCGCCATCTCTCCAAAGATCTCGATCTGGTGAGCCTCAAAAGAAGGATCCAGCGTCAGATACGGATGCTCGAAATCGCCGATAACACCCAGACGCTTGAACTGGTCACTCATGATGTCGATATGCTCAGTTGCAAATTTCTCGCAGATCTGGCGCAGCTCCAGCTTGGAAATGTCCTTCTTCTTCTCGCCAACAGAAGACAGAGCCTTCAGCTCAATGGGCAGGCCGTGGGTATCAAAACCAGGCACATAGGGAGCACGGAAGCCCTCCATGTTCTTTTCGCGGATGATGATATCCTTGACGATTTTGTTCAGTGCAGTACCCATATGGATATTGCCGTTTGCATACGGAGGGCCGTCGTGCAGGATGAACAACGGTTTGCCCTCGTTGTGCTTCATG
>CAZLQJ010000139.1:0-1712 GCA_964561705.1 uncultured Lachnoclostridium sp. | reverse complement strand
GTACGGTTATACGTCATATACGCAGATATCAGGAGATGTGCAATTATTCCGCTGGGTATCGAAAAATTGCAGCCTATCTGCGTTTGCGGAAACTGGCGTGTTTAAGTGATGGCGCGGTGTATCGCCTGATGAAAAAATACAATCTGCTGTCGTGTTGCATCCGTACTGCCAGGGCGAGCACCCTTAAGAAAGAAGTCAGCCCATATCCCAATTTGCTAATGCGGAATTTCTATGCGAGTCGACCCAATCAGAAATGGTGCATTGATATTACACAGATCAACGCCGAGGATAAGAAGTTCTACATGTGCGCGATTATCGATTTGTATGACCGCTCGATTGTTGCGTATCAGTTTGCGGATTTGCAGAACAAGCCGTTGGTAAAGCGCACAATTCGCCGGGCAATGGAAATGCTGCCGGATCTATCGGAGAAGCCGATCATCCTGCATAGCGATCAGGGCAATGTTTTCTCAGCAAAGGATTACAAACGTTTCTTGGATATACACAATATCGTACCGTCCATGTCGGAACCTGGTACACCCTATGATAACGCTGTAATCGAAAGCTTCTTTTCTTGCCTGAAGTGTGAATGTATTTATCCAATGCCTAAATTAATGGCAAAAAATATGGCTGCAGAAATCGATCGTTACATCGTTTTCTACAACCACTATAGAATCCATATGAGATACCGGAATACACCGATGAATATTCGCAGGTGCGGACTTGCAAGACAAAACCGCTTCAATTTCGGTGGACATGGGAACAAACATCATAAAACTGCATAACGGCCGATGCGGCGGCGCAGGGGACCTGCTTATAGGAAAAGAGGGTGTCCACTTTTTTGATGGCAGTACAATTTGACAAAGAAGAAACCGCTTGATTCATTATCAAGCGGTTTCATTTGGCGGACCCCAAGGGATTCGAACCCCTGACCTTCTGGTCCGTAGCCAGACGCTCTATCCAGCTGAGCTAGGGGACCTCAACTGAGGTGTTCGCCTCAGTGCTCATATATAATACATCAAAATGAGTTGTTTGTCAAGGGTTTTCATTGTAAAGAATCAGCGCAGGATTTCTTGTTTCCATATTACGCCGTTCTCCAGATCCTTCCAGCTGAACAGTCCCTCTTCGAAGATCAGGTAGCTGTGGGCGCTGCCGTTTTTCGGGATGGAAACGCTGCCGGGATTGATATAGGTGAAATCTTCATGCACATTGAAGGCGGGAACATGGGTATGACCGCACAGCAGCACATCGCCCTTCACCATCGGCGGAGGATTATTCTCGCCATGATGGTGGCCATGGGTGGCATAGATGATGTTTTCTTCCAGGGGCAGGGCACAGTAATCCGCCATCACAGGAAAAGTGAGCACCATCTGGTCCACTTCCGCCTCACAGTTGCCGCGCACACACAGCAGATGTTCGCGGATGCCATTGAGCATTTCGATTACCTGCTTGGGTGCATACTCGTCGGGCAGATCATTTCGGGGGCCATGGTAGAGCAAATCGCCCAGCAACAGCATGCGGGGGCAGCCCTCATTCTTCCATGCTTCCAGTAGGCGGCTGCACCACAGGGCGCTGCCATGAATATCGGATGCGATCATGAGCTTCATATTCGTTTCCTCCGGGGAATCAGTATAAAACAATTATATCATATTCCAAAACCATTTCACAAGCATACGAAAGAAATCGGCCCCATAATCTACGGGGCCGATTACGGG
>CAZLQJ010000138.1:0-1792 GCA_964561705.1 uncultured Lachnoclostridium sp. | reverse complement strand
AAATCCACCAGCACTTCCGTTCTGACTTCTCCTCTCATACGACGCTCTCCTACCACTGTACAAAGTACAATCCCAAGCTTCGGTGTACATTTTAGCCCCGTTGAATTTTCGGCGCAGGGTCACTCGACCAGTGAGCTATTACGCACTCTTTTAATGAGTGGCTGCTTCTAAGCCAACATCCTGGTTGTCTGTGCAACCCCACATCCTTCTCCACTTAAATCTATTTCGGGACCTTAGCTGTGGGTCTGGGCTGTTTCCCTTTCGACCACGAGACTTATCTCACGTAGTCTGACTGCTGTACATCAATTATCCGGCATTCTTAGTTTGATAAGGTTCAGTAACCTCTCGGCCCCTAGCCCATTCAGTGCTTTACCTCCGGTAATCTAATACAACGCTAGCCCTAAAGCTATTTCGGGGAGAACCAGCTATATCCGGGTTCGATTGGAATTTCTCCGCTAGCCACACCTCATCCGCCACCTTTTCAACGGGGGTCGGTTCGGCCCTCCATGGAGTTTTACCTCCACTTCAGCCTGGACATGGCTAGGTCACCCGGTTTCGGGTCTATCGCATGCAACTTATTCGCCCTATTCAGACTCGCTCTCGCTTCGGCTCCGTTCCTTAAGAACTTAACCTTGCTACATACGATAACTCGCCGGACCATTCTACAAAAGGTACCTGATCACACATTGACGTGCTCTCAGTGCTTGTAAGCACAGGGTTTCAGGTTCTCTTTCACTCCCCTCCCGGGGTTCTTTTCACCTTTCCTTCACAGTACTCTTCGCTATCGGTCATTGGGGAATATTTAGGCTTGGAGGGTGGTCCCCCCAGCTTCCCACGGGGTTTCACGTGTCCCGCGGTACTCTGGATACTGCTCGCTGTCTCTGGTTTTCATTTACGTGACTATCACACTCTTCGGTCAGGCTTCCCATCCTGTTCTATTAACCGTCGACAATGCTAAATGCAGTCCGCAACCCCGAAAGAATTGCTTCTCTCGGTTTGGCCTCTTTCGCTTTCGCTCGCCACTACTCACAAAATCTCGGTTGATTTCTCTTCCTCTCCCTACTTAGATGTTTCAGTTCAGGAGGTTCCCCTCATATACCTATGGATTCAGTATATGATATATGAGCTTCACTCATATGGATTGCTCCATTCGGAAATCTGCGGGTCTATGTTTGCTTACAACTCACCGCAGCTTATCGCAGTTAACCACGTCCTTCTTCGGTTCCCAATGCCAAGGCATCCGCCCTGCGCTCTTATCAGCTTTACCATTTGTCATGTTTCTGAGTTCTCTTTAAAATACATTGTAGTTTTCTTTTACCCAACTTCTAAATTTTTTAAATTTAAAAATCGTGTCGTTTCACTTGATTGTATTTCCTCATACTTTTCTTATTCAATTTTCAAGATGCCTTTTTTCTATCCCTTTTCAGGAACAGGTGTCAAAAGATAACTTTTCTTTTTATCTTCTGATATCTGTCTCTGAAGTTTTTATGGTGGGCACAAGTGGACTCGAACCACCGACCTCACGCTTATCAGGCGTGCGCTCTAACCACCTGAGCTATGCGCCCTTGTTTTTGGTGGAGATGAGGAGGATCGAACTCCTGACCCCCTGCTTGCAAAGCAGGTGCTCTCCCAGCTGAGCTACACCCCCAACTATTCTCTATGGTATCTTCAAAATCGAACAATGCATTCTCAAAAAATGCTTCCCTTGTCTGACCGGAACTTCATGTGCTTTTGCACATTGCTCCTTAGAAAGGAGGTGATCCAGCCGCACCTTCCGATACGGCTACCTTGT
>CAZLQJ010000137.1:0-1822 GCA_964561705.1 uncultured Lachnoclostridium sp. | reverse complement strand
GTTTTTGTCACAATTTGTCAAACGAATGGGGATTCTGTTTTGTTTTTATCTGTGCTATAGTAGTTCTAAAGAACTAATACTAATTCAAAAAGAGGAGATATAAAATGCACAGAAAAACTATTTTTGAGAAGGTTGCTGAAAAATTCCATACCACTCCGGAAGAGGTATATGCGGAAATCCAGAGAGCAATTGATGCCGGATATGATAACACGGATCCAGAGGTACAGGCAGAATGGCGCAAAGTTAAAATAAAAGGGAATCGACCAACACCGGAGGAAGTAATTAACTATGCAGTAGGTACTTTATCAGCAGAACAGAGGTGATTATTAAATTGAAGAGGAAAAAGCATGCGTTAATATGTCTGTTATTAGCAGCAGCCTTTGTTTCGGGTTGTGCGCAGAAACATAAAGAGGGAGAGCCGGATGTCATTAACAGTATGAAAATGAATCAGGATGAAACACTTACTGTTGTTGCAAACAGAAAACAGATTGAAGATAAAGAGGATTTTCCAAAACTCCTTGTCAAAAAATGCAAGGATAATTCTTTTCAGTCTGTTAGATTCTCCACAGATTATGGGTATGCCACCAGCCTGAATCTTAGAGTATATCTCTGGGAAGATGAGATAGAAGGACAGGAGCCGGTAATGGTGGTGGAATATAAGCCTGTTGAATGGGGACAAGACTATGATATTGTCCATGATCCGGAAAAGTTCCAGATGTATGTGGATGGAGAGCTGATGGAAAATCCTTAGATTTTCAGATAAAAAATGGATGAACTGTTAGGGGAAAAGAGGAAGTGAACATTTCCCTTGAAAATGTGTACAATCCAATGAGAATAATGAACTTTTAAGCCCTGTAAACGGACACTTTATGAACTTTACTCTGATACAATGGTTATGCTGATGAAAGAGGGCATAGAAAACTGAATTATATTTGAGAGACGGAAGCCTCAGTAGTTAAAAAAAAGACTACTGGGGCTTTTTTTCGTGCCTGAATTTTCAGCCAATACCTGCAGGTTTTACCTGGCAGTACTTATTGGAGCAGGCATGAACCAGATCAGAGGACCGCCTTTTGAATTTGAAACTGGCAAACAAATTTCAAATTCAGGAGGACGGATATGTATATTGAACATCCATATAAATACGACGGGAAATATTACGCAAATGTAGATGGAAAGATGATTGAAATCACAAAGGAAGTGGCTTATGCCATGAATAATTTTTACCGAAGCAGCCAGCCAAGGAAGGTCGAAATCAAGAATGAAAAAGGTGAGGTTGTTGAACGGAGACTGCGGGAAATCCCTTACAGCGAGACGAATGGACAGGATTATGAATTCTCTATTGAGGATTTCCCGGATTATAGCTGCGATGTGGAAGACAGCGTGATCAGCAGTGTGGAGAGACGAGATATCCATAAGGTGATTAATCAGCTGGATGCAGAAGAACGGATGATTATTTACAGCATTTATTTTGAGAATAAGACGCAGGTACAGCTGGCAGGGATTATGGGAGTGTCACGGCAGGTTCTGGCGTACAAGCTGAAAACAATTTTAAACAAGATGCGGAGAATGTATCAGGAAAATATTTTTTGAAAAATCAGCAGATTTTTTTTGCATCCGGGCAAGTCAGTTGAATTTAGTAATTAGAGAGAGTTTTAAGGACTCCTCGAAAGTACATTGGAAACTGAATACCCAGTAATAACTGACGTGACATCTTATGCAGGAAGCACAAGGAAACTGCCGCCATGACTCTGATGAATATCGGACGAGCGAATAAGCACTGACCGAAAATTAACTGGCAGGTTGATGATGCGATGATCTGTAT
>CAZLQJ010000136.1:0-1865 GCA_964561705.1 uncultured Lachnoclostridium sp. | reverse complement strand
GGCATTATCAGTTGCGAATGTAGGACCAGCTGTAATGCAGGTGGAGGCACAGACACCATTTACCGATGCAACATATTATCATCCGTACGCGACGAATGGTAGTGCTACAGACATTGAGGCAAAGATTACAACATATTTTAAAAATGACATGTCCGTTGGAACACTTGTTGATTATCAAGCAGGTCAAAAAAAATTATCTAGTTTCGAAAAATTATTTGATAACTCTAATACAAAAGCAGATTCTATTTTGTATTTAGCTGCTAATCCTGAAGCAGGTGACTATATTCAATTGGATTTTAAATCTCCTATCGATTTAACAGCTATTGAATTTCAGATGGATCGAGGAGCTCAATACGGTTACTCAACAAGTGCAACATTACAATATAAAACTGCCACAAATGATGAATTCCAAACTTTAACAACAACTGGAAATCAAATAAACAAAGTAGACACTTCAGATGAACATTCAACAGACCGTACTCAGATAGGTTACTATAAATATGAAGCTGGAACTGGAGAAAATTTATTAAAGGTTACATCTATCCGTTTGACAAGTGGATATAGTAAAGGAGGAAGAGGCTGGACTGTATTTAGAGAGATTTATGTAGATGGTACTGTTTCTGATCTTGCCGGTAATCTTGAAATTGCAACGCTTCCAAGTAAGACAGTATACAAAGTTGGTGAAGTATTAAATACAGCAGGACTTGTTGTAAAACAGTATACTTCTAACACAGAAAAAGAAACAATTGCAGATTACACAGTTTCAGGTTTCGACAGCTCATCAACAGGTAAAAAAACAGTGACAGTTTCCAAAGCTGGAAAATCAACTTCCTTTGATGTGTATATTTATGAGCCGGGCGGTTTTTATCCTCAGCAGGCACTTACAGTAGCTACTGGAAGTGAAGAAGGCAGAACAGATGGTGATGGTCCGCTTGCATATGCATTCGATGGAAATATAGATACACGTTGGCATTCTCGATATAGTGCTGATGTTGGAACTGGAGCTATAAATAATCTTTCAGAAGCATGGGTGACTATGGAATTTGAAGATGCTACAATCGTTGATGGACTGCAGTATACTCCTCGTCATGATACTAATGGAAACAATGGTAACATTAAAACATATGAAATACAAGGATCTTTAGATGGACAGGAGTTCTTTAAATTAGCAGATGGTACATGGAGTGGAACTAAAGATCAGGTTCAAACTTTAAGCTTCCCGGCAGTCAAATTGAAAGCATTAAAACTCATTCCAAAAGGGGCAGTGGGAACCACTGTTGCTTCAGCTGCTGAAATTAATGTAAGAACAGCCGAAACTGAAGATGAATTTTATTTAGGAACCTCCTTAAGAATGGACTACCAGGATGATGTAGTTAATGGTGAAGAAGTCGGATTTACAAAAACTGGTCTCCGCTTTGGATATACCTTCCCTAAGACTCTGAATGGAATGAACGTTTCTGACTGGGATTGGAAGTATGGTTTAGATGCTACGGTAACACATGGAACAGATTTTGATGGCATGCCAAAGTATGTTGAAAAAGGTGACAACTACGTATCAAATCTTGTAATCGGTGGAACAAATATCCAAAACGCAATCGGTGTGGATAAATATCAGACGACCTATTATTCATGTATTAGCGTTACCTACCGTGATGAGGCTGCTGGACTTTATGAAACAATTTGTAGCCCAGTGACTAGTGACAATGTATATGCTTTTGCAGGCAGAGCTATTGATCTTGGAAAAGACAAAGTTGGAGAAGCTACATATGAATATGCTCAGGGTATCAAAAAAGCTTGGGACGCTACACAAAATAATAACTAATCGGAGGAGATTATCATGAAAAAATTAGTATATTCAGAACCAG
>CAZLQJ010000135.1:0-1875 GCA_964561705.1 uncultured Lachnoclostridium sp. | reverse complement strand
GAGGCTGTCGCTTTAACGATTGAAAATCGTTGGGGCGAAGCCTCTTTTTTTCGCTTATTTCTTTGAGTTTTGGCTTTTTTTATAGTTGTTTTTTTAGTATAAGCTAAAAAAGGGTGCACTTAACCAGGCATCTTCCGATGCCTGAATAGTACGTTTTAAAATTTCAAAATTTAAGCTCTTTTTAACGGAAAAAGATGCGTTCCTGTTTTGTTGTTTTGTATTTTATTGTGCAATTTATTTACATTTCTTGCCATTGCCAAAAGAATACTCTCCGCAAGAACGTTTGCATTTCCTTTACACAAATATCTTCGAAATCTCATATCCTGCTTTAAATCTCCGAAGGAGCCTTCAGCCTGAATACTCCGATTCATTCGATACAGAATCCCTTTCTCTGACAGAATCCTTTCCAGGTCTGCCTGTCGTTGCTTAATAAATGTTTTAGCTACCTGTAGATTTTTGGTACGCTCTTCCAGTGGTGTCTTACAATTATTCCCCTTAATACACTGGCTTTTATATTCACAGTTACTGCAATTCTCACATGTATAAATCGTCTTCTCACTGACATATCCGGTTTTGCTCCTGCTATGTCTAATTCCTGAAACAGTCAGCTTTTTACCATTTCTACATGTGTAAACATCATTCTCTGAATCGTACTCCATATTTTCTATTTTTCCAATGTCCTGCTGGTATTTTCTTGTTTTTGAGATTTCATAATTAGCCGGTTTTATGTAAGAAAGCTGTCCATTGTTTTCTAAAAAAAGATAGTTTTCTTCACTCTCGTAGCCTGCATCGGCGGTGATATTTTTGTACTTGAATTTCAAATATTCTTCGGCTTCTTTAAGAAACGGAATCAGTGTGGTAGTATCTGTAGGCTGGGGTCCTATCGTCAGCCATGTAATATATTCCGCATCCACTCCGTGCTGAAGATTAAAGGCCGGCTTTAACTGTCCATTTCCCATGGCATCCTCTTTCATTCTCATAAAAGTTGCATCATGATCTGTTTTGGAAAAACTGTTTCTTTTTCCACATATATAAAGCTTCTGATTGTATTCTTTCAGTTTGTCCAAATATGCTTCCAGTGTTTCGATACTTTTCTGAAGAGGAGATTTCCGCTTTCCAATACCATGCACAAACACCAGATTTTCAGCTTCTTTTAAAGCATAAAGTTTCTTGCGGAGTCTTTTTACATGTTTCATTTTTACAGTATTTCCATAAACGATTTTAATATCATAAAGCTGCTCACACTCTGCGATCAGATTTGCTATTTTAAGTAGAAGTTTCTCCTGATTCTTAGTGACTGCTTTCTTCCAGACAAAAGTATATTTGTTGGAGCAGGCCTCTATTTTTGTCCCATCAATAAATATGGTTTCGCCTGATATTTCACCCAGTTCAAAAAGAGTATTGGACATCTCAGCCAGAATTCGTTTGGCACACGGTGCAAAATGAATACTTCTGAACCTTGCAAAAGTTGCATGGTCAGGAGCCGGTGCGCCTTCCAAAAGATACATGAAATTGATATCCCTCTTACAGTTTTGTTCCATGGAACGAGAAGAATAGTCCCCATTCATGTAAGAGTAAAGTACAATTTTCAGAAGCGTTCTTGGCGATAGAGAATTTATTCTTTCATAAGTAGAATATAAGTCAGTCAAATCCATTCCCTCCACAAACTGACTTAGTAACCGCACCGAATCATCTTCCGGAATAATTGTTTCAATATTTAGGGGAAGTTTTAGTTGATATCCTTCCTCATTCAGAGTATAATTTTTTTGTAATTTATTAGGTAGTGGCATACTTATATTTTACACCAACTGTCAGTAACTTTCGAGTGCTGGCAGTTATTTTTTTGCATAAAGAAAGAAGCTGCGCACTAATTCT
>CAZLQJ010000134.1:0-1939 GCA_964561705.1 uncultured Lachnoclostridium sp. | reverse complement strand
TAGAAGGCCAGATCCACCGCCTTGGAAAAGCCGGTCTTGCCCAGCATGTTCATCTTGTGATACTTGACGGTGTTTTCGCTGATAAACAGCTCCTGGGCGATCTCTTTTGTGGTCATATGCTTGCACATCAGCCGGAGTACCTCCATCTCCCGGTCGGTGAGGGGAGCCTCTCCCTGGGGCATGGGAATGGTCCTGGGCTCCGGGAAGCTGCTGCCCCCCGCCATCACCGTCCGGGCCACCTCCAGAAAATCGTGCAGGCTCCGGCTTTTGTAGACAAAGCCGTTGGCCCCGGCGGCCCTGGCCCGGGGGATATAGGTGATCTCGTCAAAGGCGGTCATGACGATGATCTTGACCTCCGGATCTGTTTTGCGGATGGCCTCCACCGCCTTCAGCCCAGAGGCGCCGCCCTCGGTGCAGACATCCATCAGCACCAGTTCCGGATGCAGATGCTTACAGAAATCCAGAGCATAGTCTGCGTTGGGCACTTCGCCCACCACGGAAAAATCTCCCGCCGCCGTCAGCGCCGTGGTCAGCGATTCCCGCATGGAAACGTGATCCTCCACAATCAGAACGTTTGTCATTTCTCCACAGCCTCCTTTGGAACAGACAGTTCGATTCGGAATCGGGGGACAGTATAGAGTTCCATTCTACCGCCAAGCTGACGGACCCTGCGGCGCATCCCGCCGATGCCGCCGCCCTCCCGGATGGGTCCGGCGGGCGGGATGCCGTTGTCGGTGACCGTCATGCGCCAGCAGTCATTCTGGAAAAAGTGGAATTGGATGCGGGTGGCATACCCGTGGCGCACGGCGTTGGTGACACATTCCACGGCGATCTCGGCAAAACTGTCCGCCACCGCCCCATCCTCCGGCAGCGCGCCCTGGAACTCCACCGACACCTCCATGCCCTGGAAGGTCTCCCGCAGCATCTCCAGACGATGAGCAGGGCTGGGCGTGCGGTCCTCCCGGAGGGCCGTGGGAAGGCTGCGGGCAAAGTCCAGCAGCAGCGACTCATCCATCTGTCGGTCATCCCGCAGCGCCCGGAGCAGCAGGCTGATCCGCTGCCCCAAAAGGTCATGCACCCTCGCCTTGCTTCGGGCGATCTCCTCCGCTTCACAGATGGCCTGTAAATGCGCAATGGTACTGCGAAGCTCCTGTCCGCGCTGCTCCAGCGTCTGGTTTTGCCGGGCAAGAAAGGTCACCGCGTCCCAATGCTCCGTGACATCATCGGCAGTCAGCAGAAGCATGGTCTGGCGCCCCATGGGGAGCTCATGGGCGGAAAAGCTCCATACGGAGGAATCGGGGAGGCGAAACACCTGCTGTCCACCCAGAACTTCCCGTGCGCAGCCGCCGCACAGCGGGCCGCACTCCAGCAGCCGCTGAAACAGCCTTCCGTCCTGTACCGGCTGCCCCGTCATCTGCCGTGCCAGCTCCTCCATGCTGCGGTTGCATAGCAGGAGTTCCCCCGACCGCCGAAAGAACAGCAGACCGGTATGCAGGGTATCAATGGCTTCCTTGACGGATACGGAGGAGAGCTGGGTGTAGAGCTCCCGCCGGCGCAGCACGCAGATATGTACGCTGCGCAGCAGGAAGAACGCCATACTCATCAGAAAAAAGACGGGATAGGCGGGCCCTGTGACCGTCTCTGTCAGGGGGAGCAGGACAGCCGCCCCGCCCACGGCAAAAAACGGCCAGATCAGTTCCATCCCCACCGCGGCGGTGGTCCCCAGCACCGCAGTCAGCAGAAACACCGCCTGCCGGACAAGGCCGTAGGCGCTGGGCGCCAAAAAGCCGCAGAACAGCCCATACTGCACCTGTGCAAGAAGGGCGGCGAAGAGGAACAGCACCCCGAGGATGGCGCACTCCATCCCATTTTCCACCCGGCGCACCCAGCCGGTGGGCAGACGTCGGATGCTGTAAGAGATGGCCCTTGTTTGAAACAC
>CAZLQJ010000133.1:0-1981 GCA_964561705.1 uncultured Lachnoclostridium sp. | reverse complement strand
ATTGTTCTTTCCTGCTATCTGAAAACGGGAGGTACACGATAAATGAATGCTGTTATTAAAAAGATAGAAGCAATACTGAAAAGTCCCTATGTTACAAAAAATTATGTTGATTTGGTTCGAGAAATATTTCCAAAGGTCAGCATGGTATCACCGGACAAGTTCAGAAAAGAATTTACAAATTTTTCATCCCATATTGTAGGTTCCATTCATGTGGGAAATTATAAAACACCGGATAAAAAGAATATCATTATTATGGCAGTGCAGCTGAAAAATGCAGGATATGTTGAAAATTCCAGAAGCACTCAGCGCAGCTATGCCAAGAAATTGATTGAAAATGCCAATGCGGATGCTGCGTTTATCGCCTTCTATACAGAAGGGGAACCAAAATGGAGACTGTCTTTTGTTCGCCTTGATTATGAAATAAAAATCGAGAACGGTCATTTGAAAACTACGGAAAATTTGACTCCGGCAAAGAGGTATTCCTATCTGGTGGGTGGAAATGATGAGTATCATGAACCGTGTCATACAGCAATTAGTCGTTTTGAAAGATTAATTTTAGATAGTGAGGCTGATTCAGAACATCCTACATTGGACGATTTGGAAAATGCGTTCAGTGTTGAAAAAGTTACGGATGAGTTTTTTAAACTGTATTGCGAGAAATTCCATCAGTTACGTGAAAAGCTGGAAGAAAACGAAGATTTCTGTATTGAAGCGCAACAGCACAATTTTACTTCTGCGCAGTTTGCAAAGAAGCTGATGGGGCAGATTGTATTCTTATATTTTCTGCAGAAAAAAGGTTGGCTGGGCGTAGGTGCGTGGCCGAACACTTTGACTGAAAAAGAATACAAGAATGCTTATTATGCATGTGGTGCAAAATCCAGAGAACTGATACCGATGGTATATCGTCCTGTGGGAGATGGGACATATCGTATTTCCAGTGTTGGCTTGGAGGCTATTCGTGATGAGGATGAAGCAGTTCTTGCCAGGTGTGTGAAAGGGAAGCCTTGGGGAAGTGGACCACATAATTTCATGCGTAAGCTCTTTGAACTTGCAGAAAAGAAGAACCAAAATTTCTTTGACGAATTATTAGAACCACTGTTCTATGATGCACTGAATGTAAATCGTGGAGAACAGGGATATTGCCCTGCGCTACATTGCAGAATCCCATTTCTGTCCGGTGGATTATTTGAGCCGATGGATGGATATGATTGGAAACACAATAATTTCAATATTCCAAACGATATTTTTTCTAATGCTGCGACCAAAGGACGTGAAGCAGATGGTATTCTGGATATTTTCGACAGATACAACTTTACCATGAGTGAAGATGAGCCGATGGAACGAGAAGTAGCCATTGACCCTGAAATGCTGGGTAAGGTATTTGAAAATCTGCTGGAAGTCAATGACAGAAAATCCAAAGGTGCTTTCTACACACCTCGTGAAATCGTACATTATATGTGTCAGGAAAGTTTGATTAACTATCTGACCAATACATTGCAGATAGAGGAAGAAGCAATCCGTGAATTTATTCTGTACGGCGACTTTATGCGTGAGCAGGATACAGAAAAAACTATTCGTGTACAAGACGAAGATGGAAAATTCCATATGGAATTTGATTTTAATAAGAAATTATTGATTTCGGAACAGATCCTATCGTTTAAGGAAAATATAAATTGCTTAAAGGATTTTGATGATGCGCTGAGAAATGTCCGTGTCGCAGATCCGGCAGTAGGTTCCGGAGCATTTCCGCTTGGAATGTTGAATGAAATCGTTCGTGCAAGGCAGAATATTTCTGCTTATATGGCAATTACAATGAATGCATACGATACCAGATTGATGTATCAAATGGAGCGATCACCACATAACCTGAAATATGAAACCATTAAGAATTGTATTTTTGCGGCGGATATTGATCCGTCTGCTGTGGATATTGCACAGCTTCGTTTATGGCTGTCACTGGTAATTGATGATGAAATCAATC
>CAZLQJ010000132.1:0-1983 GCA_964561705.1 uncultured Lachnoclostridium sp. | reverse complement strand
GACTTGTCTGTGTGTTATCTGTTGTTGTTCGCGACAGCTTGTTTAATATACACCGTACACCTGCCAAAAGTCAACAAGAATTTTTGTTTTTTTTGCGAAATGACATTTTGTATGTTTTTTCCTGTTTTTTGCAGTTTTTTTGTGTATTTTTCACACAGGAACAAAGATAGAAAAACCAGCAAAGCATTCCGCCCTGCCGGTTTTTCTATCTTTGAATTATTTACTTAATTTTTCAATCGCAACTTTAACTCTGTGAATCGTCTCTTCTTTTCCAATAATTTCCATAATCTCAGTTGCACCTGCCGGTGTCATCTGTTTTCCGGAAACTGCTGTTCTGATCGGCCACAGGGCATATCCATTTTTGCATCCTTTATCTGCTACATATTTCATAAGCATTTCATAAAGCGCATCATTGGTATATTCTTCCTGTGCTTCTAAGATTGGAAGAAGTTCTTTTAATACTTCCAGAGAAGTTTCTTCATTGGTCTTCATTTTCTTATGACAGTACATGGCAGTGTCATATTCCGGTAAGGTTTCAAAGAAATCGATCAGATCTTTGATATCCGGGAACACTTCAATACGTGTCTTCACCATTTCAGCAATCTTTTTCAGATCATAATCTTTTGTAATCACTTCTTTGATGTATGGAAGTGCCATTTCATAGAATTTATCAAAGTCCATTGCCTTGATATATTCACCGTTCATCCATTTTAACTTTGTATAATCAAAAACAGATGGTGCTTTTCCCATATGATGGTAATCAAATGCTTCCACAAGTTCCTGAAGAGAGAAGATTTCTCTGTCATCTTCCGGGCTCCAGCCAAGAAGTGCTACAAAGTTTACGATAGCTTCCGTTAAAAAGCCCTGTTCAACCAGGTCTTCATAGGAGGAATGTCCACATCGTTTTGATAATTTTTTATGTGTTTCATCTGTGATCAGTGGACAATGGACGTAAACCGGAACTTCCCATCCAAATGCTTCATATAAACGGTTATATTTCGGTGAAGAAGACAGATATTCATTTCCACGTACAACATGGGTAATGCCCATCAGATGGTCATCTACTACATTGGCAAAATTATAAGTTGGATATCCATCTGATTTAATCAGGATCATATCATCTAATTCTGAATTATCTACCGTAATATCTCCATAAATTTCATCATGGAATGTCGTAGTACCTGTCTGTGGATTATTTTGACGGATAACATATGGCTTGCCGGCTGCAAGATTTGCTTCCACTTCTTCCTTACTTAAAGAAAGACAGTGTTTGTCATAAATCATGATCTCTTTTCCTGCAACTTCCTGTTTTAATCCTTCCAGGCGTTCTTTATCGCAAAAGCAGTAATATGCTTCCCCTTTTTCTACTAATTTTTTTGCATATTCCAGATAAATACCGGATGCCTGTCGTTCACTCTGAACATACGGACCTGCGCCGCCGTCCTTGTCCGGACCTTCATCATGGATCAATCCTGTCTTTTCTAATGTACGATAAATGATATCTACCGCACCTTCTACGTAACGTTCCTGGTCTGTATCTTCAATACGGAGGAGGAAATCGCCGCCCTCATGCTTTGTGATCAAATATGCATAAAGAGCTGTTCTTAAGTTTCCCACATGCATTCTGCCTGTCGGGCTTGGTGCAAATCTTGTTCTTACTTTACTCATAACGCACTCCTATAAAAATTCTTATCTGTAAAATAAATATGAGCAGGACGATAAGCCGGGTTATGTCATTGAATGTTCATCTATCTAGACCTGCTGTTGCCAACAGGTTCAAGCGACCTACCTGAGACTGACGGGCCGCCATAAGTCTCTTTTTGGTCTTGCTTCGGATGGGGTTTACATATGCCAGACAGGTTACCCTGTCTGCGGTGGTCTCTTAAGCCACCCTTCCACCCTTACCAGTATGCACTGGCGGTATATTTCTGTTGCACTAGCCTTGGAGTCACCTCCACCGGACGTTATCCGGCATCCTGCCCT
>CAZLQJ010000131.1:0-1994 GCA_964561705.1 uncultured Lachnoclostridium sp. | reverse complement strand
CCACAGCCTTCGCGCAGTAATCGCGCCGGTGGCCGGAAATGATCTCATATCCGCCGCCCTCACGGGGGCGGACGATCAGCGGCTCAGCGATGCCGATGTGCTCAATGCTGTCCATGAGGCGCACCAAATCAGGCGTAGGCCGGTCGATGGTGTACGGCTGGCGGGAGTATGGGAAAACCTCTGCGGCAGGAACGATCTGAATCCGCTCCTGCCGGTCGGCCTCACGCTCCGCGTCTGTTTTGAACAGGTCATCGTACCGGGTCAGCTCGATGCCGCTTAATTTGCTTGCCAAGGCTCAACACCTCCCTTGTCAGATTTTCATACGCCAGTGCCGCCTTGCCGCTGCGGTCATGGTCGTAAATGCTCTTGTTTTCCACGCTGATCTCCGCCGCCTTGATGGAACGGGGAATTTCGCTTGCGAACACATGACCGCCATAGGTCTTGCGGACAAGTGCGTTGATCTCCCGCGCCAGTGTGGTGCGGCTGTCCACCATCGTCAGCACAATGCCGTCCACCTCCAGCTTCGGGTTGAGCTGCCGTTTCACGCGGGTGATGGTTCGCAAAAGCTGCTCCAACCCTTTGGCTGGAAGATACTGCGCCTGCACGGGGATAATCACGCTGTCCGCCGCAGTCAGGGCGTTGATGGTCAGCATACCGAGGGACGGCATACAGTCGATGAGCGCGTAATCGTAGCGGTCCGCTACCGTGGACAGATATTGCCGCAGTACCGTTTCACGGCTCATGGTGTTGACCAGCGTGACCTCCAGTGCCGACAGCTCGATATTGGCGGGGACAAGGTGGACGCCGGATGAGTGGTGCAGGATACCCTCACCGGGAGCGATGGGCTGCTCCGCGATGATCTTCTCCATCAGCGTGGAGAGTGTGGGGGATAATTCGTCTGGCTGCGGCCAGCCCAACATCTGCGTGAGATTGCCCTGTGCATCGGCGTCGATCAGCAGAACTTTTTTACCTTGCCGAGAAAGACCAATGCCGAGGCTGGCGGCTGTGGTGGTCTTACCCACGCCGCCCTTCTGATTTGCCAGTGCGATTGTTTTCAATGGGACACCTCCTCCAACAAAAAAGGAGCCTTGCGGCCCCTGTTCTAACAAAGCTGTTGCTTCTTACGGTTATTCTTTTTTCGGGTGGTATTCTTTCTATTCTCAGTCTTGCTATATCTCAGTCTTATTAGATTTCGATTATCGAATGTCCAGAAGTTCGGAAATCGAATGTCTTGAAATTCGATTATCGAATCTCTGGAAATTGCAGAATAATCCTGCGGCGAAAATGGCGTATTGAAGTTGAAATAAACCACATTACGCACCAGAAAAGTTTTTCACATAAATCAGCGTAGGCCGTCCCAGCCCTTGCCGTTTACGCTCAATTAGACCGATGCCCTTGGCGCTGTCCAATTCAGAGAAAAGCCGTGCCGCTTTCTCAGAACGGCAGCGCAAAGTGGACATGACCTCCTCCGCTGTAAAGATAATAAAGACGCGATTCTGCTCGTCGATCCAGCCGTTCCGATAGGACAACTCCATACGATCCAGCAGCAGTCCGTACAGCAGTTTGGCATCGGTCGAGATTTCAGCAAAGCGGTCATCGGTCAGCAACAATTTGGGGATACGGAAGAAAGCGTATTGTTCACCGGAATGACCGTAGTAATAGGGTAGATTTAACGGCATAGGCGTCACCTCCTGCATCTGTATATAAAAACAAGAGGAAGTCAGCTTACGCTTTCTTCCTCTTGAACAATGTCAAATTATTTGGTAAGATAGTTCCAAAGAGTCCCCGGTGTTTGGGGTGACAGCTGAAAATCTGTCTAATATTTGTCTAATAGCAGGTTCGATTTGAGTGCAAAACGAGCCAATATTAGGCGATATTTTCAGATACTCCGCAACAGGCAGTTCGATAAAAAAGCCAGTATTCATGCGGGTTTGCGGGCATTTTGAAGCACGGCGTACTATAAGGCACGATCCGAACGATGTAGCTCCTAAGCG
>CAZLQJ010000130.1:0-2083 GCA_964561705.1 uncultured Lachnoclostridium sp. | reverse complement strand
CTGGTTCTGAATATACTAATTTTTTCATGATAATCTCCTCCGATTAGTTATTATTGGTTTTTGTAGCTTCCCAAGCAGCTTTGATACCTGCAGCATAAGTTAATGTAGCTTCTGGAACTTCATCTTTTCCAAGTTCCATAGCTCTGTCAGCAAAACCACATACATTGTCATGAATCAGTGTACTGTAAATTGTCTCATGAATTCCAGCACTGTCGCCATAAGTAATTCTGATGCGTGAATAATAGTCCTTCGCATAATCAGCCGCATTGATTGCATGCGCAATATCAGTACCACCGATTACAAGGTTTGATATGTAGTTATCACCACTTTCAACTTTATTTGGCATATCTGGAAAATTTGTAATATTAAGGTTTTCAGCACTTAAACCATAATCCCAATCCCAGTCAGAAACGTTCATTCCGTTCAGAGTCTTAGGGAAGGTATATCCAAAGCGGAGACCAGTTTTTGCAAATCCAATTGTTCCACCGTCTTCAGTTTCCACATCCTGGTAGTCCATTCTTAAGGAGGTTCCCATAAGGAGTGGGGTTTCAGATGTAGCTGTTCTTACATTAATTTCAGCCGCTGAGGCATAGCTATCAACTGGATTACCTTTTGTGTGTGTTGGTGTTAATTTTAATGCTTTTAACCCAATTGCAGGAAATTCTAAAGTCTGCACAGCATCTTGAGTACCATTCCAAGTTCCGTCTGCTAATTTAAAATAATCGGTACCATTTACTGATCCTTCAATTTCATATCCAGTGATTACACCATTAATAGAATTTTCACGAGGGATATACTCCAATCCGTCAACGATTGTAGTTTCTTCAAATTCCATAGTTATCCATGCATCTGAAAGTACATTTGGCGTTCCAACACCTGCCGTTTCGTTATTATTATAACGAGAATGCCAATGGGTGCTTGTATCACCGTCGAACGCATATTCAATCGGACCATCACCGCTTGCTCCCTGAGTACTTCCAGTAACTACAGTAAGTGCCTGCTGAGGATAAAAACCGCCCGGTGTGTAAAGCGTTACGTCAAAGCTGGTAGTTTTTTCACCAGCAGTAATTGTTACTGTTCTAGTACCTAAACCTGTTGTTTCATCTACCACATCACTTGTCGTAATTTCATACTGATCACTCGTAAGTTCATTAAGAACATTATCTTCTCCATACTGTTTTACAACAAGTCCTGTTGTATTTAATTCTTCTCCAACTTTGTATACTGTCTTACTTGGAAGTGTTTCAATTTCAAGTTCACCGGTAAGATTTATTGCTGTTCCATCAATAGAAATTTCAGCAAGTGCACTCCATCCCCATCCTGCTGCAGTCTGAGTTGTTTCTAATTTAACTGCAGTTACCATTTGAATACCTTCCTCAGATGCTGTATATTCACCAGTAAAATGAAGATTATCTCCATCAGCACTATGTGCCGCAGCTTCCTTTAAAGTTTGCCAGGTATTTGAACCTTTTACCTGATATGCAATTTTTGCTTTTGGAATTTTACATTCCTTAAAAAATAGAAAATCAATAGAATTTAGATTAATAGGACTTTCAAATTCAAGCTTGATATAATCACCAGAGGTTGGTGCTGCCTGCCATAAAGTAATATTGGTTTCTATATTTCCATCTACAACATTATCAAAACTATTTGTCTGTGTTGAACTTCCTCCCCCTGTATTAAGACTCATTTTACTGGATGTAGTTCCTCCATACTGAGCTGAAATATATGCCTTAATCCCTTTTTCGCTATTTATGGTGTATAGTCCATCTCCACTAGCATTACCGGTACCATCAAATGTCTGTGCCTCCACCTGCATTACAGCTGGTCCTACATTCGCAACTGATAATGCCATCATTGCTGCACACATTCCAGCAGCAGCTTTCTTCCATGTTTTTCTCATGTCATTTCTCTCCTTTACTCATTTTCATTTTCATAAATTTTACATTTCAAAAAACACCGTTATTTATTCTTTAAAACCTCCTTTATGTTCTGTTTTATGCAGGGCAGATCCCGTGGATTGTCCTGTAGAGATTTCCCTTTTCGTGTCAGGAAGTTTCGTAGAGTACACCCATCTACGAAA
>CAZLQJ010000129.1:0-2096 GCA_964561705.1 uncultured Lachnoclostridium sp. | reverse complement strand
AAATGCAGTGGGCAGTTGGAACGGAACTGATCAGCGGTATTGTTGAAGTCAAAGGCGAGCAGATTGTGGCTCGTGACCTTGCGCCACAGGGCAACGCTACAAGAGCTCAGATGGCAACGATTTTACAGAGATACTGTACAAAATGATAAACAAGGGCAGAGAGCCTGAAAACGGGTGCCATTGCGGCACCCGTTGCTTTTGTTTGATAGATGAAAGGAATGGATAAACATCGAATGAAAAATTATCAGATTACCAGTTGGGTACATCATTTTATTGAAGAGCATGTGAAAGAAGGAGATCTTTGCATCGATGCTACCATGGGAAATGGAAATGATACGGTATGTTTAAGTCGTTTGGCGGGAGAAAAAGGAAAGGTATTTGCTTTTGATATTCAGGAAATTGCACTGAAACATACGCAGGAGCGGCTGTGCAGGGAAAATTGTCCGAAAAACTATGAACTTGTATTGAAATCCCATGAATTTATGAGGGATTATGCTGAAAAAAATGAAGTTTCCTGTATTATGTTTAATCTTGGCTATCTGCCGGGCGGAGACCATGAAAAGGCTACAAAAGCAGAAAGCAGCATTCGGGCAATTAAAACAGGGTTAGACCTTTTAAAGAAAAATGGGTTGATGACAGTTTGTATTTACAGTGGCGGTGACAGCGGTTTTGAAGAAAAAGAGGCTGTTCTTACCTATATAAAAGGATTAGACAGTAAAAAGTATCTTGTGATCGTGTCAGAATATGCCAATCGTCCAAATCATCCGCCGATTCCGGTTCTGATCCTGAAACAATCTTAGCAGGCTGATCGGGTTCTGGAAGTTCGGAAACCGGCCGGACAATTTTCAATTGAAAAAGTGTTGAAAAAACGAAAAAAAGTCTTGACGCTTATATTCTCATATGGTATGCTGTGAGAGCGAATGGAAGAAGCGAAGGCTTTTTTTTTATGCCTAAAATTGACAGTATTGAAAGCTGTCGCACAAAAATAAGAAAAAGCGAGGTGGAGGTTGTGCGCGTTAAAATCACATTGGCATGTACAGAATGCAAACAGCGTAACTACAACATGACGAAGGATAAGAAAACTCATCCGGACAGAATGGAAACTAGTAAGTATTGCAGATTCTGTAAGAAACACACAGCACATAAAGAGACTAAATAATTTGGTCCGCATGCAAAGGAAGTGACAAATATGGGAGAAAATACAACAAAAGAAGTTGCTGCTCCAAAGAAGAGCTGGTTCAAGGGTCTTAAAGCTGAATTTAAGAAAATCGTATGGCCAGACAAGAAATCACTTGCACGCGAAAGCGTTGCTGTTGTAGCATCTGCTGTTGCGTTGGGCATTATCATTAAAATACTGGACGTAGTGATCAGCTACGGAATTGAATTCCTGATGAGTTTATAAGATGAGTATTTGAAGCGAAAGTTTCGATGAAAGGTGATTTTATGTCAGAGACAAACTGGTATGTAGTTCATACCTATTCGGGGTATGAAAATAAGGTTAAGGCCAACATTGAAAAAACAATTGAAAACAGACACCTGGAAGATCAGATTCTCGAAGTAAGAGTTCCGATGCAGGATGTTGTGGAAATGAAAAATGGAGCAAAAAAACAGGTTTCCAAAAAATTATTTCCGGGATATGTCCTGATCAATATGGTGATGAACGATGATACCTGGTACGTTGTTAGAAATACCAGAGGCGTAACAGGATTTGTTGGTCCGGGATCCAAACCGGTTCCGCTGACAGATGAAGAAATGTTGCCACTCGGAATTAGCAATGAGAATGTTATGATTGATTTTGCAGCAGGTGACAGTGTCGTAGTTACAGGTGGCGTATGGAAGGATACCGTTGGTATGATTCAGTCGATCAACGAGAACAAACAGTGCGTAACCATTAACGTAGACCTGTTCGGTCGTGAAACGCCGGTTGAAATCAGTTTCACAGAAATCAAGAAAATGTAACAATTAAAAACGCCCGCAGAAATAGCTTTTGCGGAACGTGGGAGGGAAATTCCCGCAAATACCACATAGGAGGTGCCTTATTATGGCAAAAAAAGTAACAGGTTATATTAAATTACAGATTCCTGCTGGTAAAGCTA
>CAZLQJ010000128.1:0-2099 GCA_964561705.1 uncultured Lachnoclostridium sp. | reverse complement strand
ATTGTGCATAATACAACTGTATGGGTATTTTTATTGCACTCAAGTTATTATATGGTACGACCCCTCACTTGTCAAGTGATTTTCCTAAATTTTCTAAGAAAACTTTGCATTTTTTCAAGTGAACAGTCCTCATTTTTAAGAAAGCTGTGAAACTGCTACTTCTTTTGCTTTCTCAATCGCACAATCAATTCCTTCCGGATTCTTACCGCCGGCCTGTGCCATGTTTGGACGTCCGCCACCGCCGCCACCTACAAGTTTCGCAATTTCCTTGATCAGATTTCCAGCATGTGCGCCTGCCTTCATAGCTGCATCTGTTGCAGTAGCCATCAAATTAACTTTACCATCTGCATGGGAAGCAATCACAACGATACCTTCGCCAATCTTCTCTTTCAGCTGATCGCCAAGTTCACGAAGTCCGTTCATATCAACGCCTTCTACTTTTGTAGCAAGAACTTTCATACCCTGAACTTCTACTACCTGATTCATAACATCCCCAAGAGCATCTTTTGCAGCCTTGCTCTTTAAGGATTCATTTTCACTCTGTAATGCTTTTACTTCTGTAAGCAAATGTTCTACTTTTTCAACGGCCGCTGCCGGTGTTGCTTTTACAAGCTTTGCAACTTCTGCAAGTTTTCTTTCGATTTCTTTATAGTATGCAAAAACACCTTCGCCTGTTAATGCTTCAATACGGCGTACACCTGCTGCTACACCTGCTTCAGATACAATCTTAAAGGAACCGATCATGCTTGTATTTGCAACATGGGTACCGCCACAAAGTTCTTTGGAGAAATCTCCCATGGATACCACGCGCACATCTTCTGCATATTTTTCTCCAAAGAGTGCCATCGCACCTGTTTTCTTTGCTTCTTCAATATTCATGACGTTGGTCACTACCGGAAGTGCTTCCTGAATTTCCTTATTTACCAGTTCTTCCACTTTGGCTAGTTCTTCTGCTGTCATTGCCTGGAAATGCGCAAAGTCAAAACGCAGTCTGTCAGGAGTTACCAAAGAACCTTTCTGTTCTACATGATTTCCCAAAACAGTCTTTAATGCTTTCTGAAGAAGATGGGTTGCACTATGGTTTTTACAGGTCGCATTTCTTCCTTCCGGACATACACTTAAATGTACCTGGTCACCAACTTTGATCATACCTTTGGTCAATTTCCCAACATGACCAACTTTACCGCCGCGAAGTTTGATGGTTTCAGAAACTTCAAATACTGCATCACCAACCGTGATCACACCCTTGTCGCCTTCCTGACCACCCATCGTTGCATAGAATGGTGTTTCTTCCACAAATAAAGTTGCATTTTCACCTGCTGTGATTGCTTCTGTCAATGCGGTTTCTGTGGTAAGAACAGTGACCTTAGAATCTGCCTCCAACTGATCATAACCTACAAATTCTGTGGTAACAGCTGCATCAATTTCATCATAAACCGTAGCATCTGCGCCCATGTAGTTTGTTGTCTTGCGGGCATTTCGAGCCTGAACCCTCTGTTCTTCCATATAGGCTTTAAAGCCTTCTTCGTCAATATCAAATCCTTTTTCTTCAAGGATTTCCTTCGTTAAATCAATCGGGAATCCGTAGGTGTCATATAATTTGAATGCATCTGCACCAGCCAAAGTTTTTTTGCCTTCCGCTGTCAGCGCATCTTCCATTTCACCTAAAATTTTTAATCCTGTATCAATGGTCTTATTAAACTGGTCTTCTTCCTGCGTCAGTACCTTAAAGATGAATTCTTTCTTTTCTTCCAGTTCCGGATATCCATCCTTGCTTCCTTCAATCACAACTGCACTTAACTGTGCAAGGAATTTTCCTTCGACGCCAAGTAAACGTCCATGACGGGCTGCACGTCTGATCAGACGGCGAAGCACATAGCCACGACCTTCATTTTCCGGCATAATACCGTCTGAGATCATAAATGTTGCAGAACGGATATGGTCTGTGATCAGACGAATGGACACATCTTTCTCTGCATCTTTATGGTATTCGCATTTTGCAATTTCACATACCTTGTCACGAAGATTTCGAAGTGTATCCACATCAAAAATAGAATCTACATCCTGTACAACAACTGCAAGTCTTTCCAGACCCATAC
>CAZLQJ010000127.1:0-2150 GCA_964561705.1 uncultured Lachnoclostridium sp. | reverse complement strand
TAAATCAACATGGACAACCATTGCAACTGTAGAAGATGATAATTCTGTTCAGGTAGTGCCATATCGTTATGTTTACGCAGATGGAAATGGGAAAGATGCAAGATATTTGCGTATTTATATTACCGGAAATACTGGTTATTATTTAAGACTTCATGAAATCAGTGTCAATACATCCGTGGACAATGATGCAGATACGGAAGTATTGAAGGCTTCTTTTGGAAACAATGTAAAGAATGCTGTAGATAGAAACTTATCGACGTTATTTACAGGAACTGCTTCTGCAGGTGCTTCTCTGGAATATAAATTTACAGAAGCTACAAAATATGAATCCATTTCTATTTTGCAGGCACCGGAAAATATCAGCAATGCAGTTGTAAAAGTTCTGAAGGATGAGGGATATGTAACACTTGGAAATTTGGATGAAAGTGCGAAAAAATTCACATTAGATCAGAAGGAAAACGTTTATGGTCTGAAACTGGAGTTTACAGAAGGTACAGAAGTTGCAATTTATGAAATCTACCTGAATGGGGCAGTGACGGATGCAACAGAAATTGGTGAATATGTTGAGCCAATTACCGGAGAAGGATCACAGGAGCCGACAGTTGCAAATATTGCGATTGGAAAGACAATTGCTGTTTCCGGAACATCTGACGGTAACAAAGATTATGTAAACGATGGGGATACCTCCACAAAATGGGACAGCGACTACATTAAAGGAACCAATGCAAAAGAAAATTCATGGATCAGCATTGACCTTGGCAGTGATAAAACAAGCATTTTTGATGGCATGAGCATTCATTACTTCAATAAAATTTATCCAACTGCAATGAAAATCCAGATTTCCAATGATGGAACAAACTGGACGACGGTCAATGAACTGACACGGGAACACAATGGAACAACGTATCCGATTGTTAACCAGGATTACGAACCGGCGCTGACAGCACGTTATGTAAGATTGTTCTTTGAAGAGTTAAACAGTGCAGCAGTAGGGAATGGTGTTGGTGTAACGGAGTGGGAAATCACAGGTGTTTCCATGACAAATGTAAAGGTAAAAGCTGTTCAGTCCTTTACAGAGAAGGAAGTTGAATTAAATACAGCAGCAGATGCCCTTGCTTTACCAGATTTTGTGAATGTGACCTTAGATCACGGAACAGATTATGAATACACAGTCAAAGTTCCGGTAACATGGAATACTGACAATTACGAAGCTGGAAAAGCTGGAAATTATAAAATTGAGGGTATCTTAAATCTCCCGGGAAGTGTTGGAAATGATAAAAATCTGAAGGCAGTGGTAAATGTGACTGTAAAAGGAGATGATGGGGAAACTCCGATCGTACCGGATGAGAAACCAGGTTTACCTGAAATCAAACCGGAAGAAAAAGACCCTGTAACAGAAGTATTTACAGACGTTGTAGCAGATCAGTGGTACGTGGATGCGGTACAGTACGTATACAACACCGGTCTGATGTCAGGTTTCCAGGATAAATTTACACCGAATGCAAATATGTCAAGAGCCATGGTAGTCACCACTCTTTACAGAATGGAAGGTTCTCCAGCGGTTACAGATTACAGTGCATACCTTGCATTCAAAGATGTAAAAGCAGGCGATTGGTACGCAGATGCAGTAGCATGGGCATTAAACAATGACATTGCAACCGGAGATCCGATCAACCAGAAATTCAATCCAAATGCCAATGTAACCAGAGAACAGCTGGCAGCATTCCTCTACAGATACACAGAATTTAGAGGTGTAGCTGTGACAGAAAGAGGTGACCTTAGCGGCATGAAGAATGCTGACAAGGTAAGCAGCTGGGCACTGAAAGAAATGCAGTGGGCAGTTGGAACAGAACTCATCAGCGGTATTGCGGAAGTCAAAGACAATCAGATCGTAGCGCGTGACCTTGCACCACAGGGCAACGCAACCAGAGCGCAGATGGCAACGATCTTACAGAGATTTTGTGACAACTAAAAATGAAATATGCAAGGAGAGCCGGCAATGCCGGCTCTCTTAAATTTTAGGAAGGTGAGGAACGGGAGAAAATCCCTTGATTTGGAACGAGTAGGATGATATAATGAGCAGGCATGATAGATATGTTCCTATAGTTAAACGGATATAACAATAGCCTCCTAAGGCGAAGCCTAGGCTT
>CAZLQJ010000126.1:0-2167 GCA_964561705.1 uncultured Lachnoclostridium sp. | reverse complement strand
CAGCGACACGAGGATTTTCAGTCCTCTGCTCTACCAACTGAGCTATCTGGGCATCCTCGCCTGAGTCAATGACTCCCGACAACGTTGATATAATACCAAACGCTGTCGGAAATGTCAATCATTTTTTTCAAATTTTTTTCGTTTTTTTCAATTTTATTTTTTCAGATAGAGTTCCGGATCTACAGACACGCCATCTTTGGTCAGTTTCAGATAAAGATTTTCGCCTTCTTGCGTATAACTTCTGGTAGGATAAGCGACCTTCGCAATGGCATCCCCGGCCTCTAGAATTTCACCCACCTCCGTGGTAATATCAAAGAGCTGGCCATAGACGATCTCATAGCCATCTCCCAGATCCATGGTTACATAATGTCCATATTCATTGGTCTTTCCCACATCAATGACCGTTCCCGCAGCTGCACAGTGTACCGAGGTTCCTTCTGCCGCTCCAATGATCAGCGCCGGATTATACTGATACTGTGCCAGGGTTGGAAAATAAATGCTGTGATCCATGGCATATTCCAAAAGAATCTCTCCTTCTACCGGCCACTGCAGGGAAAGTTCCGCTATCTGGGAAAATTCTTCTGCCACAACCTCGCCCGTGGACGCTTCTGCCAGCTCCAGACTTTCCAAATACTGATCTTCCAGTTCCGCCTGAAGGATGTCCCGATTCCCTGGCTCCTCAGATGCCATTTCCCGGGATGGAAGGATCACCGAACGTTTCACAGGTTCTGCCTGTTTTTTCTCTTCCTCATTCTGAGTTCCTGTTTTTTGCTCTTTTTCTTTGGTTTCAGTTGTCTGTCCAGGCACCTTTCCAGCATTGATTTCCTGCCTTGCCACCTGATCTTCCCCTGTACGGTCCTCACCGCCTGTAAAAAACAGGGCAGTCATTGTACCGGCTGAAACTAACATCAGTGCCAGGACAATGATAAAGCTCTTTTCCTTTAGAAAAGATAAAAATGAACTTCTTCTCAAAATAATCACCTCTGATTACAAGCATAACCAGAGGTGATCGTTTTTAAACCTATTCTTTTTGAAAATCTAAGATTTTAATCTTATTTTGTTTCGTCTTCTAATTCCACAAAACCTACTTTGTCCAGGTGCCAGATTTCATCTACATACTGCTGGATTGTTCTGTCAGAAGTGAATTTTCCTGAGCAGGATGTATTTAAGATCGCACTCTTTGCCCATCCTTTTTCATCTCTGTAAGCTGCTTCTACTCTTTTCTGTGCTTCTGCATAAGAACGGAAGTCTTTTAAGATAAAATATGGGTCTGGTCTGTTATATCCGCCGTCAATGAGCAGTGCATTGTAAAGCGGACGGAATCTTTCCGGATCCATTGGTGCATACTGACCGTTGATCAGCTGCATGAGCACACGACGCACATCCTGATCTGTATTAAAGATATAATTTGCATCATATCCGCCTGCTTTTTCCAAAGCAATGACTTCATCAGAGCTCATACCGAAGATAAATGCATTTTCTGCACCTACTTCTTCTACGATTTCTACGTTTGCACCATCCATGGTACCTAATGTCAGAGCACCATTTAACATAAATTTCATGTTACTTGTACCGGATGCCTCTTTGGAAGCTGTGGAGATCTGTTCAGAAACATCTGCTGCCGCAATGATCCATTCTGCATTGGATACACGGTAATCTTCGATAAATACAACTTTTAACTTTCCGTTGATGGAACGGTCGTTGTTGATCACTTCTGCAACTGAGTTGATCAGTTTGATCGTCAGTTTCGCACGATCATAACCTGCAGCTGCTTTTGCACCGAAGATAAATGTACGTGGATAGAAATCCATTTCCGGGTGATCTTTGATCTGATTGTACAGATACATCACATGAAGGATGTTCATCAGCTGACGTTTGTATTCATGCAGTCGTTTTACCTGTACGTCAAAGATGGAACGAGGATCTACATCAATTCCGTTGTGTTCTTTGATATATTTTGCCAGACGCACTTTGTTCTGGTATTTGATATTCATAAATTCCTGCTGTGCTTTTTCATCATCTGCATAGATTGCAAGTTTTTTGATCTGGGAAAGATCTGTGATCCATTCATCACCAATATGATCTGTTACCCATTTTGCGAGCAGTGGGTTTCCGTGAAGAAGGAAACGTCTCTGTGTGATACCGTTGGTCTTATTGTTGAATTTTT
>CAZLQJ010000125.1:0-2294 GCA_964561705.1 uncultured Lachnoclostridium sp. | reverse complement strand
GAGGGATAATTCGTGAATAATCTTTTTATCCAAAAGATATGGGAATCATCTTACGATTCTTATTGTTCTTCCGGATGTTTTCAATCAGATGTACAGAAAAAAGCTTCTCACGCCATCCTTCATTGCAAAACTGGTTCTTTAGGTTTCAATGTCTCTGAATGTTCTGACTGTGGTCATATGGAATTTCACAACAATTCCTGCCGCAACCGTAACTGCCCTAACTGTCAGGCGGTTCTGAAAGAGATCTGGGTGGATAAACGCAGGGCAGAGGTCATTGACTCTCCTTACTTTCATGTGGTTTTTACACTTCCTCATGAGCTTAATCCACTCATTTACTGCAATCAAAAGCTTCTGTATGGTCTGTTTCACAGATGCTGCGCCGAAACACTTCTGGAATTATCTTCTGATAAAAAGTGGCTCGGAGCAACACCCGGTATCATTCAGGTGCTCCACACATGGAATCAGGAGCTTGATTATCATGTACATATGCATTGCATTGTTTCAGGAGGAGGGCTTACAAAGGATGGAAAGATTCGAAAATCTTCCAAACACTTTTTTATTCGCACGGAAGTTTTACGAGATAAATTCAAAGGAAAGTATATGGCTCACCTTACTTCCCTCTATAAAAACGGTTCCCTACATTTTTCATCCTCCTGCGAAAAGCTGCGTAATTCTTACCACTGGAGAGAATGGAAAAATAAGCTTTATGAAATGGACTGGTGCCCTTATATCAAGAAAACGTTCAACGGTTTTGGGAATGCCATTGAATACCTTGGCCGCTATACACATAAGATTGCTATATCCAATGGCCGTATCCTTTCTGTTACAGAAGATGAAGTGATCTTCTCTGCCAGAGGGAAAAAAACAGGAGAACCGAAACGTACCATCACTTTAAAAAATGAAGAATTCATCCGACGCTATCTGATGCATGTGATGCCATCCGGATTCCAGAAAATACGATACTACGGATTTTTGAACAATCGGATGAAGAGCAAAAATCTGAAACTCATTTTCAAACTGCAGGGGCATCAACGGTTCCAACGACGTTTTACAGATATGACTATTGCTGAACTTATAAAAGCCGTATGGAACTTTGACATCTCTATTTGTCCGAAATGCGGTTGTTGTTCCATGAAACAGCTTGGAAGGTACCATGCGCCATCCTGATCATTCGGACGTTTCATATTTTTTCAAAAAGACCTGCCACTGGGAGGTCTTCAAAGCATGCCTGGAAATAGCCACATTGGAAAAATCCACTCGGTTTTTAACTGATTATCTGATGAATCTAAGATTTTTGGCAATCAGGAAACAATACTATCTCCATATAAGTAACGGCTGAACATCCGCGAATTGGTACAATTATGAAGAATCACATTTAGAGCAGTTCATATTAACTCAGAACTGCTCTTTTTGTCTGCTCAAAATATGATACTTCACTGTAGAATTATAACATATAAAAAAATGAAAAATAAAAACAAATGGTTACTGAGAGTGGTCGCATGCAGAAAAAAGTTCATGTTAAAATAAAGTATGGAATTGATAAGGAAAGAAAGGAGAAAGAATAAAATGAAAAGAATAGAATATATGTGTAGCTATTGTGGGAAAAAACAATCCGAAGTGAACTTACAGGCAGACCTGAACCTGGAAAATGTTCCAGAAAAAATGGCAATCAATCGCATATGTGGCAGAAAAATTGTGTACTTAATTAGTATTTTGTAAATGTGTTTGTAAAATTTAACAATAAGTAAGAAATTAAGCTTCAAAATGGATTTAGTAAGAAATGTGATAAAGGAGAGTTGATATGGGATTATTTGATACATTAGGAAAAATAGGAAAAACGGCAGCAAAAGGTACTCTGTGGTATTTAGAAGAAGCAAGTAAATCTTGTTCTCATAGTAAAATTTATACGGAGGATCAGAAAGAAAGTTTACGAGATTATTCGCATAGAATGCATGATTATCGCATGATGCTTTCAGATCGTGATAATGATGATGACTACGATTATTAAAGGATGGAAAAGTGTTATGGGAATAAATTCAAGAGAATTAGATGAAAATGGATATGCTTTATGCGGAGCATGCAGAAAGAAATTTTTTATTAGTGAATTAGAAGATCAGTGCGGAATTTGTGGAAAGTGGTTTTGCAGAAATTGTGCCAGAACTGTTCCAGCGGGACATGGATATGGGACGATTTGTAAGAATTGCTATATTCAAATTAGAAAAAGAAGGTAGTCGAAAAAATAATCGTTAAAAGTAAAGGTAAAAGATATAATTGAAAATGGGACAGGGTATTAG
>CAZLQJ010000124.1:0-2362 GCA_964561705.1 uncultured Lachnoclostridium sp. | reverse complement strand
GGATGGGCTTTGTCACGCAGCACAGCTCGCCGGAGATGTCGCAGTAGAAGCGAAAGATCCTGCCGCCTCCTGAGTCGGTGACGACCCGGTAGGTCGCCGTTTTCCGTACCTGCGTCATCCGCATTCCTCACTTCTTTTCCTTTTTGCCTTGTACAAATGCCGTGGGGTGTGGTACAATGGAAGCGCTAAAGCGGTGACCGCCTCCCCCCATGTACGGTGACGAGCGGTCTTTAGGTTGGAGCTTCGCTCCAACCTAAAGGGGTACCCCTTTAACGATTCTCTGTTCCTCTGACGGGGGCCGAACGGCGATCACGCCTCCCCGTCTGCCTGTTTTGTACCATAGATTTAAAATCTTGTCATACCCTAAAACCTCGATTTAGGGTAGACGGACGAAAAAATATTTTCAAAAATCACCGGAAAACAGCGTTTTCGCGGACAAGTGTTTGTGTATGGAGGACACAGCGATGAAAAAGCAAGGTTACGCCATTCTCATGGCTTTCATCCTGGTATTTGCCCTGACGGGCTGCGTGAACAAGTCCCTGCTCTCGGCCAAGGAGCCGGTGGAGCTGACGATGTGGCACGTATACGGCGAGCAGGCCGGTTCCCCGATGGACACGTTGGTGGAGGAATTCAACCGCACCGAGGGGAAGGAGAAGGGCGTCCGCGTCAAGGTGACGGAGCTGAGCAGCGCCGCGAAGATCGGCGGCTTTCTGTTAGAGACACAGAGGGATTCCGCGCAGGAGATTCCGGACCTCTTCACCTGCCTCATCGGAGACGCCATCGCCCTGGGCGAGGATAATCTGCTGGACTGGAATGACTATTTCACGGAGAAGGAGCAGAGTGAATTTGTGTCCGGTTTCCTTGCCGACGGCGAGGCGGATGGCAAACTGCTGGTGTTCCCCCTGTCCAAATCCACGCAGCTGCTCATGCTCAACGGCACGGGCTTTGCCCGCTTTTCCGAGACCACCGGCGTGACCTATGACGATCTCTCCACATGGGAGGGGTTCTATGACGCTGCCGGAAAGTTCTATGACTGGACAAACGGTACGGAGCCCTTCTGCGCCATGGACTACCCCATCCGCTCCGTGGAATTGAACGCGCTGGAGCATGGGGCAGAGGATTTCTACACGGAAGACGGCTGGTATGACTTCGGCAACGCCGTTTTCAAGGAGAGCTGGATGCAGTTTGCCCGTGCGCTCGCGCAGGGGCATATCGTGGTGTCCGATCTCTACTCCAATACCCAGGTCATGACCGGCGAGGTGCTCTCCGGCCTTGGCTCCTCCGCGGCAATTCTCTATTATAATGATACCGTGACCTATGAGGACGGCCGCAGCGAGCCGATGGACCTGCAGGTGGTCCCCATGCCCATGACAGCGGGGGCGGAGCCGTTGATGACCCAGTCGGGCGTGGGCCTGTGCGCCTACAAGACCACTGAGCAGAAGGCGGAGGCCGCCAGCCTGTTCGCCCATTGGCTGACGGAGAAGCAGCGCAATCTGGACTTCGTGACCTCCACCGGCTATATGCCGGTGCGGAACGGGGCCTTTGATTCCATTGACGAAGTAGAATTTGCCGATCAGGGCTATGCCAATCTCTACGCCGCCCTCAAGACCATGCAGGAAACCTATACCCCGCTGGCTGAAGTGCGCTTCAACGATTACTACTCCAAGGTCCATGCCTTGTATGACGGCCTGCGGCAGATGCAGCAGGAGCTGCCCCAGCGGGCCGCTGCCGGTGAGGATGTGGAGACGCTGGCGGAGGAGACCTGGGCGCTGTTCCGCTCCATCCACTGAATCACTTTTCCGTAACTTTCCATCAAGGCAGGTGAAGGCCCCATGCAGATATCGTCCTATCTGAAAAACGCACGGCGCTCCATGCGGCATAAGCTCATCGGCTACATGATCGTGCTGGCGGTGCTGCTGGTCGCAGCGCTCTATGCGGGACTCACCCTGTTTGGCCGGTTGAGCAGTCCCAAGGCCGAGATCAAAAAGGCGCTGGATCTCCAGATGGAGGTCTTTCAGAACGATATGGAATCTCTTTGGCACAATGTCTCCGTTATGAGCATCCTTCTATCCGAGGATATGACCGCGCTGCTGGAGGACACATTGGTACAGCAGGGCCTCTCCTTTGAGGAGCTGGACGGGAATGTGGAGGCGACCAAAGCGGTGGAGGACGCCATGCTGGAGCCGCTGAGCCAGTATGTCCGGCAGGCGGACTGCTCCGGCGCGTTCGTTGTTTTGGAGAGCTCTATGAGTGACGGGGATACAGCGGATGCCCGCAGCGGTCTCTATGTGCAAAGGGCAAACGCGGGGCGCGTGACCAATAACCTGCTGCTGTTCCGGGGCATCGCCAGCGTGGGCAAAGC
>CAZLQJ010000123.1:0-2444 GCA_964561705.1 uncultured Lachnoclostridium sp. | reverse complement strand
TTCTAAGGAGGATGGTTATGAATCAGAATAAAAATTCAGCTTCAAGCGAACGTCTCTTTAAAGCGTTTGTTTATGTGGCACTTATTACCCTGGCCGTCGTCATTATTGTTCCGGTAGCATGGGTATTCATGGCATCTATTAAGCAGAACAGTGAATTCTACGGAAACCCTTGGGCACTTCCGGCAGGTATTTACTGGCAGAACTTCGTAGAGGCATGGAATGCGGCAAGCATGGGCGAGTACATGATCAATTCCGTGATCGTTACAGCGCTGTCACTGGTATTATTATTGGTAATTGCACTTCCGGCAGCATACTGCTTGTCCAGATTTGAATTTAAAGGAAGCAAATTCTTAAACACTGCATTTATGGCAGGTTTGTTTATTAACGTAAACTACATTGTAGTACCAATCTTCTTAATGTTAAGAGATGGTGATATATGGCTGAAAAAAGTTTTTGGCAGCGGATTCTTGTTGAACAACCTTGTTGTATTGGCAATCGTTTATGCATCTACAGCATTGCCGTTCACCATTTATCTGTTATCAGGATATTTCAGAACTCTGCCTCATGATTATGAAGAAGCAGCCTACATTGATGGGGCATCTTACAATAAAGCGATGTGGAAGATCATTTTCCCGATGGCAAAACCTTCCATTCTTACGATCATCCTGTTTAACTTCCTCTCATTCTGGAATGAATATATCATTTCCATGACATTGATGAGTTCAGCAAACGGTCAGAAGACATTACCGGTTGGTCTGTTAAACTTAATGCAGGCTCAGCAGTCTAAGGCAGAATACGGTATGATGTATGCCGGTCTGGTATTGGTAATGCTTCCTACACTGATCCTGTACATGTGCGTACAGAAACAGCTGACACAGGGTATGACCGTAGGCGGATTGAAAGGATAAGGTGATATTATGGAATTTTGGAAAGAGCATACAAAGCTGCGTGTAACACTCATTGCACTGTTTTTCGTGCTGGGTATTGCAATGGTAATCGGTGGATGGAAGATGACAGGACAGATGGCTGGTCTTGGTATCATGGTCTTAGGTGTGATTTGTCTGCTTGTAGCTTTAGCTATCTATAATAAACCTTTTGAGACAAAGAGCAGATAGAGGCTAGAAGGAGTAAAATATGACAGATAAAGTACTGAAAAAAGGTCGAGTTACAATTCCAACAAACTTGGACGTTGTTCCGGAAACCATTGAAATTTTAAATCGTTGGGGAGCAGATGCTATCCGTGACTGTGATGGTACAGAGTTCCCGGAAGAACTGACAAAAGTCGGTGCTAAAATTTATTCTACCTATTATACAACACGTAAAGATAATGAATGGGCAAAAGCAAATCCTGATGAAGTACAGCAGTGCTACATCATGACAGGCTTTTACACAGCAACAGAAGATACATTGGCAATTCCTTTGATGAAAGGTATTTCTGATGAACTTCTTCAGGTAAATACTAGAGATGATATGAAACGCTGGTGGGAAGTTGTAGACCGTACCACAGGCGAAGTGGTTTCTACAGATTGCTGGAGCTACAATGAAGCAACAGGTTGTGTGGAAATTACAAAAGTAGACGCATTCCATGAATATACAGTAAGCTTTTTGGCTTACCTGATCTGGGATCCGGTACATATGTACAATGCTACAACCAACGGCTGGACAAACTTTGAACATCAGATTACTTTCGATGTTCGTCAGCCAAAAACACATGAATTTACAATGAAACGTCTTCGTAAATTCTGTGAAGATCATCCATATGTAAATGTTATTCGTTATACAACATTCTTCCATCAGTTCACATTGGTATTTGACGAACTGAAACGTGAAAAATTTGTAGACTGGTACGGATATTCTGCTTCTGTAAGTCCATATATTTTGGAACAGTTTGAAAAAGAAGTTGGATACAAATTCCGTCCGGAATATATCATTGATCAGGGATATTTCAACAACCAGTATCGTATCCCAAGCAAGGAATTTAAAGATTTCCAGGCATTCCAGCGTCGTGAAGTTGCAAAACTTGCAAAAGAAATGGTAGACATTACACACGAATGCGGTAAGGAAGCAATGATGTTCTTAGGCGATCACTGGATCGGAACAGAACCATTTATGCCGGAATTCAAAACCATCGGTCTGGATGCAGTGGTAGGAAGCGTTGGAAACGGAAGTACCCTTCGTCTGATCTCTGATATTCCAGGGGTAAAATATACAGAAGGTCGTTTCCTTCCATATTTCTTCCCGGATGTATTCCATGAAGGCGGAGATCCGATCAAAGAAGCAAAAGAAAACTGGGTAACAGCAAGACGTGCGATTCTTCGTAAACCGATCGATCGTATTGGATATGGCGGATATTTAAAACTTGCATTAGATTTCCCTGAATTTATTGATTATGTGGAAAGCGTATGTAATGAATTCCGTGAATTATATGAAAATGCAAAAGGAAC
>CAZLQJ010000122.1:0-2645 GCA_964561705.1 uncultured Lachnoclostridium sp. | reverse complement strand
AAAGAGGCGACTTTAGCGACATGAAAAATGCTGACAAGGTAAGCAACTGGGCATTAAAGGAAATGCAGTGGGCAGTTGGAACGGAACTGATTAGCGGTATTGTAGAAGTCAAAGACGAACAGATCGTAGCTCGTGACCTTGCACCACAGGGCAACGCAACCAGAGCGCAGATGGCAACGATCCTGCAAAGATATTGCGAGAATAAATAAAATAGAGATGAAATACAGGAAGAAAGGGTGCTTTTGGCATCCTTTTTTCTTGTCTAAAAATAAAAAGCATGCTATGATAAAATTAGGTATTGGGATATAAAAATACAATGAACGGGGGAAAATCATGAAACAAAAAAAGATTAGGAATTTGTTATTTCTGTTATGTGCAGGAATAATCATCAGTGGACACATTCCATGGAGTGGAAATGTGGCAGAAGCAAAGGCGGCAGAAACAAAGGAAGCGGACGAAACTGCAGAATTGACAGTTAGTTTCAGCTCTTATGCGAAAGTGGGGGAACCGTTATCTGTTGAGGTCAATACAGAAGAAGAGGTTTCCTATGAATGGCGTGTAGACGATGAATTGGTGAGTAGCGATGCGACCTATACACCGACAGAAGATGATCTGGAAAAATGGATCTACGTGCAGGTAGAAACGGAAACACAAAAAGCTGAAGCCAGCTTATATTGCAGTAAGCTGCCGGTTGTTTACATCACCACAGAGAATGGTCAGGAAATTACAAGTAAAGAAAATTATATAAAAGCGACCATGACAGTCCAGGGAAATGAACAATATGAAAAAGCAAAGCAGCTCTATGATGGCAAGATTGACATCAGAGGACGCGGAAATTCTACATGGGGTCTTGCTAAAAAACCATATAAGATCAAATTAAAAGATAAAACAGATATGTTTGGCATGGGAAAAAACAAACACTGGGTGTTACTTGCAAACTATCTGGATGAAAGTTTGATGAGAAATACACTTTCTTATAATCTTTCCGGATCTTTAGGCATGAATCAGATGTCTACTGTTTGGGTTGACGTTGTGTTCAACGGTGTTTATGCAGGAAATTACCAGTTCTGTGAACAGGTAAGAGTTGGAAGTACCAGAGTTGATATTTTTGATTGGGAAGACTTTGCAGAAGAATGTGGAGCAAAAATCGGAGAAGCAGAAGGTTTGTCAGAAGACGATATTTCTGATCTGTCCGAACAGATGCTTCAGCATATGGAATGGGTTACCACAAAAGAAGTTTCCTTCAAAGGAAAAACATATCAGATTGCAGACTATCAGAATATTGTGATTCCATCCATTGACGGCGGTTATTTGTTGGAACTGGATGAAAACTATGATGAGATTTCAAAATTTAGAACTGAGAGCGGACAGCCAATGATGTTGAAAAATCCGGAGTACGTAAATACAAATTCGGAAATGATGGATTATATCCAGACTTACGTACAGGCATTCGAAGATGCAGTTCAGTCTCCGGATTACACAGCGGTCTATGATGGCAAAACTGTTCATTATAGTGAATTATATGACATGGATTCCCTGGTTGATTACTGGCTTGTAACAGAAGTCTTCTTTAATGAAGAAATGAACAAAAAGAGTACCTATATGTACAAGGAAATCGGTGAATTAATGGTGATGGGACCGATTTGGGATATGGACTGGAGTTCTGGAGCGGCAGGAACCAGTACCACTCGTACAGATCAGTGGGCAACCAATTATTTTAATTTAAATGCCCAGAAGGTACAGTGGTATAAGAATTTGGTGCAGGATCCGTATTTCCTGATGAAAGTACAGGAAAGATACTGGGAAATCCGTAATAATCAGATTCAGAAAATGTTAGATTCTATTGATACAAATTATGAATATTTAAAAGAATCCGGTGCGGCAGATACGGCAAGATGGTGGGGAAGAATCTCCTTCAATGATGATGTTCAGGGATTAAAAACATGGCTGACAACGCATATTGCATGGATGGATGAGCAGATGGCTACAGAAGACAACCTTGATCGTTCTTTTATGAAAAAAGATGATGCTTTGATTTTAACGTTGACAGATACTGAAGGAAAAAACTTCCAGGCTGATACGGCAGAAAATGCACCAGCAGATGCTTTGATGGATGCGGATAAAGCGGTATATCTGAAAGTTTCAGGAATCAGCGGATCAGCAGAAGTGTTTATAAACGGAAAATTTTATGGTTCTGCACAGGCTGGAACATACATGAAAATTGATGAAGGTGATTTGATTGCCGGTGAAAAAAATGTCATCGAAGTGAAGGCGTATAACTATTATGACAAACAATCAGCTTCTAACTATATTACAGTTAGGGTTAACGGATGTGAACATATGTTCGGTGAATGGACTGTTGTGGAAGAAGCAACAGAGGATGCAACAGGTTTGAAGAAACATGTTTGTGAAAAATGCCAGCTTGAGGAAACAGAAGTAATTCCAAAGAAGGAAACAACGGAAAAACCGGAAGAAAAACCGGAAGAAAAAGATCCTGTCACAGAAGTATTTACAGATGTTACAACAGATCAGTGGTATGTGGATGCGGTACAGTACGTATACAATACCGGTCTGATGTCAGGTTTTCAGAATCAATTTACACCGAATGCAAATATGTCAAGAGCCATGGTCGTAACCACCCTTTA
>CAZLQJ010000121.1:0-2717 GCA_964561705.1 uncultured Lachnoclostridium sp. | reverse complement strand
GATATATGAGCCATGTGCTAATATAAACTCAACAAAACAAACAATACTAATTACAGAACCAAACAAGGAAATCCTAGAGAAAAGGTTCGAATTTGATGGGTGACGAGAAAGCTGGTCAAATAAAAGGATCTGACAGGATAGGTAAAAGATCGGTGAAGTGATTAGAACCATAAAGAGGAGGATTGGAGGAAAAAGCCAATGGGACCAATCGACAATTTACCTCAATATGAGAGTGGTAACGCATAGCAGTTCCTGACGAGAAAGACCTTTTATCGCAGATGTGCATAAGAGCCAAGACCATGAGAAACAGATGTCAATCAGGATGAAGTGGAAAGATGGCAGTGAAGAAGAGGATGCAGAAGGCTAGCGCTCATATTGGAAGATTACCACTATAATTTAAAGATAAAATGAGTGTAAAGAAATTTGTTTTATAGTTTTAGAGGAAACACTTTAAATTATAAGAATAGAAAAAAATCTGCATATCATACTTTCTAAGTAAAGAGAGACTTACGAGTTGGGAATGAAAATAAGAAATTAAATATAGATGTTTCATAATAGGAAAATAGAAATGGTAAAGAAAAGAGGATAGGCCATTGAATAACGAAGTTCATTAGAACGACCACTGTATTGCAAATAGCAAAATGGTGGTCGTTCTTTGTGTACAGGAAAAATCTCTATCTATTCAGGTATGCATTATGGTATAATGAGCATTAGAGGTAGATAAAAGTGCGGAGGTACAGAGTGATGAACGAAGATCTTATTTTTGAAGGTATCGATCCGGAACAGGCGCTTATGGAAGAACAAGGGGAAGCGCCGGTAAAACCGGGGAAGAAACATATAAGAAAAGACGTTGGAAAAATGGGATGGGGTCTTTTTTTGTACAGTCTGGTTAATTATGGAGTTGTAATACTTTATGTTATCGTAGAAACGGTTCGTATTCTGGCAACCGTGCAGGATAAAATCCTTCAAGAACAGCGTATGGCTGCAATCGAAGAGGGCGGATTGTCCATGATCATCAGTGTCACTGTGAGTGTGTTGATTCTTTATCGTTTTATGAAAAAAGGGTTCAGAGATGAAGAAATCTTTGCGGAAAAGAAGCCGGTAAATGTGAAAGTTTTTCTTCAGCTTTTGAGTGTATTTATGGGAACCCAGCTGATTGGTTCTTTGTTGTTTGAGGTGTTGGAGCGCGCGCTTAATGCATTTGGATGGACTGCATTGAGCAGTATGGAAGCAGCAAGTTCTTCCAGCCAGACATTTTCCATGCTGATCTATGTGTCATTTGTAGGACCGATTACAGAGGAACTGACCTATCGGGGAATTGTACTGGGCACTTGTAAAAAATATGGAAAAATGTTTGCCATTGTTTTTTCAGCACTTCTGTTTGGCCTTATGCATGCAAATATTCCGCAGGCACTCTATGCATTTTGCGTCGGGCTGGTGTTGGGATATGTGGCGATGGAATATTCCATCAAATGGTCGATTATCCTGCATGTGATCAATAATTTTGTATTTTCTGAAATTTTGAGTATTTTTGGAATTGTATTCGGTGAAATCGGTGTGGAAATTTTGCGTGCGATCGCTGTGTATGGATTTTTCTTCGCCGGGATTTTTGTTTTCTGGAAGAAAAGGAAGCAGATTGGGAACTATATGAAAGAGAACAAAACAGAAGGAAATATTTATCGTTATGCTCTGACGACGGTGCCGATCGCTTTGTTTATAGTAATAAATCTTTTGTTAGGAATTATGATGTTTGAGCCAATTGCTTAAGGAAATGCGGAATGATCAATGTATATATTCAAAAATGGAAAAAAGAGGATGGCTCCTGGGAACCGATCCTTGGAGAAATCTTAAAAGAGGATCATGGCATCCATCCGTGTCCGAAGATTGTTTATGATATGGAAGGAAAGCCTTATTTGCAGGGAAATCCGGTGTATTTTAATGTTTCACATTCAGGAGAATATCTTGCGGTGGCGGTTTCCAAATTACCGGTAGGGGTTGATCTTCAGAAAAGCAAACAAATCCGGGATGTCATGTTTCAAAGAGTGGTGCAGCCGCAGGAGAAAATGTTGATCCGGGAAGATGCCCAGTGGGATTTTCTAAGGCTATGGACTTTAAAGGAAAGTTTTGTGAAGGCAGAAGGAAAAGGTCTTCGCATTCCGTTTCAGTCCTATTATTTTGTAGAGGAAAATGGGAATTATTTTGTGAATTATGGTGGACAAAGGGCAAAATGGATGTTTAATATAGAAGAAACACTGCAGGAAGGTTATGTGGTCAGTGTGTGCGGAATGGAATCAGAGGTTGCCTGGAAGAGCAGATGGAGGTAAAACATGCAGTATGAAGTTGGAGATATTGTAAAATTAAAAAAGAAACATCCCTGCGGAAGTTTTGAGTGGGAAGTTCTTCGGATTGGTGCGGATTTTCGCCTAAAATGTCTTGGTTGTTCTCACCAGGTGATGATGGCAAGGACCTTGGTTGAAAAAAGTACAAAAGAAATTAGAAAAAGTTAAAAAAACCCTTGAAATTCAAGGGGAATCATGGTATTATACCAAATTGTGATATATAAATTCCTTGCTCTTCACAAGGGAAGGGCCAGAGACCAAAAGGAGGTAAAAAGAGCATGAACAAATATGAATTAGTACTTGTTGTGAATGCAAAAATCGAGGACGACGCTAGAGCAGCAGTAGTTGACAAAGCAAAAGCATATGTTGAACGTTTTG
>CAZLQJ010000120.1:0-2760 GCA_964561705.1 uncultured Lachnoclostridium sp. | reverse complement strand
GACAGTATGTCTGGAACCTTTAACGATATCGATGTTCCGCCGACGTTGGTATCTTTTGCAGTAGATGTAGCAAGCGATAAGACGATCATTACACCGGAACTGAAGAAAGCTGGAAATAAACTGGTTCTTTTTGAACTGAAAAAAGATGCTTATGATCTTCCGGATTATGAAGATCTGATGGATCAGTATGGAAAATTCCATGAAGATATTAAAGAAGGAAAGATTGTATCTGCTTATGCCTTAGATTCCCATGGTATCATCAGTGCGGTAAGTAAAATGGCATTTGGTAATGGTTTGGGTGTAAAACTGGAACATAACTTAGATCCAAGAGACGCATTTGCACCGGGATTTGGATGTATTGTAGCGGAAGTACCGGCGGAAAAAGTAGGAGAACTTTCCATTCGATATACATTGATCGGTGAAGTTGCAGAAAAAGATTTTGCTTACGGTGATGTGAGGATTTCACATGAAGAAGCTTTGGAAAACTGGAAGAATACTTTAGAAGATGTGTTCCCAACAGTTGCCGTAGATGGTAAGGAAGCAGTGGAAACACCGCTTTACAAAGCAGACAGTATTTATGTATGCAAAAATAAGATTGCAAAACCGACTGTATTTATTCCGGTGTTCCCAGGAACGAACTGTGAATTTGACAGTGCAAAAGCATTTGAACGCGCAGGTGCTGATACGATCGTAAAGGTATTTAAAAACTTAACTGCAGAGGATATCAGAGAATCTGTAGATGAATTTGAAAAAGCAATCAATCAGTCTCAGATCATTATGTTCCCAGGCGGTTTTTCCGCAGGTGATGAACCGGATGGTTCAGCAAAATTCTTCGCAACAGCATTTAGAAATGAAAAAATGAAAGAAGCTGTTATGAAGCTTTTAAATGAAAGAGATGGTTTGGCACTGGGTATCTGTAATGGCTTCCAGGCACTGATCAAACTTGGTCTTGTACCACATGGAGAAATCGTAGGACAGACCAGTGATTCACCTACATTGACTTACAATACCATTGGACGTCATATTTCGAAGATGGTTTATACAAAGGTAGTGACCAATAAGTCACCATGGCTCCAGGAAGCACAGCTTGGCGGTGTTTACTGTAACCCGGCTTCTCATGGAGAAGGACGTTTTGTAGCAAGCAAAGAATGGATTGATAAACTCTTTGCCAATGGACAGGTTGCAACCCAGTACGTAGACTTAAACGGAAATGCATCCATGGATGAAGAGTGGAATATCAATGGTTCCTACGCGGCAATCGAAGGAATCACGAGTCCGGATGGACGTGTGCTTGGTAAAATGGCACATTCTGAACGTCGTGGGGACTCTGTTGCAATCAATATCTACGGAGAACAGGATCTGAAATTATTCGAATCCGGTGTAAAATACTTTAAATAAGATACGAAAATTCTTTAGATCATGTGAGTTCTAAGTTTCCGAAAAGATCTGTGGCAGGGATGATCGAAAAAAATGGAACGAAAAAGGATTCCTTTCCGGGGTGGGAAAGGAATCCTTTTTCTTTGAGATTATCGCTGCTTAAAAGTTGAACATTCTGTCTGGCCGCTGGTGGCTGCTTTTGCACCAATGATGTCCACAGAGTCTGCTGTACAGTAGCAGTGCTGATTGTATGCACAGTTTTCTACGGAACATTTGATGCCCGTCTTTTTCTCAGGACCGCAGTGAAGCGCATTGGCTGCCGCACCTTTTTCTTTTGCAAAAGAACAGCAGCAAGTCATATCACTGTTTAAGGCACCTTTGCCGGAAACTTCAATTTCCTTTAAACAGCAAAGTCTATTTTCATTGTGAACACATGTGTTAACGCAGCATGCAAGATTTGTCATGTTGAATACCTCCTGAAACTGAAAAAGTATAAATAAAAGTTGCAAACTTAGTGTGTCCGGTGTAATATAAAATATACAAAAAACATAGTGGAAGAAAAAATATAAATTAGTAGTTGACAGACGAAAGTATACTGTGTTATTATAGCTGAGGTAAAGAAAGTAGAGTATCCACTCTCACCGGGCACAATTGAGTGACCACGGTTCAATATTTGATAAATAATTCGAGGGATGTTGTGTTATTTATGAGTATGAGTGGGTGGATAGAAGAACTATTCATCTTTTTTTATGCGAAAAAGCGAAAAATGTATTTGGCTCATGGAGGTGCAAGACAATTAGCGATTTAATGATTAACGAACAGATTCGTGACAAAGAAGTAAGAGTTATTGGAGCAGATGGAGAAATGATTGGTATCATGTCATCCAGAGAAGCTCAGGCGTTAGCAAGAGAAGCAGAATTAGATTTGGTAAAGATTTCTCCAAACGCAAAACCGCCGGTATGTAAAATTATCGACTATGGTAAATATCGTTACGAACAGGCTAGAAAAGAAAAAGAAGCTAAAAAGAAACAGAAAACAATCGAAATCAAAGAAATCCGTCTTTCTCCAAACATTGAAGAAAACGATTTAAATACCAAGGTTGCCAATGCAAGAAAATTTATTTCCAAGGGTGACCGCGTAAAGGTTACTTTGAGATTCCGCGGGCGTGAGATGGCTCATGTGCAGAGTAGCAAACAGATATTAGATGTATTTGCTGAGAAGATGAAAGATGTAGCCATTGTAGAAAAGGCACCGAAGCTGGAAGGAAGAAATATGTCAATGTTTTTAACTGAAAAACGTTAGTTTTCTAACGCGAGTTAAAATATAGAAAAGCAAACATTACAGGAGGACTAAACATATGCCAAAGGTAAAAACAAGCAGAGC
>CAZLQJ010000119.1:0-2776 GCA_964561705.1 uncultured Lachnoclostridium sp. | reverse complement strand
ATATATTGTCAACCTATTTTTTTATAATTTTTAATTATTTTGATAATTTATGTTTTTATTATATATTGTTAGTCTTTTATTGTCAAAATTTCTAAAAAAGGGAATGCAATTACTGCATTCCCCTGACATTTCTATCTTCTGATTTCTAAAAGTTTCTGCTTTAATTCAGACTCCATCCGGCGCATTTCCACTTCCGCTTCCTGTCTCTTCACACGACCTTCCTGCTGGATCCGCATAACCTCGTCTAATGTTGAGATCAGGGACTCATTTGTTGTCTTTAATGTTTCTATATCTACAATTCCTCTCTCAGATTCCTGGGAAACTTCAATTGTTGCCATTTTTAACTTCTCAGCATTCTTTTTCAGAAGTTCATTGGTCATATCCGTTACCTGACGCTGTGCCTGCGCCGCCTGCGCTGAATGTTCTACGCCTAAAGCAAGAACCATCTGACTTTTCCAAAGCGGAATGGTATTCACAATGGTAGACTGTATTTTCTCTGCCATCAATGTATCATTACTTTGTACCAAACGGATCTGCGGTGCTGTCTGCATGGAAATCGTTCTCGTCAGTTCCAGATCATGGATTTTCTTCTCAAAACGGTTGCACATTGCATCCAGATCTTTTGCGGCCTGCGCATCCTCCGGCAAACCGCTGATCTGTGCTTTTTGGATCAGCTGCTGTAACTCCTTTGTACGTGCTTCCTGCAGTTTCTGTTTTCCTGCCAAAATATACATCGACAATTCCTTAAAATAGGTCAGATTCAGATCATACATTTTGTCCAACATAGCAATGTCTTTTAACAACTGTACCTGGTGTCCTTCCAGAACTTTACAGATTTCATTTACATTGGTTTCCGCTTTCGCATACTTTGACTTCATAGCCTCCAGCTTGTTTGAAGTCTTTTTAAAAAGCCCCAAAAAGCCTTTTGTTTCTTCCTCATCAAAATTTTTCAATTCTGTAACAACGTCCGCCAGAAGTTCTCCAACCTCACCCAAATCCTTTGATTTCACATTTTCCAGTGCCGTCTCAGAAAAATCTGCCATTTTTTTCTGTGTTCCTGCACCATATTCTAAGATCATGGTCGAATTGGTCAGATCAATCTGTTTTGAGAATGCATTTACCTGCGCTCTTTCCTCCTCTGAAAGGAGGTTTTCATCCATTGGTTCCGGTGCTGTCATTGCAGGTGCCTTTGGCGCTTCTGCAAATGGGTCCAAAGTTAATGTTGGTGTTGTTTGCATTGTATCAAATCTATTGTCCATACCCAGATCCTCCATCTATTTTTTCTTTAATCCGTCTTCCTTCAAGCCTTCCTGCGCCAACATGGTATTTAATACAGAAATGTCAGAAGACACATCCCATGCTGTTGCCTGAAACAGGTCATCCAAAAGTTTTTCAAATGCTGTATTTAATGTATCTAACGTTGCTTCAATCTCACGTTTCGCCGTCTGAATATTTTCTCCTCCTGCCGGCTGTGCATCCATCTGTGCATAAGCCTCTAAAAGTTTCACTGTTGTAGGCAGATAATAATCCATCAGCCTGCGAATATCCGGAACACATTTTGGTTCCTTCTCGACCCGCTCAAAGATTTTATCTACCAGCATTTCCATTCTTGAAATCTTCTCAGAAATTTCTTCCCCCGGAATCGCTTCATTGCAAGAGCGGATCTTCAGAATATACGCTTCCCCCTGTGCAATAATCTTCTGCACCTCCGGGCTTAACACCAGATTTTCCTTTTTCTCTTTCACATTTAATGCGGAATATTTTTGCTCTTCCTGCTCCAACCGTTTTCTTTCTTCCAGCTGGATGTACTGCTGATAGATCTGATCATTCACCATCAGACATGTCCTTTGCTTATCCAGATGTCCTTGCACGAACCATCTGTTTTTTATCATAAATTCCAAATCCCTGACCACAAGCTGATCTGGTTTCCCAATCCCTGCGGACAATTCAGAAACGTTACAATATTCTCTTTTTCCAATTACCTTTCCATAACTTTGCAGGCGTCCGATCCTTAAAAACTGCTTCGTTCCTCCCACGCCAATGCTCATACACACGGCTGCCAAAGTCAGAAACACTGCTGCTGAAATGCAAAATCCTGCAAATCCCAATTTTACGATATTGCCAGCAACAAAAAACAGAAATGCTATGATCAACGAAATCATTCCAAAGGTATAACCCAATGCCATCCTCACGATCGAACCAACTCTGGATGGAACTTTTAGCATCGAAATTTCTTTTTTTCCCTTTACAGGAGACTTCCTGGATGTTTTTTCAAAGTCTGTCGTATAGGTTTTATATCCATTATATTTTACCTCTGCAGATGATGCTGCATTCTTTACACCTTTTGAAACAGTATCCATTGCCTGAGCCACTGTATTGCTGATCAGCTGGTTTAACTTTTCATAATCCTGATGTTCCACGGCATTCTGTACCGTTTTCCGAATTTCCTCACCAAAGTTTTCCCATTCACGGTGATCCATCTGTCCTTCTCCTCCTGCAGATTATCTGCTTCATTTTATCTGTTAATTATACCTTAGAATGGTTAAACAATTCAATAGCTATCCCTTGTAAACAGAAATAAGCATTCTCCAACTCTTTATATTTCTAATCATAACAAAAAAAATCCTGAAATCCACTTGATTATGGATTTCAGGATATCTCACAGAGGCGACAACCAGATTTGAACTGGTGATCAGGGTGTTGCAGACCCACGCCTTACCGCTTGGCTATGTCGCCATATGACTCCTACGGGAATCGAACCCGTGTTACCGCCGTG
>CAZLQJ010000118.1:0-2843 GCA_964561705.1 uncultured Lachnoclostridium sp. | reverse complement strand
GTAAACGCACCAACGTGAGTACCTTTTAATGACTCTTTTTTCTTGAGATAATAGACCAAAACTCTACGATAGTCCTAAAAGTTGAGACTAAATTTTTATGACTATGTAGTATACACGGAGGTTACTGTCTATGAAATCAAGAGAAAGCATAGTTGCAAAACAAGTCAGATTAAAACAGTGGGCAAAGCAGGTACAGTCCTGTAATAATCGTCCATCGGGAATGACTGTTAATGAATGGTGTATTCAAAACAACATTACAAAGGCAAACTACTATTGGCGTATGAAACAGGTTCGTATTGCCTGCTTGGATGCAGTAGAACAAAGTGAATGCAACTTTGTAGAACTACCGGTTCCAGTTAAATCAACAACTGAATTATCCGCAATCAATCCGGGGACAGCGATTGATAGAACACCGTCTGTTGCAACAATTCGTACAGGAAGCGGTTTGTCCATAGAACTATCCGAAAATGCTTCTGCTGAATTTATTCAGAAATTACTGGGAGTCCTTGACTATGTTAAATAATGCAACCGGATTTAAAAAAATATATCTTGCACTAGGCTATACGGATTTGAGGCGTGGCGTTGAAGGGCTAAAATCCATAATACATTTTCGATACGATTTGGATCCATATGATAAGGATACATTGTTCCTTTTCTGTGGACGACGCTCAGATCGAATCAAAGGTTTGTTATGGGAAGGTGACGGATTCTTGCTCCTTTATAAACGTTTGGACGTTGGAGCCTTTAACTGGCCACGATCTTCTGATGAAGCAATGGAAATCACAGAAGAACAATATCACGCACTTATGAAAGGATTTGAAGTAGTAGCCAAACATCCCATTAAGGAAATTGAAATGCCTCAAAAACTGATGTAATTGTGCAAAACATAGAAAATAAAAAAGTTTCAAAAGATACTCGGCAGGGGATTTTAACTGTATTTTTGCTGTTATCCACAGAATATACGTATAGATAAACAGCAATCAAACATAACCCCTAAATGCTTTTATCATGGTGTGGATAACACCATGAAGAATCCGACTTTTTTAATGCAATATCGGGTTTTTCATGCAGTTATCCACCGTCATAATGACGAACGGTTTTCTTACTCAAGTGGCGTATTTCTGCTACCTTTGCTATAATAATCCTTGGAAAAAGGAGTACTTTATTATGGCAGTCAAATATACAGAAGAACAACTGAATACGGTAGATAAGTCGTTACTTATCTCTATGCTTCTGAACATGCAGGAACAGAATGCAGCCCTCACAAAGGAAGTACATGATCTGAATGACAAGATGCAGCGTATCTTAGAACAGATCGCTCTTGCAAATGACCATCGTTTTGGTCGTTCCTCTGAAAAAATGTCCAATGCAGATCAAATCTGTTTCATGGAAGTGGATGGAAAAATCGTATTCTTCAATGAAGCGGAAGCTGTTTCTGATTTAGAAGATTCTTCCACGCAAGAGGAACCTTCTGTTAAAAAGAAAAAGCAGGTCGGCAAAAAAGAACATGATATGTCAGGACTTCCTATTACAACAATACCTCACTACATGAGCGAAGAAGAATTAATTGATGAGTTTGGACTAAATGGCTGGAAACAGTTACCTGATTCCATCGCCAGAAGGTATATATACATTCCTGCTAAAATCGGTGTGGAAGAACACCACATTGGTGTGTACGCAAGCAAATCAGACGGACATATGGTAAAAGCAAAACATCCCAGAGGATTATTGCATGGCAGTCCGGTGTCTGCATCGATTGCTGCCGCTATCATGAACGGGAAGTACGTGAATGCGGTTCCTTTGTATCGTCTGGAACAGGAATTTCAGCGTAATAACATTTTTATTACCCGTAAAACCATGGCGTACTGGATGATTCGTTTGGCCGAGGATTATCTTGGGGTCATGTATGATTATCTGCATGCAAAACTCTATGGATATCATGTCATACAGGCAGATGAAACGCCTTGTCTTGTGAATAAGGACGGGCGAGAAGCCGGATCCAAGAGTTATATGTGGGTATACCGTTCCAGTCATCTTTATGCCGATAAGCAGATCGTTTTGTATGATTACCAGAAAACCAGAAACGCTTCTCATCCAAGAACCTTTCTAAAGGATTTTTCGGGAATCTGCGTCACAGACGGATATCAGGTATACCATACGGTTGAAAAACAACTGGAAGATCTGACCATAGCCGGATGCTGGGTACATGCAAGACGCCGTTTTGATGAAGCCTTAAGGCTGGTTAAGGAGAATCAAAAGAAATCGGATGCTTACATGGTGATGAAGCAAATCCAGGCGATCTATCGTGAAGAAGGCAAGCTAAAGGACCTTTCTTCTGATGAACGACTGACGCAGCGACAAGTAATTATCAAACCACTTGTGGATGCTTTGTTTGTATACCTGAAAAGAAATGAGCATGTTGTTTCAAAAAAGACTAAGCTTGGTGAGGCATACACCTATATCTTAAATCAGGAAAAGTACCTTCGTGTGTTCTTAACCGATGGAGATGTTCCCATGGATAACAACGCAAGCGAACGAGCTATCAGAGGATTCTGTATTGGCAAGAAAAACTGGCAAATCATTGATACCATCAGTGGAGCCAAATCATCAGCAATCATTTACAGCATTGCTGAAACAGCAAAAGCAAACAACTTAAAACCATATGATTATTTCGAATATCTTTTAAAAGTAATTCCGGAACATATGGAAGATAAAAATAGAGATTTCTTAGAAGATTTGTTGCCATGGTCACCAAATCTTCCGGAGAAAATCAAAAAGCAATCATAATCACGAGCCACACAAGTGGCTTTTGATTGTCAAGGTACTCGCGATGGTGCGTTTAC
>CAZLQJ010000117.1:0-2872 GCA_964561705.1 uncultured Lachnoclostridium sp. | reverse complement strand
ATCATTGCCTGTGCAAGAACTGTAGCTGTTGTCGTACCATCACCGGCAACGTCATTTGTCTTCGTAGCTACTTCTTTTACAAGCTGTGCACCCATATTTTCAAATGCATCTTCAAGTTCGATTTCTTTCGCAATGGTTACACCATCATTTGTAATCAGCGGAGCACCGAACTGTTTATCTAAAACAACGTTTCTTCCTTTTGGTCCGATAGTTACACGAACTGTATTTGCTAATTTATTAACGCCGGCTTCCAGAGCTTTTCTGGCGTCTTCACCGTATTTGATTTCCTTTGCCATGATCTTTTACCTCCAAATGTCTGATTAAAATTTAACTAGTCAACAACGATTGCTAAGATATCATTCTGTTTTACCATCAGATATTCTTCACCATCTACTTTTACTTCTGTTGTAGAGTATTTCTGATAAATAACCTTATCGCCTTCTTTTACCTGCATCACAACTTCTTTACCGTCTACCATTCCGCCTGGTCCTACCGCTACAACGATACCTTCCAGAGGTTTTTCCTGTGTCTTTGCTGATAAGATAATTCCGGATGCTGTGGTTTCTTCAGCTTCCACCTGTTTTAAAACTACTTTGTCACCTAATGGAATTAATTTCATAATATACTGCCTCCTTATTGGTCTGCTTTCTCATGTTATTAGCACTCGTTTTCTTTGAGTGCTAACCGATAATCCTATATTAATCTTTTTATATAGGAATGTCAATGCAAAAATCCGAATTTACGCTTTTTTTAGAATTACAAACCAATTCTTAAAATTTCATTTTCTCCAGCTCTTCAATGAGCATTTCATTGCAAATGCGTACCTTCGTGCCCTTCATTCCAGCGCTCTTTGCCTCAATCACCCCGGCACTTTCCAGCTTCTTCAAACCGGTCACGATAATGGAACGGGTAATTCCTTTGCGTTCCGCGATCTTGCTGGCCACCAAAAGACCATCCTGATTATTGAGTTCCTCAAAAACACAGAACATTGCTTCCAGTTCTGATCCTGAAAGCGTATTTAAGGCTGCCTTAACCCCTTTTTCTTTGCGGATTTCCTGTGCGGTTTCATCATTTTCTGCGCGCATCATTTCCATGCCGATCACAGTTGCACCATACTCACACAGAATAATGTCTTCAATCTCATAGATGGCTCCCTGACGATACATAAACAAAGTACCCAAACGTTCTCCTGCAATATCAATCGGTACGATCATCCCATGGCAGTCCTTGGTTTCTTCCGAAAAGCCTAAGGTCTGAAGATAGACATTTTCTCTGGTAGAGAGCACTGCCAAAAGCCGTTCATTCAAACTTGCATCGATTCGCGTACCTTTTTGCTCTCCCAAAAGTTCTTCAATCCGGTAGATTGACGGATCATGGCTGACACCTAAAATCTTTCCTTTTTTACTCAGAACCAATACATTGGAACCAAGCATTTCCTTTAACACCTTGCTGATCTCGCTAAAACTGATTTCAGAACTTTCTGCATTTTTTAGAAGCCTGTTCAGTTTTCTTGTTTTATCTAACAGTTGAATACTCATTTATTTCATTTCCTCCAAAGATTCCGGCGCTTTTGGGCGCTGCCATGTCATATAATCACATTCCGGGTTGTCCTCGCAACCATAGTATCTTCTTCCCTTTTTCGACTTACGTACCACAATGTCTTTTCCACATTTCGGACATGCAACACCAATCTTTTCCAAATATGTTTTCGTATTTCTGCATTCCGGAAATCCCGGGCATGCCAGGAATTTTCCGTGAGGTCCGTATTTAATGACCATATTCCGACCACATTCCTCACAGATCACATCTGTTACTTCATCTGCAATCTTTACATGTTCCAGTTCTTTTTCTGCATTTGCAACTGCTTCTTCAAGATCCGGATAGAAATTGCGAACCACTGTTTTCCAGTTCACATTGCCTTCAGCAATATAATCCAGAAGTCCTTCTACATTGGCCGTAAAATCCGTATCAATGATGGTTGGAAATGCACGTTTCATCATATCATTGACGATTTCTCCAAGCTCTGTAATATAAAGATTCTTTCCTTCCTTTGCTACGTATCTTCTTGCAATGATCGTCGTAATGGTCGGCGCATAGGTACTTGGACGTCCAATGCCCAGTTCTTCCAGCGTCTTTACGAGTGCAGCTTCGGTAAAATGTGCCGGTGGCTGGGTAAAATGCTGTTTTCCGTCAAATTCCATAAATTCCAGCACACTGCCCTTTTCCAGGGATTTTACATTTGCCTTTTCCAGCTCTTCTCCATCCGTATCATTATAAACAGATAAGAAACCGTCAAAGATCAATTTGGAATCTGCTACTTGAAAACGATAATCATTTGCCATGATCTTCACTGAAGTCGTTTCATATTTCGCAGCACGCATTCTGCTGGCTGCAAATCTCTTCCATATTAACTGATAAAGACGAAACTGGTCTCTGCTTAGGGATTCCTTAACCACTGCCGGCATTCTCTTTAAATCTGTCGGACGGATGGCTTCATGGGCATCCTGGATCTTCTTTCCATCCTTTTTGACACTGCTTCCCTCAAAAAGATATGCTTCTCCATAATTGGCAATGATAAATTCCTTTGCCATATTTTCCGCTTCTTCAGATACACGGGTTGAATCTGTACGAAGGTATGTGATCAGACCAACTGTCCCCTGACCTTTGATCTCCACCCCTTCATAGAGCTGTTGGGCAAGACGCATCGTCTTCTGTGTAGAGAAGTTCAAAGCCTTGGAAGCTTCCTGCTGTAAGGTACTGGTGGTAAATGGCAGCGGAGCCTTTTTGGTCCTCTCCCCTTTTTTCACCTCTGTTACCTCATATTTTGCGTGTTCAAGATTTTTCTGAATTTCTAAGATCTGTTCCTCACTTT
>CAZLQJ010000116.1:0-2951 GCA_964561705.1 uncultured Lachnoclostridium sp. | reverse complement strand
ATTCTAAAATACTCTCCTTCAATCAATCTTGAAACAACTGTTGTCTGGTCAAACTCAAAAACAATATGATTTTCCGTAAAGAAAATATGAACGACGGATTCTGTATCTCCAGCCAGAATTTTGCTGACTTCGATCAAAGTTTTTCCAGGAACGATCACTTTCTTTTCTTCATAATTTTCTTTCAGTTCCACTTTTCTGATAGAAATACGATGACCATCCAGAGAAACAACTTTTAAAAGATTTTCTTTGATCTCAAACAGTTCCCCAGTCATTAATTTATTGTTTTCATTATCTGCAATCGAAAAAATGGTCTGTCTGATCACTTCTTTTAAAGTAAATTGAGATAATTCAATAAAATCTTCTCTTTCAACATAAGGAAGATAAGAGAAATCTTCTCCTGACTTTCCGCAAATATGGAATTTTGCTTTTTCACAGGTAATGGTTGTCTGTAAAGCGGAATCTGTTTCGATCACTACATCATTGTCAGGAAGTTTACGAACGATTTCAGAAAAGATCTTTGCATCTAATGCAATCATACCTTTTTCAAAAACATCTCCCTCAATCATGGTTTCGATTCCAAGTTCCATATCATTTGCAGTTAATTTTATAGAATCTGTCGTAGCATCGATCAGAATACATTCTAAAATAGCCATTGTTGTTTTAGAAGGAACTGCCTTTGCTACAATATTAACACCTTTCAAAAGGTTTGCCTTCGAACAAATAATTTTCATAATGTGACTAACTCCTTTCAGAAAATGGTAAATAAAATAATTAATAAGTAATCCGTAGTAGTAGTAATAGGGGGTGTGAATTTGTTGAAAAGTGGTAAAAACCTTGAAAAATCAACAAAAATTGAAAATAGTAACTATGTGAATAACCTTAAAAAATACTGTGAATAAATTTAAAATTATCCACAACTTCAAAAATAAGGGAAATTGTCCACATTTTTTCAACATGCAACTCACACGGAAATGTTTATAACTTGTGAATAAACAATATATATAGGAAGATTCTCTTACACAGGGTTAATCTTCTTGGTGATGATATCAATATTATTTTTAATGGAGGAATTGTTCAGTTTTAACTCTGCTTCAATCTTCTTTTCTCCATTAATGATGGTTGTATGGTCTCTTTTACCTAAGAGATTTCCAATATTTTTTAAAGAAGCATCCGTCATTTTACGGCAGAGATACATAGCCACCTGACGCGGAACTACGATTTCGCTGTTTCGTTTGGTGCCTGCAATATCGGCCATGGAGATTCCATAATGTTCTGCCACTGTTTCAATGATCAGTTCCGGTGTAACCTCTCTTTTTTCATTCGGAAGAAGAATATCACGAAGAACTTCTTCTGCAAGAGAAACGTTGATCTCTCTTTTTTCCAGGTTTGAATAGGCCACCAGTTTATTTAAAGCGCCTTCCAGTTCACGGATATTTGATTTTACATTGGATGCAATGAACTGGATGACCTCGTCATCAATCTTGTAACCGTCCGTTTCTTCTTTTTTACGGAGGATTGCCATTCTTGTTTCATAATCAGGTGCAGAAATATCTGCAATGAGCCCCCATTCAAAACGGGAACGAAGTCGGGATTCCAAGGTTTCAATATCCTTTGGAGGGCGATCAGAAGAAATAATGATCTGCTTGTTTGCCCCGTGAAGGGTATTAAAAGTATGGAAGAATTCTTCCTGTGTACTTTCCTTACCAATGATAAACTGAACGTCATCAATCAGCAAAACATCAATATTTCTGTATTTCTCGCGGAAATCGTTGATCGTCGTATTGTTGATACCACGGATTGCATCGATCAATTCATTGGTAAAAACTTCCGAGGTAACGTAAAGGACCTTTTTATTTTTATCTTTTTCCAAAATGCTGTGGGCGATCGAATGCATTAAATGGGTCTTTCCAAGACCCACGCCTCCATATAAAAATAAAGGATTGTAAATCTGTCCCGGCTTGTCTGCAACTGCCAGGGAAGCTGCATGTGCAAATTTGTTATTTCCACCTACAACAAAAGTATCAAATGTATACTTTGGATTTAAATTTGCACGTTCAATGGTTTCATTCATGATTAAATTAGAAGCTTCTTTTTTGGAGAAGTCTTCATGATTAATCTGCTGTTTTGTAACAAATTCAATATCATATTGCTGCTGGATCACATCAACGATGGCTGCCATCAAATAAATTTTATATTTGATTTCTAAATATTCTTCAGCACCATCCATATGTACCAGGATTCTTAATGTATTTCCTTCAATACTGTGTATTTTTAATGGTTTGATCCAGGTATTAAAAGAAACGGATGTCATATCCAGATCTTCTCTCATATGTTCCAGGATTTCTTCCCATTTTTCATAAATAAGATTCATTTTTACCACCTTAATCCATACTGTTCGCTAATATATCATCTTATATAATAAACTATCCACAAAATAATATCAAATGAAAAATAAAAAATATGTGGATAAATAAAAATGTATTTTATAAAATCCCCCGGCTTTTCAACATAAAATGAAAAATTATTCACATAAGAATCAGAAACCTGTGGAAAATGTGGAAAAATTAATGCACAGGAAATAATCCCTAAGAATCAAGGCTTGTACAGAATCTAAAAAAATAAATTCACATTGTTTACATAAAGTTATTCACATTCTATCCACATTTTGTGGATAACTTAAATTTTTTTAAATGTGAATACATAATCTTGTGATTTTCCTGTGTGTAACCCTACAAAATCCTGTGGATTGGGAGAAAAATAAGGCGGATCCCCTTATTTTTAGGCAAAATTTGCTTGACTTATTTGATTTTTGCGAATATAATTGATACGATATTTTAAGTATGCTATTAATCACCTTATATTTTAGATATACGGTAGGGAAAAGGAGGTGTCCCAGTATGAAAATGACATTTCAGCCAAAGAAAAGATCCAGATCTAAAGTTCATGGATTC
>CAZLQJ010000115.1:0-3109 GCA_964561705.1 uncultured Lachnoclostridium sp. | reverse complement strand
TCATGATGCGATACAGCATCGTATCTTTCGGGAAGTTGTCCTTAAACGGGACAATTGATATTGCCGTCAGTCACTTCGATGTTGTTGATAGCGGCATTCTGCTGAACGAGGTGCTTGATATTCAAAAGATTTCTCGGATGGTATGTACGACACCGAGCAGCAGCCCGATGAAGAAGGCAAGTCCTCCGATAAGACCGCCTACGATCAGGTTTAGAGCGAACACGCCGACTGAGCCTGAGATCCCGTAGCCGCTTGGCACGAGCCAAAGTCTCATCCAGCGAAGACCGAATGGAAGTCCGACGCAGATCCACATGAGGAAATAGTCACACACGCCGTCCGGCATATAGATCGGCTTGAGAAATGCCGCAAGGCAGAACGCAAGTCCGATTGGAAGGCAAACCTCCTTGAAGAATACTTTGACAGCACTCATTGATCCTCCTTCTGCCGGAAGTATGCCTCAGCACCCTCCGGCTGGCTGAATTATTGTGAAAAGTCCGTTGTTTTCGGTCAAAAAAAGAAAGGACTAAGCCAGAATGCCTTGATTTTCAAGGTCTTTCTGATTTAGTCCTATTATCTCACAATAATCCTTCACAAAGACTGCTGCCGCCTTGCCTTGTTCAAGCTGTCGGATCATATCCACGAAGCCTGGGCGATCCATGGTCACGCCGGAAATGCCGTCATCCAGAAAATGCACCAGATTGGTGTAGCCTTTTTCCTTAGCTACCTTTGTGAGCAATTTTTTCTGATTGCCGATGCTGTAACTTTCACCTTCCAGATTATCGTCACGGGAAAGCCGCTCATATAGGAAAGCTGTCACATCACGGGATTTTTTGCTGTTCGACTGTTTCATAAGTCCTCCTTCCTTGGCTCAGTCGGACAACAAATTTTCTTGCGTGTATTACTTCACACATTTATTATACTGCGCCCGACAGCCAGTTGTCAGCCGGGTTCATAAAGGATTTACGATTTTCTTTCAAAATCTGCCTGCATGAGGCGCAATAGGATAGCCCCAAAGGTATTGGTGCTATCTTCCTTGAACACCGGTTTGACCACAAACGACCTGCCATCGATATGGTAGGTCGTTGTTTCTTCCAGAGGATTTTCACTTTCAATATGTTCGTTGCCTTTCGGCAATTTATTTTCTTGCATAGTAACCCCTTTCAGTAGTTAACAAAAAACGAAAGAGGCAATACGGACGGCTGCTGGCCGCCAAAGGCACTTCCTTCGGTCGCAGCTCCACGGGAGTTTCACCCTCGTGCGGTTCTCGCACGACCCTACCTATCGCCTGCGACGCCTCGCCACCTGAATATGGTTGCACGCTCGGGCTGTAGCTGTAAGGGAGTCTCATTGTCCTGGCGGCAGGTCACGGCCCACAGGCTGCCACACCTGTTTCACGGCCCGGTGTTCTTCGCTCGTTCCCAATGCGGGAAGTCCTGGCGCACCGGCCACATGGCTACTACCGACAGATTGTATCCGTCTGCCTTATACGGCCGGGAATTATCCGCCCGGCGTTCTTTGTCAAGGAACACAGCAAGCCGCAAGGAAAGGGGAACTTGCGACTTGCCTCCTGTGCTTTAATTCAGGTCAAAGCCCAGGATAGAGATGATCAGTTTTGATTCCAGGCGTCTACGCAGTTCTTCATCCACATAAGTACAGTAGTTGCCGTTTGCATCACGGCCTGTTCTCTTGCAGAGCGTAGCGATATAGCCGGAATAATGACGGATCACCGCATTGACCGCATCCGTTTCACCACGGACAGCGGCGACGATCACCGGGTACGGGATCAAACGATCTTGCCGTGCAACATCATTCATCCGCTTCACCTCCCATCAGCTTTTTCAGCAGCCGATAGGCATTCTGCCGGTGGGTGTTGACCGTTCGCCTTGCAATACCGATTTTGTCTGCAATGTCACGGTCAGCCATATCCAGGAACCAGTACATCAGGATGATGTTCCGCTCCTTTTCAGGGATAGCAGCCAACGCTTCGGCCAGAAGGTCATTTTTGATAAGTACGGTCTCGTCACCGATCTGGAACGAGGTGTACTCCCAGGGATATTCGTCATATACCGCAAGCTGCTCCATCGCATCTTCCGGCAGGTCGCTCATGGGGATTTCCATTTGCGCCCTGTAATTGATTTCCCTGTGACCGTTATAGGCCTCATGCTTCAACACCTTTTTGCAGAAACTATCAAAGGTATGCTGCTTATGGATTTCATGGAGATCAGGTTTCATTTTCTCACCTCCCTTCGTGCCGGGAGGCAGATCCATCTTTCCCCTTTCATCCCTTACTGGTGTTGGGAAAGTGGGTTTTGGCCGATTTCCAGAAAAATTTTCAAAAATATTTTTTGCGTCGCTCATATAGCGGCTCCTTTCAATTCGTTTTGGGTGAATTTCCAAAGCGAATTGAGTGGGCGGTGAGCGACACCAATATAAACAGAAATACAAAATGCGCCTGTCCGCAGTAAAATACGGACAGGCGCAAATCGTCGTATGGGCGTGATTAACCTGAAAGGAATTTTTGTGAAATTGGGATGGCGGGTGATTTGAATATAAAAAGACCACGGTGATACCTCCATAGATACCACCGTGGTACAGTTATTCAGTCGTCGCAGTCGGCGGCTTGATATTTCAAACCACCGAAAAACATTATCCCAAAGTTCCTATAACGGCGACTTGTTATTCATAAGAGAAGCCGCTGTTTTTAATGCTCTGTAAGGCAATAGATCTACGGCCTCGATCAGCACTTGGAATTCTCGATGGAATCCTGTCTGTGCCCATCACGGGTCTGTTTCTGATGATCCTGCGAAATTGGACGCATAGGCTGGTAAGCAAATAGCAGACACGTAGGCGGCCATTCGGTAGAGGAGCTTGATACTGCTGATGTAGTTACCTTTTTGACGATGTTTTTAATGATGTTTTTCTCCATTGTGTATTCCTCCAGTTCATAATATATCCCAAGCAAAGCAGTGTGGTTGCCATTGCTATGCCGATGGTACATCCGTTTGCAATTTCGGATAGTTCAGTAAGAGAGAAAACTGTGGCTAAGAATGTGGATAAGCAAATTCGGAAGCGTGCGTGCTTGCGACAGTATTTTGCTTCATCAACAGAA
>CAZLQJ010000114.1:0-3134 GCA_964561705.1 uncultured Lachnoclostridium sp. | reverse complement strand
GCATACGATCTTTTAATTCATAAGACATATATTTATACATCTTATATTCCAAGAGTTTCTGTACAAGTTCTTCCCTCGGGTCAATTTCTTCCCCTTCTTCATTAACCTCCACCGGAAGAAGCATTTTTGCCTTGATTTCCAGAAGCGTAGCAGCCATGACGAGGAACTCACTCATAACATTCAAATCTTTTGTTTCCATATTCCGCACATATTCCAAATACTGTTCCGTAATCTCGACGATCGGAATATCGAAAATATTAAATTTATTTACATCAATCAAATGCAGCAAAAGGTCTAAAGGACCTTCAAAATTTTCTATCTTTACTGGTAATGCCATTCTATTTCCATTTCTCTATTGATTATTTTGGTGCCAGATGTATCACTGACAATTCCGGCGGATTATTCCAACGGATCGGGATCGTATGCGTTCCAAGTCCTCTTGAAACGATGAGATTTTTTTCATCAATCTGATATTTTCCAGCACAATACTTCGGAAAAAGTCTTGCCTGAGGTGTAATGATGCCTCCGATCAGCGGCAGACGGATAATCCCGCCGTGAAGATGACCGGAAAGCGTCAGATCCGCCCCCCAAGCCGCATATTGTGGAAAATAGATCGGATTATGTGCCAAAAGGATCTTATATGCCTCTTTTGAAGCCTCACTGCTTCCGAGGGCTCTTTCTACCTGTTCTGTTTCAAACACATAGCGGTTGAATTTTTCAAAATAACACAACGGCAGATCATATCCATAAATACAAAGTTCTGTATTTCCCACACAAACATTCCTGTTCTCATCCACCAAAACCTGTACGCCAAGCTCTTTCAGAGGCCTGATATAATCCTCATACCGGGTTCCATAGATTGCCAGATCATATTTCATACGGGCCTCATGATTTCCTAACCCGTAAAATATCTGATAATCCTTTGCCAAGGCCTTTACAAGTTCCTGGGCAGGTGCATAAGAGATTTTCGAATGCCCGATCAGCAGATCTCCTGCCAGACAGATCAGGTCGGGATCCTGCATTTTCACTGCGCTGAGCAAATCCTGGTTATTTTCGCCATAAATATGGTTATGCAGATCAGCCAGCATCACAATCGTTATAGGATTTTTGATCTTCTTTGATCCCAACTCATAATGTTCTATCCGAAACATAAGCACCTCCATCTTTTATCTTACCATATTTTACATCATCCATGCAAGCCAGACTCTTTTGACATAATCCATATATCCTGCCGCCTTGATTTCTTCCTGTGCAAGGATCTGTATTTCACCTAATTTCTCATTTCCATGATAATAAGTAAGCATTCCCAAAGGCTGCCCTGTCTCCACCGGTGCTTTTACCTCCTCTGGAAGTTCCAGCCGCCTTTCCACATCCGTGATATTTTCACCATTCATCAAAAGATAGGAAAATTCTTTTTCATAAACCAGCTGAACTTTCATTTTTACACCTCCGGTTACGGAAATCTCTTCTAACGGCTCTCTTTGCTCGTCTGTATCACGGTAAATCCGAAAATTTGCATAACCATAATTCAGCATTGTTACCGCATCCTGAAACCTTGATTTGCTGGTTTCTCCGTTCATAACAACAGCGATCAGTTCCATCTCATCTTTTTGTGCTGTTGCTGATACACAAAATCCCGCTTTTCCCGTAGAGCCGGTCTTTAATCCGGTACAATATTCATACTGCCGGATCAATTTATTGGTATTGCTGAGTCCAAATTCTGAACTCCCTCTGGCTGTGGTGTGCGTGATCGTATCCATCCAGACCGTACAATAATCATGGATCTGCGGATATTTTGTCAGAAGTTCTCTGGACATCAGGGCAACATCATATGCACTAAATTCATGACCATCCGCGTCCAAACCGTGACAGTTCACAAAATGTGACTGCTCCATACCAAGTCCTTTGGCACGCTCATTCATCTTTGTTACAAAAGCTTCTTCACTGCCGTACAAATGCTCTGCCATGGCTACGCAGGCATCATTTCCACTAGCTATGGAAATGCATTTCAGCATTGTTTCTACCGTCTGTTTTTCATTTTCTTCCAGATAAACCTGTGATCCCCCCATAGACGCAGCTCGTTCAGATACGACTACCGGATCCTCCAGTTTTATTTTTCCAATCTCCAGAGCATCAAAAATCAACAGCATAGTCATAATCTTTGTCACACTGGCCGGTGCGGATGCCGTATGTGCATCCTTTTCATACAAAATTTCCCCCGTCGAAGCTTCCATCAAAACCGCATGAGGTGCTTCGATTCCTATGGAAGGCTGTGTTTCTGCATTCTTTTCTGACAAATCCTCCGAAGATGCCTGCACAGCCTGCGGAACACTCAAAAGTACCATCAAAACGCATAAAATTCTGATTATATTTTTTCTCATAAGAAAACTCCTAACAAAACCTTATTACAGTTTAGTAGGAGTTTTTAAAAAAAGAACTCATATTTTATAAGTGCATGATCCATCCCACAAATATACCCAAAGTGCATCCTGCGATCACCTGTATCGGGGTATGACCTACATATTCTTTTAATTTTTCTTCCGAAAATACCTTCTGAAACTTCTTTTCCAGCGTTTCTTCATTGTTAAAATCATCAACGATTTCTTCAATCAGAAGCGTCAGTTCATTTAACACCTGCGCCTGTTTCCCAGTCTCCAAACGCACACCCATGGCATCATGCATCACAATGATCGCAAGCATGGTACTGATAGCAAATTCAAAAGAAGCTGCTCCATAGCAAAAATAGGACATCACTGCCATGGCCGTCACCGTTGCCGAATGACCGCTCGGCATTCCTCCATCACCAAATAAACGTTCCAGAGAAAAATTTTTATTTAAAACTGCATATAGCAATGCTTTGATCACCTGTGCCGAAGCCCAGCCAACCACCCCGGCCAGCAAAACCCGGTTGGAAATCATCTCATTCAATAAATTCATCCGATAACCCTCATCTGTTTCTTCCAGGTAATTTTAGAAACCATTCACTCCCGATTTTACAGTTCACAGTTTCTTCAACTTAGAAAAGGGACTGAAAAATCAGTCCCTTTTTAGCACAAATTAATTGTATTTACGTTTTCTAGCTGCTTCAGATTTTTTCTTACGTCTTACGCTTGGTTTTTCGTAATGTTCTCTCT
>CAZLQJ010000113.1:0-3177 GCA_964561705.1 uncultured Lachnoclostridium sp. | reverse complement strand
GCTTTGCATTTGAACGTTGCTTGCATGTTTTACTGTTTAGTTATCAATGTTCATTTATGTTGCTCATCAGCAACTCGTTTATAATATCATGTGCTTCGCTATTTGTCAACCACTTTTTTTATTTATTTTCGCTCTTTCAAAGAAGGCTCTGAAAACAAATCTTTCAATTTCGTTGTTGTCGTTCGCGACAGCTTGATTAGATTATCACACGCATTTCTTTTTGTCAACTACTTTTTTTATTTTTTATAAGCTTTAATGCAGTCGGGGTAACCGCCAGTCCTCCTTCTGCTGTTTCCTTATATTTTTTGGGCATATCGTTTCCAATTTCGCCCATCACGTCGATGACTTCATCCACTGGAATCACACTGGTCACGCCTGCCATGATCATATCCGCCGCCGTTACCGCATTAACTGCACCGATTACATTTCGTTTTACACACGGCACTTCCACCAATCCACCAATCGGGTCACAGGTCAATCCCAAAAGACTTTTCAATGCAATAGCCACCGCACCGCAGATTTCCTCGCAGCCACCACCCTGCAGATGCACCAAAGCTCCCGCTGCCATGGCACTTGCAGATCCAATTTCTGCCTGACATCCGCCAAACGCCCCCGAAATCGATGCTCTGTGAGCAATGATCTGACCAATCCCCGCAGCCGTATACAAAGCCTCCACAATTCTGTCCTCATCATTACTTTTCTGATCTGCATAGGTTAACAATACCGCTGGCAGGACTCCGCAGGAGCCGGCTGTCGGCGCTGCCACAATTCTTCTCATACAGGCATTGGATTCCCCCATTTTAACTGCGCGTTCCATCACCTTTCCTATAAAGGATCCACTCATTGCATTGCCGGAGGCAACATATTGTTCTAATTTTTTTCCATCCCCGCCTACCATGCCGCTATTGGATTTTCTGGTTCCCGTATAAGACTCATCCGCGTGACGCATCGCATGATACATGCCTCTCATTTGTTCAAAAGATTCCACTTCTTCTGCCTGGCGTTCGGTGCAATCATCCTTTTGTACGACCTTCCAGAATGGTATCCCCTGTTTTTTTGCAATTTCACAAATTTCCTTCAATGATTTATAGACCATTTTTTCTCCTATTTCATACTATAATAAGTAATCTTTTCAATACCCGCACATTTTTCCAAATATCCAATCGATTCTGCCGGAATTTCTCTGTCACATTCCACCACCATCACCGCACATCCACCACGGCTGTCACGATAAAGCTGCAGTGTTGCAATATTGATGCCTAAATCACTCAGCATGGTCGTTACCGATGCCACACATCCCGGCTGATCCATGTTTTGCACGATCAATGTCGGATATTCTGCACAGAAATTCGCCTCCATGCCGTCGAGTTTGCAAATTTTCATACGACCGCCGCCCAAAGACGCCGCAAGTACTTCCAGTTTCTTTCCGCTTACTCCCGTAAGTTTTAGGATTACACTGTTTGGATGTGCTTCCTTTAACTTCGCTTCACCAAATTCAAACCGAAGATTTCTTTTCTCTGCTTCCTCAAAAGCAAACGGAACTCTTTCATCGTCCGCCTGCATCCCCAAAAGACCAGCTACAAGCGCCCGGTCCGTTCCATGGCCTTTTCCGGTAGCCAAAAAACTTCCATACAACAAAAGCTCTGCCTTCCCCACCGGCTCTCCCAAAAGTTTTCCCGATACAAACCCTATTCTTACCGCCCCCGCTGTGTGAGAGCTGGACGGGCCAACCATTACAGGACCTATGACGTCAAATATATTCATGAAAATTTTCTCCTCTTACGTATAGATTTCCCGATTAATCTGGAAATCATTCCTATTCGTCCTATATTAACATATTTTCCCCGATTAAAACAGTGAAACGAAAAATTATCATTGCAGGAAACAGAAATAATCAGTAAACTAAAAGAAAATACCACAAAATATGGAAGGAAGATATCATATGAAATACACCACTCTTGGAAAGACCGGATTAAAAGTATCTGTCATCGGACTTGGCGGAATTCCGGTCCAGCGAACCGACAAGGCAGAGGCTGTTGAAATCGTACAAACCTGTATGGCACAGGGAATTAATTATCTGGATACCGCCAGAGGCTACACAGTATCCGAAGAATTTTTCGGCGAGGCCATCGAAGGGCATCGGGATCAATGGATCATTGCCACCAAATCCATGGCAAGAACCTACGATGCAATGAAAGCAGATATCGAAACAAGTCTGAAAAATCTTCGAACAGACTACATTGATCTTTACCAAATTCACAACATTAAAACGGAGGAGGAATTTTCACTGTGTTTCAGCGATCAGGGTGCTTATAGAGCCTTAACCGAAGCAAAAGCCGCCGGCAAAATCCGTCACATCGGTGCAACTGCCCACAGCAAAGATTCCTTCGCAAAACTCATTCACGAATATGAAGACTGCATTGAAACGATCATGTTCCCTTATAATATCGTGGAAAATCAGGGTGAAGAACTGATGAAGGAATGCACCGAGAAAAATATTGGTTTTATCGCCATGAAACCAATGGCAGGCGGCAATCTGGAAAATACCAAACTGGCGCTTCGCTATATCCTGAATAATAAAGACTGTACCATCGCCATTCCGGGAATGGGAAGTTCCAAAGAAGTACTGTCCAACAGCTGCGAAGAGATTTTTGCTCCACTGACCGAGGCCGACCTTGAAGAATGTAAAAAAATTGCCAGTGAGTTAGGCAGCGAATTTTGCAGAAGATGCGGTTACTGTGCACCGTGTCCACAAGGTATCAATATTCCGCAGAATTTTCTTTTTGTAAACTACCTGCGAAAATATGGTCTGGCCGACTGGGCGCGATCACGTTATCATGCCATGAGCGCAACTGCAAAAGATTGTATCAAATGTGGCCAATGCGAGGCCAAATGTCCATATGACCTGCCGATCCGAAAAATGCTGGAAAAATGTGCAGCAGAAATGGATACTTAAAAAACACCCCCGAAAGCAAACGCCTTCGGGGGTATTCTTATGTCTTTTTACGTGTCGGTTTTATTTCCCTTCACAGTATCTCTGTAAAATCGTTGCCATCTGCGCTCTTGTAGCGTTGCCCTGTGGTGCAAGGTCACGAGCCACAATCTGCTCGCCTTTGACTTCTACAATACCGCTGATCAGTTCCGTTCCAACTGCCCACTGCATTTCTTTCAATGCCC
>CAZLQJ010000112.1:0-3273 GCA_964561705.1 uncultured Lachnoclostridium sp. | reverse complement strand
GGATACATAATAGGGATGAACGTTTCCAATACGGTCTTCGATTGTAAATTCAAACATATTTAAAAACTTTTGTCTGGTCTGCTGTACGACCTTCAATATCTTAGGCATTATTTTCTCCCGAAAAGAAGGACGGCACAGTTACCGTCCTTCTTTTTTATAATTCGTCTACTGAGATATCTTTTCCATCTCTCCAGATACGTTCCAGATCATAGAATAATCGATTTTCTTCGTCAAATATATGTACAATGATATCTGCATAGTCTAAAAGGATCCAGTTTCCTGACTGATACCCTTCCACCTGTTTTGCTTCCATTCCGGCCTTCTTGAAAAGATCTTCCTGTACGCTGTCTACCATTGCCTGTACCTGATTTCTGTTAGAACCGCTGGCAATGATAAAATAGTCTGCAAGGACGGAAACACCTGAAATATCAATGATCTTGATATCATTTGCCTTCTTTTCCTCTAATGCTGCATAGGCAATTTTTGCCATTTCTTTTGATGTTGCTGCCATAGGATGTCCTCCTTATTTTTTTAATTTCCACTTGTAAAAATCATAACTCATTTGCGTCATCGGGTCAATCATATCCGGATGATCACTCAAATAAGATAAGGTTTCCTTCAGAACCTCGAAAAATGCTTCTTCGAGATTTATAAAACAAAGTTTTCTGATTTCTTTTAAATTTGGTGCCTTATCACGGTTTGGCTCAATATAGTCTGCCAGATAGATGATCATATCCAGCATGGACATTTCCGGCTTTCCGGTTGTATGCCAGCGAATTGCACTTACGATCTCATCATCTGCGATCCCATATTCTTTCTTTGCCAGATAAGCCCCCAGTTTTGCATGAATTAAAGAAGGATTTTTTTCCTCCATTTCTGTGAGTTCAATGTCGTATTTTTTGCACAATTTAATTTTCTGATTGTTTGGAATACATTTGGCACAATCATGAAGAAGTCCTGCGATTGCCGCTTTTGACATATCTGTTCCATAGCGCATCGCCAAACTTTCCGCTGTGTACATCACGCCCAGGGTGTGTTCATAACGATCATCGCTTAATGCGGATCTTACCTGTTTCTGCAGGACTTTTAAATCATATTCAACCATAGAAAACCTCTTTATTCTAATGTATAAAGTCCCATTTTTTTGATATAGTTACAGACATTTTCATCCAGATATTCCGAAACATCTTTTCCGTTTGAAATCATGCTTCGAATATCTTTGCTTGCAGCATCCACTCTTGGAAAATCAAGGATTCTGCAATCTGCCTGAAATAATTCTTCCATTTCGCTGATTTTTTTACGTAAAAGTGCTATTCCGGAAGTGTCTCTGGATGCAACCAAAAGAGTGCATAGTCTAGCAATCCTTTCCGGTTTTCGCCAGGTTGGAAAATCGTTTAGTGAATCTGCACCAATGATAAAATAAATATCATTTTCCGGGTATTTATTCTTTAATTTTTCCAACGTCTGATATGTGTAATGATAACACACATCAGATCCTTCTTCCTTGCAAAGCACCATATAGGAGATTCCAGCAATAGAAATTTGGATCATTTCACAGCGAATGTCAAACTCTGTCTGTTCTATTTCTTTTTTATGCGGCGGATTTCCATTGGGCATGATCCAGATTTCATCCAGATCAAACTGCTCATATGCAGCCTTTGCCAACAATAAATGTCCCTTATGAAACGGATCGAAGGTTCCGCCTAAAATACCGACCTTTTTATGCATTTTTCTTTGCTTTTGGAAGTTCAATCTTCTTTTTATCGTCCTTACCTTCTTTGTAAAGAACAATTTTTTTGCCGATGACCTGAACAACCTGGGAACGTGTTCTCTCTGCAATGCACTCTGCAATCTCTCTTGCATCATCTTCGCAGTTTTGAAGTACGCTGATCTTAATCAATTCTCTTTTATCCAAAGCCTGTCTGATCGCTTCTACATTTTCAGTTGTTACACTGTTTTTTCCAACCTGGAAAATCGGATCCATCGTCATCGCAAGGCTCTTTAAATATGCTCTCTGTTTACTTGTCATAGTCACCTCTTATTTGTAATAATCGAATACAAGTCCATACATACGAACTGTATCGCCTTCCTGAATACCAGCTTCTTCAAGCTGGGTTAAAATACCAGTGTCTTTTAAAAATCTTTGGAAGAACGCAAATCCTTTTTCGGACTCTAGGTTCGTATAACCAAGCATTTTTTCGATACGAGGTCCTTCCACGATATAGGTATTCTCTTCTTCTGTGGATTTTTCTACAGTAAATGGAAGATTTGCATCGAAACCAATTTCCAGTTCCGGGAAATATTCCTGTTCAAATACCACTTCTTTCACCGGATTTTCATCCAGCATTTTCTTTGTCGCATAAAGAAGTTCTTTGATGCCTTCTCCTGTGACTGCAGAGATTGGAATAACTTTATAACCCTTCGGCTCAAATTCTGCACGAATGCGGTCGATTGGATTTTCGCTTTCACCGTCGTCATAAATGGCATCCACTTTATTCGCCGCAATGATCTGCGGACGGCTTGCAATCTCTTCATTGTAAGTTGCCAGTTCTTTATTGATCGCATAGATATCTTCAATCGGATCTCTCCCTTCTGTGGAAGCGGCATCAACGATATGGATCATACATCTGGTTCTTTCAATATGACGAAGGAAGTCATGTCCAAGGCCAACGCCTTCTGCCGCACCCTCAATAAGTCCAGGAACGTCAGCAATAACAAATCCGTCTCCATCCAGATCAACTACACCTAAGTTTGGTGTCAGCGTTGTAAAATGGTAATTGGCGATCTTTGGACGGGCATTTGTCACACGGGATAAAAAGGTTGATTTTCCTACGTTTGGAAATCCGACCAATCCTACATCTGCGATCACTTTCAGTTCCAACTGAACTTCCAGTTCCTGTGCCGGATGTCCCGGCTTTGCATATTTTGGTGCCTGCATGGTAGAGGTTGCAAAATGCATATTTCCAATACCACCCTTACCGCCTTTTAAAATCGTAACTTTACGATGATCTCCAGACATATCGGCAATTACCTTGCCACTGGCAGCTTCCTTAATAACAGTTCCTTCCGGAACTTTCAGAATAATATCTTCACCATCTTTTCCGTGACATTTACGTTTTCCGCCTTCTTCACCGTCTGTTGCTGAAAATTTTCTGCGATGTCTGTATTCTGATAATGTATTTAAACCTTCGTCCACGACAAAAATCACATCTCCGCCTCGTCCGCCGTCACCGCCGTCCGGACCGCCATCCGGAACAAACAGTTCTCGTCTGA
>CAZLQJ010000111.1:0-3302 GCA_964561705.1 uncultured Lachnoclostridium sp. | reverse complement strand
GCATCATTTCATAGAAATCTTTTAATTCCTGATTCTTTAAGATTTCTGTATGAAGCGCTGCTACACCGTTTACAGAATATCCTGCTGCGATGGCAAGATGTGCCATTTTTACCTGACCATCCTGAATGATCGCCATTCTACGTACCTTGTCATGGTTGCCCGGATATTTGCTTTCGATTTCCTGACAGAATCTTCTGTTGATTTCTTCTACGATCTGATAGATACGCGGAAGGAGTCTTGAGAAGAGTTCGATTGGCCATTTTTCCAGAGCTTCTGCCATGATGGTATGGTTTGTATAAGCACAAGTCTTTGTCGTTACGGACCATGCTTCATCCCAAGAAAGACCTTCTTCATCCATCAATACACGCATCAGTTCTGCAACTGCAACTGTTGGATGGGTATCATTCAACTGGAAGGTTACTTTTTCATGGAACTTTGTCAGATCCTCATGTTTTTTCTTATATTTTGCAACGGCTTCCTGCACAGATGCGGAAATAAAGAAATACTGCTGTTTTAAACGAAGTTCTTTTCCAGCCATATGATTGTCGTTTGGATATAAAACTTCTACCAGGTTCTTCGCAAGGTTTTCCTGCTCAACTGCTCTTTGGTATTCGCCTTTGTTAAACTGGTCTAACTGGAAGTTGTTAATCGCTTCTGCATCCCATACACGCAATGTGTTTACAATGTTGTTGCCATAACCTACCACCGGCATATCTACCGGCACTGCCAGTACGGACTGATAATTTTTGTGTTCAAAATGATAATTTCCATTTTCATAGGTCGTTTCAATATATCCGCCGAATTTTACTTCTTTTGCATATTCCGGACGGCGAAGTTCAAATGGATTTCCATTCTTTAACCACTGATCCGGTACTTCTACCTGATAGCCGTCAACGATTTTCTGTTTGAACATTCCGTAACGGTAACGGATACCACAGCCATAGGCAGAATATCCCAATGTTGCAAGAGAATCTAAGAAGCAGGCTGCCAAACGACCAAGACCGCCGTTTCCAAGTGCTGCATCCGGTTCCTCATCTTCGATCACATTGATATCACAACCAAGTTCTTCCAAAGCTTCCTTCACTTCATCATAGAATGTTAAGTTGATCAGGTTATTTCCCAATGCACGACCCATCAAAAACTCCATAGACATGTAGTAAACAGTCTTTGGATCCTCTTCGTCATATTTTTTCTGAGTAGCGATCCATGCATCCATGATCGCATCTTTCACTGCGTAAGATACTGCCTGAAAGATCTGCTGTTTTGTTGCCTCGGAAATATCTTTTCTGAAAAGAGTCTTTACATTGTAAAGTACGCTTCTTTTAAACATTTCCTTATCAAAAGTTCTTTTGCTCATGTAGTGCCTCCTATTTCTCTACACCGATGCTGACTGTTTCACCATTGATGTTCCATTCTTTGCTGTATCCGGAAACTTCGCCAAGTTTCAGGTCATCAGCCATTACATCTGTTTTGATGCCTTCTGTATTTTTATTTACGATGGCAGAAACCTTTTCATTTCCATCCACATAAACGACGATCTTATCTGTCACTTCAAAATCAGCTTCTTTTCTCATTGTCTGAATCTTGCTGATGATCTCACGTACAAACCCTTCTTCCAGAAGTTCTTCTGTCAGGTTGGTATCCAGTACCACAGTTACTTTGTTATCCGCCTGAGATACATAGCCTTCCTTCTGTGCCATATCAATGAGCAGATCTTCCTTGGAAAGTTCCACGGTTTCTCCGTTTACTTCAAAGGAAAGAACGCCTTTTTCGTTTAAGATATCCATTGCTTCGTTTCCATCAACTTCTGCAAGGTACTGTTTGATACCGCCTAAGAATTTGCCATATTTTGGTCCCACGGTCTTTAACTGCGGCTTAAATGTATAAGATGTGAAATCTCTGACATCCTCTGTAAAGGTTACTTTCTTCACATTCAATTCATCCGCAATAATTTCCTGATACATTACTTCCAATGCTTTTTCCGCTTTTACGAACATATTTCCGATCGGCTGGCGGTTTTTGATATTGGCTGCATTTCTTGCGGCACGACCCATAACAACGATGTCTAATACTTCTTCCATGGCAGCTTCCAGATCCTTGTCGATCATGGATTCATCTGCTACCGGGAAGTCACATAAATGAATACTTTCCGGTGCATTTTTATCAATGCTGCATACCAGATTCTGATAAATATCCTCTGTCATGAACGGAATCATCGGTGCAGCAGTCTTTGAAATGGTTACCAATGCAGTATACAATGTCATATAAGCATTGATCTTATCCTGTTCCATACCTTTTGCCCAGAAACGGTCACGACTGCGGCGAACATACCAGTTACTCATTTCATCTACGAATTCCTGTAATGCTCTTGCAGCTTCCGGAATACGATAGTTTTCCAGATGATTATCTACGGATTTTACCACGGTATTCAATTTGGATAAGAGCCATTTATCCATAACGGATAACGAATCCTTATCTAAAGTATATTTTGTAGCGTCAAACTGATCAATATTTGCGTAAAGTACAAAGAATGCATAAGTATTCCAAAGAGTACTCATAAATTTACGCTGTCCTTCCGTTACTGCTTTTCCATGGAAACGGTTTGGCAGCCATGGCGCAGAGTTGATGTAGAAATACCAGCGGATCGCATCTGCACCGTAAGTTTCCAGTGCATCAAACGGATCAACTGCATTTCCTTTGGACTTACTCATCTTCTGTCCGTTTTCGTCCTGTACGTGACCTAATACGATAACATTTTCGTATGGGGCCTTATTAAACAGTAAGGTGGACTCTGCCAGCAGAGAATAGAACCATCCACGGGTCTGGTCAACTGCTTCGGAAATAAACTGTGCCGGGAACTGTGCTTCAAATTTCTCCTTATTTTCAAACGGATAATGATGCTGTGCAAACGGCATAGCTCCTGAGTCAAACCAGCAATCGATAACTTCCGGTACACGATGCATTTCTTTGCCACATTTTTCACAAGGGAAGGTTACGGCATCAATGTATGGTCTGTGAAGTTCTACTTTTGCATTTTCCGGATTACCACTTAATTCTGCCAGTTCTGCTCTGCTTCCTACGGAATGCATATGTCCGCATTCACACTGCCAGATATTTAACGGAGTACCCCAATAACGGTTACGGCTGATTCCCCAATCCTGAATGTTTTCCAGCCAGTCACCAAAACGTCCCTTACCGATAGATTCCGGAATCCAGTTGATGGTGTTATTGTTGCGGATCAGGTCATCCTTTACTGCTGTCATTTTGATAAACCAGGATTCACGTGCATAGTAGATCAGCGG
>CAZLQJ010000110.1:0-3357 GCA_964561705.1 uncultured Lachnoclostridium sp. | reverse complement strand
CAAACAGTGTCCACCTTCCTAATGCACACAGATGCCTTGCAGAACCATTTTCCATCTTCTCTGAACGTCGTATAATTAGCCCATTTTATGTATGCGCAGCCAAGTTCTTCTACAACAACCGGACGACTGATTCCTCCATAAGTCATATAATCGTTTGGGATATGCAAAGCCGAATGTTCTCCGAAACTATTGTCTACCCATACATCCAGATTATGCGTCTTTGCTTCTAAACCGTTCAAAACAATTTCGAATGGTGTATATGCACCATAATGACTTCCAATCAGTTCGCCATCCAGAAATACTTTTGCCGAATGACTTACCCCTTTAAATTCCAGCCGGATATTTCCGCTTGCTTCAAATGTACGGGAATATAACGCCTCTCCACGATAATTCCCAAATCCCGGAAGCATTTCCCAACAGCCCGGCACAAATACTTTTTGGGATTCGTTCTGTTTAGGTGTAAAGTCCCATAAACAACCGCTCAATTCTCTCTGTTTACGAACTTTGTGTGTAGAAAACATTCTGCTCATTTCCTATTTCCTCCATTTTATAATAATTTCCTAAAAATGATTTTCTTACAAATTCGACCGCTGTTTTCTATATTCACTTGGCTTCATTCCCTCATTTTTTTCAAACACTTTATTAAAGTAATTTGCATCCGAATATCCTACCAGTGTACATATTTCAGCAACTTTCAAATCGGTATTCCAAAGCAGCTGTTTTGCCCTGAGTACTCTCAGTTCTGTCAGATAATTTAAATATGTCTTGCCTGTTTTTTTCTTAAACAGCTGGCTGAAATAACTAGGATTAACAAAAAATTTTTCAGAAATCGTATTTAAATTAATATCTCTGCTTAAATTTTTATTCATATATTCTTTTGCTTCTTCTACGATGTCCTTTCTATCCGGAATCGTATCCTTCAGCATCAGCTCATTCATGCTCTTTAACGTGTTAAAAATCCAGTTTTTCAATTGCTCAATCGTTCGAAATCGAGCAATACTCTCCAGAGCAAAAATGTTTTTTCCCAAATATTCATTTAATTGAAATTGTATAAAAGGAATCTTCCGTATTCCCGTCAATAATAGATTCAAGCTCAGAAGCTGCAGCTGATCTATGCTTAGCTGTCTGTCCCGTTCTAACTTGTTAAAAATATTTTCCAAAGCCTGACGGCAGGCAAATTCGTCTAATTGATCAATTGCCTGTTCCAGCTTATCAATATCTTCTTTTGATATCCATTCCACCTCTGACTCAATCGTGCGGATCTGCTCATACTCAATGCAACTGTTCACTCCCTGCAGCAGTTTATAATTCAAAGCACACCTTGCTTCTCTGTATGATTCTCCTATTTTTTCCGCCTGATGATACCATAAACCAATGCCACAGCAAACAGTACCGTTTATCCGTTCAGCAAGTGTCTGCCTGAGTCGTCTTATCTGCTTATTAACAGTCTCTTTTTCTGCTTCCTGCCCAAGGCAAAGAATCGCTGCAGCAACATTTCCTGTGTATGCGATGACTTCCCAGTCTTGACAAAAATCCATATAACGCCCCATCAAAAGTTTTATCTCTTGACAAAAAACGTCTCTTTCCCCTGATATTGCTGCATCCATTTCAAATGCCACGCACAGATATGCCTTATAATCCATTCGAAATTTGATTTCTGCCAAACGTGCTCTTATGTCCTCATATTTTTCCAATTTTCCTTCCAGAATATCTTTGATCACATATTCCCGAACAGCCGTCTTTATTCCCTCATTCGCAAGTTCGCTGCTCCGTTCTTGCTCTTTCACATTGCAAACTTTTCCTAATATGCCGCACAGTTCCTCTTTCTCAACGGGTTTCGTAATATATCCTTCTACGCCAAGCCGGATTGCCTTCTGTGCATATTCAAATTCGGAATATCCGCTGAGGATAATAAATCGCGAATGAATTCCTTCATCCTGAATACGCTGAATCATTTCCAAACCATCGACCTCTGGCATTCTGATGTCCGACAGGATTATATCAGGCTGTATGCTTAATGCCTTTTCATACCCATCCTGACCGCCATATGCCAAAGTTTCAACCTGACACTGCGGCATATAGCGATTGATCATATATTTTATTCCTTCTGCAATTCCCGGCTCATCATCCACTATCATTACTCTATAATTCATATACACCTCCACCTCAGGCAATTCAGCTCGGTATACATAGTTCAATCAACGCAGAAAATTTTTCACTCCGTAATACTTTCAAATAAAACGTGTCTCCATAATGCAGTTTTATTCGTTCTGCAATATTTTTCAGACCGATACCACTCTCCGCATTCAATGAATTCTGTTTTTCCATTGTTTTATTCACATTACAAAGAACCCGATTGATTTCTTCCGCTCGTTCATCAGATATTCCTTTTCCGTCATCTCCAATCTGCAGAAAAATATGTCCCGTTTCATTTTTCCAACCTTTTATTATAATGTGAAGCGGATTTCCATACCCTTTAAATCCATGTTTGACACAATTCTCAACAACAGGCTGCAGCACCATCGAAACTATATTTTCATTCAATATGTCATTCTCCACATCTACCTGCAAAGAAAACATATCCAGATACCTCAGATTCTGCAGTTTGATATAATTCTCTGTATACTCTATTTCATCCCGAATCCGATGCGGACCAGTACTGCTGTTCAAAGATACGCGAAACATTTTAGCAAGAATGAGCATCATATCAGCCGCTTCATCTGCTCCGCTCATCAATGCTTTCAATCGGATGGATTCCAATGTATTAAACAACATATGAGGGTTGATCTGCGCTTGAAGAGCCAGATATTTTGCATTCTTCTGTTCAATCTCCGCAACGTAAACCTCTTCTATCAGAGATTTGATTTTCAATACCATGCGATTATAACTTCTGATCAGATCTCCCAATTCGTCTTTGGAAGCTTCCGCTATCATAACATCATAATTACCCTTTTCCATCTGCTTCATCTGCTTTTGCAAGTCACGGATAGGCTTTGTGATTCCTCTGCTTAAAGAAAATGAACTTATAAAAATAACGATAAAGCTTACAATCGCTAAACTTAAAGCAACATAGCCAATTCGGCTTACTTTAAAAAACAATGTGCTTCTTGGTATAATGATATTGACACTTAAATCAGCATTTTTTGCAGTCTGTGAATAAATGAGATAATCATCCGAATACCGCTGATTCAATTGAGCAGAATCCTGTTCCTGCACCTCTCCCCATGTCAATTGACCGCTTGCCACATCAGAATCATACAAAATCTCATTATCTGCATTTGTAATATTAATTTTAATATTATATTGATTACGCGCTAACAGAAATTGATCGCTCATTTGTATCAGGCTGGACGGTTC
>CAZLQJ010000109.1:0-3410 GCA_964561705.1 uncultured Lachnoclostridium sp. | reverse complement strand
CAGACCGAGGATCGTTCCGCCCTTTGTCAGGATACCGGAAAAATCTTTTGATGTCAAAAGCCTGTAATCTCCATAGATCAGACCTTTGTAGCCATTCATAAAACCGTAAACTTCAAGCTCTGTCAGATTGCTGGAAAGCCCTTTTACAACACCGCGCATCGTCGCATTCAGTGCCTGACAGTCACCGCCGCTCGTCAACAAACCAATTCGCTTCATAAATATCACATCCTTTTTCAATTTGCAGATTATTATTTTCAAAATATAGTAACAGTATACCTCATTTTGCCCTACTTCACAACAGATTTTTGACTTCTGCTTTACACGGTTCACTCTGTGATGCTATACTACAATTACTGCTCCGACCTGCTGCATTCACTGATTCTGTTACGAAAACAATTCTATAGAAAACGGCGTTTTCGGAGTAAATTTTTTTACAAACAGCGAAAGGGATTTTTTCATGATAAAATGTATACTTTTTGACATGGATGGTGTACTGATCAATTCCGAACCGGTACACTTTGAGATCTGGAAACAGGTATTTGCGGAACAAGGCGTATTTATCGATTATGAGCATTATAAAGGCTGCATCGGCTCCACCGCCAACCGCCTGTGTGAACTGGTTTTAGAAGGATATGGCGTAGATTTTCGAGGAAATTCTGCTGTCACACAGCGTTTTCGTGAATTGAAAAACAGCTATATTCTGGAACACGGAATCCCGCAGATCGAAGGTGTCTATGAGACAGTCACCGCATTGAAAGAAAAAGGCTATACACTCGCCGTAGCCTCCTCCTCTCCGCAGGATTATATCGAGATTATCATCAAACAAATCGGACTTTTTGACTGCTTTGATCTTTTATTCAGTGCAGAACGTGTTTCCCGCCCGAAACCGGCTCCGGATGTATTTCTTGCCGCAGCTGCAGCACTCAATGTGGCACCGGAAGAATGCCTCGTCATTGAGGATTCCGCAAATGGAAGCAAAGCCGCCAAAGCTGCCAATATGACCTGCTATGGATTTGCCAATCCAGATTCCGGCAATCAGGATCTCAGCGCCGCTGATCAGTTATTCTATTCTTTTAAAGAATTTCCGGCTATTCAGTAAACTCAAAATATTTACACTATTTATTTTTCCACATATGCCAAAGGAACTGTCACACAAAACAATTGTGTGTACAGTTCCTTAACTTTTATAAAAACAATATATTTACTCCAAAATTTCTATACTGGTCACCGGATTAGGTACATATTTTTCCCATGTTCGTTCTTTTGTTTCAACCAAAATTTCAAAATCTACATAATGACTGTTTCCAACCAACACATTTGTAAAATTTACTTCCTGTCCATTGACAATCACTTTGTTCACTTCTCTGCCTTCCTGTATCAAAATATGACACTGAATTTCTTTCGCCGGAGCAGCAATTTGAAACAGCATTCCATGTTCAGATTTTTCATATTGAGACTCTACCAATACATGAGAGGTTTCATAACCAGTGATGTATTTTACCTCATCCATGTCCGTAACACACCACCGCGGACTAAACAGCATTTTTTCAAACCGAACACCAATATCTTTGATTCCAGCAAGTCCCTCTTCTATCGCAGACAAGATTGCAGCTGCCCCCCAGCCGCTTGGTCCACCACCTGCATTTTCACCTGTTTTCGGATTATACATGAAAAACAGTTCCCCATCCCGATCCAACATCTCCATCAACCTGCATAAGATATCCCAGCCATACGCTTCTTCACCATAGTTAAAAGCAGCCTTTGCCAATTCTCCTGCCGTAAGTGAAGCAATTGCGCCATTAATATATTCTCCCGCTGAATAATCGAAAAATTGTTCATATGGAGGATCCACTGTAAACCACTCACAAAACGCATCTGTGGTCTCTCTTCGCGATTTATACTCATTTAAAATACTCTGAGCCTGCTCGAATGATGTAATTCCGCGATTCATATCATATGTACTGGATAATGATAATCTTTCCTTTTCCAATGGATCTTCTGATTCACCATTCAAAAGGAGCTGATGCTGATAAAAATGTCCATTCCAACAATATTGATCAAGATTTTTCTTTATATTCAAGGCTCTGACTCGCCATTCATCAGCCTTCTCGTTTTTGCCGATTCTTTCGTTCATCAAAGCAAGAGTTTGCATCGCTGCATATACACCTGAATTATCTCCATGCATAATTCCCATCAAATCATCTTCTTTTATATTTCGATCAGAAGCCGCATCTTCTCTATTGGCAAAATCCCAGGTATCTACTGTAAACACGCGTTTCATCAACCCATGATCACTGTCCCAACGCTTCGGATCTGACGTACAATAATTAATTCCTTTTTCCAGCGCAGGCAGAACTTCTTTCATCCATTCTAAATCACCGGTAGCCTGATATACCGTATATACGCCCTCCACCATAAGATATTCAATATCTGCTTCCAATTCCAATCGAATCAATACAATTCCATTTTTTTTATCAAAATACAGGCATTCATCGTTTACAAGCTTAGTATGAAATTCTCCTTCTACCTGAACCATTTCATAAAAGAAACCTTTTTCATGCTGATGTTTGATAATAAAATCAAGATAATCTTTCAGATCACTTTCCCAATGTTTATATGCTTTCATTTCATGAACATGATCTCTCACCCACTTTGGATGTACTTTAATCGGACAGCCATCTATCACAATTGTAAAAACATCCTTTCTCACAGTCTGACTCATCTGACGAATCAACTTCTCAATCGGCACATCTGTATCAACCGGTTTAGAACCTTTGTGGAAAAATGCCGGTCGTTCTGTTCGAAAGCAGGTCGTTGGTATACTGCCAAATGTAAGATTTTTAGTATTCATTATACACGCTCCTTCATTAAACATAATATATTCCATTTCTTTTTTATATTTATAGCTTGGAATAAAACCAATCCCAGATACGTAAAATTTCCCATGCAAAACAGGAAGTTTTTCCTTCAATACAGCAAGCATTACCTCGATATGTTTTTGAGATATAGGGGATTCTTCATGTGCAGAATAAATAATATCTATTTTTTCTCGCTGCAGCTTTTCCAAAGACTCACAAAATCTTTCTTTATCAAATTTTCCGGAGGCTCCCATTAATATCCTTCTTGACACTGTATCACCTGATAATAAAAATTCATCCGCTTTATGCATCCACACTTCTTTCAAAAAGCACAAACCATAAATGTGATCGAAATGTCCATGGCTCAATACCACCATTACATCCTTTTTAGCAAGATTTTTCGCATATTCATAAAGTCCTTCTATATCCAACGTCAGATCAAAGAGCAATGCCTTTTCTTTTCCTACAATTAAATAAGAATTTTGACATCTTTTTTATACCATGTAAAAACCACTGCTTCTCCTTAACGCTGCCGGTGTAATTCCATATTTC
>CAZLQJ010000108.1:0-3415 GCA_964561705.1 uncultured Lachnoclostridium sp. | reverse complement strand
TTCTTTTGAAAAAAAGAATGATATTTTTTTTAGATTTTAGTTGACAAAAGCAGAGTTTTGTGGACTTACCCTTAAGGATATCGACCTTAAAAACAAGACAGTTAATATTGACCATCAGTTGCAGAGAACCTCGAAAATGGAATATGTAATTGAAAGTACAAAGACAAATGCAGGAACAAACTTGGGTGCTTTTCTACTGGTAAAATTACGGTTTGGATGATATAATATAATTTGGTGAATTTGTAACCATTTTTCAAGAGGTAAAGTTTTGCTGAAATAAGAATTCAACCCGTATTCATATAGAAGTATAAGTGGCATCTGGGCGGAGTTCTGGGTGCTTTTGTTATATAGTCCGTATTTTAGTACACATAGAATGATATTATTTGACCATGAAGAGGAGGTAATCTATGAGTAAATGTATATGTCCTAAATGTAAATCAAATAATATTATTCCAATTATGTATGGATATCCATCACATGATGCCGCTATTGAAGCAGAAAAGGGAAATATCAAACTTGGTGGATGCGAAGTGTTTGTTGGTGGAGGTCAGCCGGATTGCTTTTGTAAGGATTGTGAATACGAGTGGTGCATAGAAAATTTTCTTGTAGAAGATATTAGAAAGATACGATTTCGATATTGGTCCAATTGGGGATGTTATGACCCTGATTCAATACAGGAAGACCAATGGGCATTTGAAATATTCCCAGATGGAACAGTTAAGTATTATGCATACCCAAGAGCAAACAGACGAGTTCTTGATAAAGAAATAGTACATATAGAGAAGGGCAGAGTTGCGGACTTTTATCAGAATGTAATATGGCTTTACCGTCCTTGGACAGAGATTATTGATTGTATGGTATGTGATGGTTGTAGTTATGAGTTGACCATTACATATGCGGATAATAGAAAAAAGAAAATGCGCGGAGATTTAGGCGGTGGGACTGTCGATAAGACTATAACCGAATTCCTTTGTACTATCGCGGAGATGAAAGCGAAAATGGAAGGATGCGGGATAGAAGATGAAGATTGTTAGTTGGAATTGTAATGGTGCATTTAGAAAAAAGTATGAAGAAATAATCAAGTTGGATGCAGATATATATGTTATCCAAGAGTGTGAACCAATAGATTCATTTAAGAAGGAACTAAAGAAAAAAATATCTAATGGTATTTGGGAAAAAGGAGCAAACACAAAAGGAGTTCTGGTGTTTGCAAAACCAGAAGTGAAATTGGAAAAACTGGAGTGGGATTCTTACGGGATGAGAGTATTTATTCCAATAATGATAAATAATACTTTCCCGTTGGTGGCTGTTTGGACTACTAAGCCTGCGTACATAGAAGAATTCTATATTTGGCAGTCTGTTAATTCAAAAAGGATAACAGATGAGTGTGTTATTATAGGAGATTTCAACAGCAATGCTGTTTGGGATAAAGGGCATAGTGAAAGAGGTCACTCGGTTGTTGTAAATATGTTAAAAGATAAAGGATTGGAATCGGCATATCATATTATTTCAGGTGATAAGCAAGGAGAAGAAACGAAAGCTACTTTTTATCTGCATAAAAAGGTTGAAAAACCGTTTCATATTGACCACTGTTTTATTAAAAAAGAACGAATTCAGAGTTATAGAGTATTGGATATGAGTTGGTTGGAAATATCTGACCATATTCCGGTAGTGCTAGAAATGAAAGATGAAGGGGGAATACGATGATTAACCTTGGAACATTAAAAGAAATAACTGATTTAAGAAGTGTATGGCCGCATGAGGCACATGATTTTACTCCTTGGCTGGCAAAAAATATATCGGTACTTGGTGATGAAGTTGGTATTGATATCTCTATAGAAGAAACAGAGTCTTCTGTTGGTGATTTCAATGTGGATATATTTGCTACAGATGCTGACACTGGCAAGAAAATTATTATTGAAAATCAGCTTGAAGATACAGACCATGACCATTTAGGAAAATTGATAACTTATGCATCAGGAAAGTCGGCGGATTTAGTTATATGGGTTGTAAAAAAAGCAAGACCAGAACACAGAGCAGCAATTGAGTGGCTTAATAACCATACTGATGAAGGTGTAGGTTTTATTCTTTGCGAGATAAAGGTATTTAGAATCGGAAACTCTGAACCTGCTCCGAAATTTGAAATTATAGAACAACCTAATAATTGGGTTAAGGAAATGAAAAAAACAACTGGCTCAATTGAAAGAACAGTTCTTCCAAAGATTAAGGATATGCTTGAATGGGGAGTTGTTAAAGCTGGTGATGTTCTTGTTACCAAAGGAACGGATGAGGAATCGGTTCTTCTTGAAAATGGTCATGTTTCCATCAATAATGAAGAAATGTCTATGCAGGACTGGCTTAAGAGAATTACAGGCTGGAAATCGGTAGAAACCTATAAGTTTGCTATTCATAAAGAATCTGGCAAGAGTTTGTCTCAAATCCGTAAGGAATATATGGACGATAATATGGAATAGTAGGTGTTTTTTGTGAATCGAGAAGAAATCATTAAAAGAATTGAATATGTTAGAGATAATCCTAATAATGAGGAAGTTTATTACGATTTGCTTCGTGAATTGGGAAATGTAGGTCATGAATATTGGAACTATATGCATAATGAAGAAAATGAACCAATAAATATTGATTTAGAATTATCATATTTGGAGGCTGGTGACTTTACATTTTCGTGCGCTTTAATGACTGCTATTTTAAGAGAAGACTATTTTTGCAATGGCGTAATAAGAGAAAGGTATGAAAAAGGCCACATTACCTCGGTACTAAATAGAATGATTAAAACTTACGATGCTAAATAGGAGCGTGGACATATGATAAATACAAGTAAATCTAGTTCTATAGAGCAACAGAATGCGGAAGTATTTATTGCTGATGTTGTGGAGAGGTGGCTTGGTTGTTCGTTGCAACGGGGGGCAAAGGTATTTCTTGGAGATGGAGTACATATAGAACCGGATTTATATTCAGAAGAAGAAAGAGTAATTTGTAAGATATTTGCACATATAGGTGCTTTGAAGGTTGGACAGCAGCATAAGATATCGCAGGATATTTTGAAAATGCTATTATTGGAGAAAACTACAGGTTTTGCCTATAGAAAAATTATTGTAGTAGCTGATGATAAGGTTGAAAAATATCTGCATGGAAAATCATTTATTGCTGAAAGCATCCGGCAGTTTGGAATTGAAGTGAAGAAAATTAATCTATCTGACGAGGTTCGGATGAGTGTAACCAATGCACAAGCCCGACAGATTATGATAAATTCGAATTAATTATACAAAGGGGGTATCTGCACGCCTATCGTTAATTGTGAACACCCCCTAGACAAAAATGAACACCTCTAGGGCAAAAAAGGGGGTTCAAATGAACACCCCAAATCGCAGTAGTAATTGCACTCAATTTCTACTAC
>CAZLQJ010000107.1:0-3437 GCA_964561705.1 uncultured Lachnoclostridium sp. | reverse complement strand
AACCGATACTCGGCTCGTCCAAAATATAGGCAACACCCACCAGGCCGGATCCAATCTGGGTTGCCAGACGGATTCTCTGTGCTTCCCCTCCGGACAAGGTTCCCGTAGCTCTTGATAAGGACAAATATTCCAGACCGACATCCAAAAGAAATTTGATTCTTGCCCGGATTTCCTTTAAAATCTGATCCCCAATCAGATGCTGCTGTTTGGTCAGCGTAAGTCCTTCTAAAAATTCATACAATTTCCGAATATTCATGGAAGTAATCTCATGAATATTTTTTCCGCAAACCGTCACTGCAAGGGAACTCTTTTTCAATCGCTGTCCTCCGCAGGTCTTACACGGTGTGATACGCATAAAAGTTTCATATTCTGCCTTGGAACTTTCTGAAAAAGTTTCCTTGTATCTGCGGTTACAATTTTCAATCAGTCCCTCAAATGCCACATCATAAACACCGGTACCCCGCTGTCCCGTATAGTGCACCTGAACCTTTTGGCCTCCGGTTCCCCAGATCAGGATATCCCTTATATCTTCCGGATATTCCTGAAACGGTGTATCCAGATCGAAACCATAAAATTCACCCAAGGCAGTAAGAAGCGCATTGGTAAAACTTTTCTTATCTGTACAGGACTGCCAGCCCGGCACAACGATCGCTCCCTGATTGATGCTTAAAGACCGATCTGGAATGATCAGATCAATATCAAATTCCATCTTATACCCCAGACCCAGACAATCCGGACACGCACCATATGGATTGTTAAAAGAAAAGCTTCTCGGCTCAATCTCTTCTACACTGATGCCGCAATCCGGGCAGGCATAACTGGAACTTAGAGAAAGCATTTCTCCTCCGATCACCTCCACAAACAGCAGACCTTCCGCAAGATTCAACACCGTTTCTATAGAATCTGCAAGACGTTTTTCAATGCCCGGTTTTACCGAAAGTCTGTCAACAACGATTTCTATATTATGTTTGATATTTTTCTCTAAGCGGATATCTTCTGTCAGTTCATAGAGATTGCCATCAATACGTACACGTACATAACCACTTTTCTTTGCCTGCTCTAAAAGCTTTACATGCTCCCCTTTTCTGCCCCGCACCACCGGTGCCAACAGTTGGATCCTGGTACGTTCCGGCAATTCCATGATCTGATCTACCATCTGATCTACCGACTGTTTTTTGATTTCACGCCCACATTTTGGGCAATGAGGAATACCGATCCTTGCATAGAGCAATCGAAAATAATCGTAAATTTCCGTAACGGTTCCTACCGTAGAACGGGGATTTCGATTGGTTGACTTCTGATCAATGGAAATCGCCGGAGAAAGTCCTTCAATACTTTCCACATTTGGTTTCTCCATCTGTCCCAAAAACTGTCTCGCATAAGAAGAAAGGGACTCCATATAACGTCTTTGTCCTTCTGCATAAATGGTATCAAAAGCTAAAGAAGATTTTCCAGAACCGCTCAATCCCGTCAAAACTACAAATTCGTCTCTGGGAATATCAATGCTGATATTTTTCAGATTATGCTCATTTGCACCTCTGATACGAATATAATTCTTTTCATTTTTCATTTCTTTCATCATATGATTTCTCCTACAAACTCCATAGCTCATGAAATATTATTCCAACTAATTTTAAAGATCGTTCAACACCTTTTTTACTTCGATCATCTGATCTCTCAAAACTGCTGCTTCCTCAAAATTCAGTTCTGCTGCCGCAGCTCTCATCTTTTTCTGAATCTGGGCCGCCAGTTTTTCCAGTTCCTTTTTGCTCATGGATTCTAAATCCTTTTCCCCATACAGCGTTTCTTCTTTTTTTATCTCCTTAGAAATACTGATAAGATCACGCACAGCTTTTTTAATGGTCTGCGGCGTAATGCCATGTGCCTCATTATATTGTTCCTGGATTTCTCTTCTTCGATTGGTTTCATCCAACGCATGCCGCATAGAATCCGTGATTGTATCTGCATACATGATCACATGCCCCTCTGCATTTCTGGCAGCGCGTCCAATGGTCTGGATCAGGGAAGTTTCCGAGCGCAGAAATCCCTCCTTATCTGCATCCAGAATTGCCACCAGCGTAATCTCCGGAATATCCAAGCCTTCTCGAAGCAGGTTAATTCCCACCAGTACATCAAACACATTCCTACGCATATCACGGATAATCTCCATACGTTCCAGTGTATCCACATCAGAGTGTAAATATCGGACACGAATCCCCACTTCTTTCATATAATTGGTCAGATCTTCCGCCATTTTTTTTGTCAATGTCGTGATCATGACTTTATTTCCCTTTTCCGTTTCCTTATGCACTTCTCCCAGCAGATCGTCAATCTGCCCCTCTACCGGACGAACTTCCACACTTGGATCCAGAAGTCCCGTAGGACGAATGATCTGCTCTGTGCGAAGCATTTCATGTTCTGCTTCATAAGGTCCCGGTGTTGCTGATACAAACAGCATCTGATCAATCTTGCTTTCAAACTCTGAAAATTCCAACGGCCGGTTATCTTTTGCAGACGGCAGACGAAAACCATAATCTACCAGCGTCGTTTTTCTGGACTGGTCACCTGCATACATTCCCCGGATCTGCGGCACTGTCATATGAGACTCATCAATGATGATCAAAAATTCATCTGCAAAGTAATCCATCAGGGTAGCCGGCGGTTTTCCCGGTTCTGATCCCGTCAGATGTCTGGAATAATTTTCTATGCCGGAACAAAATCCGGTCTCTTTTAACATTTCTATATCAAAATTTGTGCGCTCGGCAATCCGCTGTGCTTCAATCAGCTGATCCTCACTTTTAAAATAGCGCACACGTTCTTCAAGTTCCGCTTCAATCCCCTTTGCAGCCCTCTGGATCTGCTCCATAGGTACCACATAATGAGACGCCGGGAAAATCGCAATATGCTCCAAACTTCCCCTGATCTCACCGGTCAGCAGATCAATCCTTGTAATCCGATCGATCTCATCTCCAAAAAACTCGATACGAACTGCCATATCTGACTCATTGGCCGGCACAATCTCTACTACATCCCCGCGAACTCGAAATGTACCACGTTTAAAATCCATATCATTTCTTTCATACTGGATATCGATCAATTGACGCAGCACTTCATCACGATCTTTTTCCATGCCCGGACGCAGCGAAACTGCCATTTTCTCAAAATTTTCTGGTTCCCCCAATCCATAGATACAGGAAACACTGGAAATAATGATCACATCTTTCCTTTCTACCAGTGCCATTGTGGCAGAAAGCCTCAGCTTATCAATCTCTTCATTGATAGAAGAATCCTTTGCAATGTAGGTATCCGTCGAAGGCACATACGCCTCCGGCTGATAGTAGTCATAGTAGGATACAAAATACTCCACCGCATTCTCCGGGAAGAACTCCTTGAATTCTCCGTAAAGCTGTGCAGCGAGAGTTTTATTGTGGGCGATG
>CAZLQJ010000106.1:0-3554 GCA_964561705.1 uncultured Lachnoclostridium sp. | reverse complement strand
CAATCTGATCTAACAGCGTAATATTTTTCATAAATTACCACCGATTCTTAATCTTATTTTGTAATCTGTAAATTGTATTTAATGCGTCCATCGGTGTCAGATTAGAAACATCGATTTCCCGCAATTCTTCGATAATATCATCATCTTTTACGGTATCAAACAATGACATCTGTTCAAGATCCACCTCGTCATATTTTTTCGGGCGGATTTTTTGTTTGGATTTCGCTTTGCTCTCTCTGGCAATTTCCTTCGCTTTTACAGAAATATCATTATCGATCAGTTCCTGTAAAATTTCCTTTGCTCTGTCAATGACCGGATCTGGAACACCGGCAAGCTTTGCCACCTGAATACCGTAGCTTTTATCTGCACCGCCCTTGATGATCTTACGAAGGAAAACAATGTCATCTCCTTTTTCATTTACAGCGATACAGTAATTATTGACACCATCCAAAGTTCCTTCCAATTCTGTCAGTTCATGATAATGGGTTGCAAATAAAGTCTTTGCTCCTAATATTTTCGGATTACATACGTGTTCAATCACGGACCAGGCAATACTCAGTCCGTCAAACGTACTGGTTCCACGGCCAATTTCATCCAAAATGATCAAACTGTCTGCCGTTGCATTTCGCAGAATATTGGCAACTTCGGTCATTTCCACCATGAAAGTACTCTGCCCGCTGGCAAGGTCATCTGATGCGCCCACACGGGTGAAGATCCTGTCTACAATCCCAATATTTGCACTCGTCGCCGGAACAAAACTTCCAATCTGAGCCATCAGCACGATCAGCGCACTCTGTCTCATATAAGTTGATTTACCCGCCATATTTGGTCCGGTAATGATGGAGATTCTGTTTTTCCCGGCATCCAGATAAGTATCATTGGCAATAAACAGATCGTTACTAATCATTTTTTCCACCACCGGATGACGACCGCCTTTGATATCGATCATTCCTTTTTCATTGATCTTCGGGCAAACATAATTATTCCTTTCAGCTACCAGAGCCAGAGATGCAAAAACATCCAGTCTTGCAATGGCTTTTGCTGTTTTTTGGATTCTTAACACTTCTCCTGCTACATGTTCTCTGATCTCACAGAACAAATCATATTCCAAAGCTGTCAGCTTCTCTTCTGCCCCCAAAATCATATCTTCCATTTCTTTTAATTCCGGCGTAATATAACGTTCCGCATTTGTCAGGGTCTGTTTTCTGATATAATGCTCCGGAACCAGATCTTTAAACGAATTCGTAACTTCCAGAAAATATCCAAACACTTTATTGTAACGGATTTTTAAATTTTTGATTCCTGTAGCTTCTTTTTCTTTCGTTTCCAGATTCGCAAGCCAGCTTTTTCCTTCTGTCTTTGCCTGACGGTATTTATCTACATTTTCATGATAGCCGTCTTTGATGATACCGCCCTCTTTGACAGCCAGCGGCGGTTCTTCCATAATCGACCGGTCTATAAGATTAAACAGATCTTCTAACGGATCCAGCTCTTCCTCAATATCGCCGAGAAGCGGACTGGTAAAATCCTGCAAAAGACTTTTAATATATGGAAGCATTGACAACGAAGATTTAAAAGCAATGAAATCTCTTGGATTTGCTGTTTTATAAATGATTTTTCCGATCAGGCGTTCCAAATCGTATACCGGATTTAAATATTCTCTGATTTCCTCACGGGAAATCGCGTTCTGATTCAACTCTCTGATCGCCCCCTGGCGGGCAAGGATCTCTTCTTTTTCAATAAGCGGCTGTTCAATATAGCTGCGAAGGGTTCTTGCACCCATTGCAGTTTTCGTTTTATCCAAAACCCACAACAGGGAACCTCTTTTGTTTTTTTCTCGCAAGGTTTCTACCAGTTCCAGATTTCGTCTGGTCGAGCTGTCAATGACCATAAATTTTCCGGTTGTATAAGACTGAATATGGGAAATATGGAACAATTCCGTTTTCTGGGTTTCCAGAAGATATTTCAAAAGTGCTCCGGAACTTACCACACCGCAAGGATAATCCTTCAGTCCAAGTCCTTCCATGGTAGCAGCATGAAAGTGCTCTGAAAGGGTACGTCTGCACATCTCATCATCAAAATACCAGCTTTCCAGAGAACTGATCACAATATTTAACCGATGGCGCAGATCTTCCAGATCTACACCGCTGACATAAAACGCCTCATTGCAAACAATTTCTGATGGAGCATATTTACTGATCTCATCCAGAAGTTTCCGATCGGTATCTACTTCCGTAGTATAAAAATCACCGGTTGTAACATCTGCAATCGCAAGGCCATAGCGGTCGGAAAGATAGACGATGCACATGATGTAGTTGTTTTTTCCCTCGTCCAGTACACAGGCATTTAAATTGGTTCCCGGCGTTACGACACGGGTAACTTCCCTTTTTACCAGACCCTTACAATTTTTTGCATCTTCCATCTGTTCACAGATTGCCACTTTATAGCCTTTGGATACCAGACGATTCAAATAGGAATCTACTGCATGATGTGGAACACCGCACATCGGTGCCCGCTCTTCCAGACCACATAATTTACCTGTTAATGTCAGTTCCAGTTCTCTGGATGCAGTCACTGCATCCTCGAAAAACATTTCATAGAAGTCCCCCAGTCTGTAAAACAAGATACAATCCGGGTATTCTTCTTTTGTTTCCATATATTTCTGCATCATCGGACTAAGCTGATTTTGCTGTGCCATTTTTCAACCTCTTTTTCTTAAGTTTATTCTTCCACCATAGTTCCCAGATAGTAGAATCCTTTACACTCATCCAGGTGAACCTTTACAATTTTACCAATTAAGGATGCATCACCCGGAAAATGTACCAGATGATTGTTACTCATACGTCCTGTTACAAGTTCTTCGTTATGATCATTGACATCCTCTACCAGTACGTCTTCCACCATTCCCTCAAAACGTGCCGTCATTTCCTGAGAAATTGTCTGCACTTCTTTTAACAAACGGTCAAAACGATCCTTTACCACATCCTCCGGTACCTGATTTTCCATTGCGGCCGCAGGTGTTCCGGTGCGTTTGGAATAGATAAATGTAAATGCACTGTCATAACGTACTTTTTTTACAACATCCATTGTTTCTAAGAAATCTTCTTCTGTTTCTCCCGGGAAACCAACAATGATATCTGTCGTCAGCCCAATATCCGGGATTGCCTTTTTTATTTTATCTACCAATGCAAGATATTTCTCTTTATCATAACGGCGATTCATTACTTTTAAGATTTCAGAACTTCCCGACTGCAACGGCAGATGAAGATGTTTGCAGATTTTTTTGGAATTTGCCATCACTTCGATCAACTCATCTGACAGATCCTTTGGATGAGATGTCATAAAACGAATTCTCTGAAGTCCCTCGATTTTTTCAATTTCCTTTAAAAGCTGAGCAAAAGTCATTGGGGTTTCCAAATTTTTCCCATAGGAATTTACATTTTGTCCAAGTAGCATAACTTCCACAACACCGTCTGCTACCAGTTTTTTGATCTCAGCAACAATATCTTCCGGTTTACGGCTCCTTTCACGTCCGCGAACATACGGAACAATAC
>CAZLQJ010000105.1:0-3768 GCA_964561705.1 uncultured Lachnoclostridium sp. | reverse complement strand
CGAACCTGCTACAACGTCTGTAAATACTTCTGTGACAGGATCTTTTTCTACTGGTTTCATTTCCGTTTTTGTAAATTTCGCAATCAGTGCCGTATTTTTCTCTACTGTAAAAGTATACGCTGCCTGATCAGAAACTTTCTCACCAAGACTGCTGTACCAGCCTTCAAACTGATAACCATCCTCTGCTTTTGCTGTTAAGGTTACTAAACTTCCTGCTACCACATCTTTCATGCCGCTTACAGTTCCGCCGGTTTCTGCCTTCGCATAAACGGTGTATACCTGTGCTTCCCGATTCGCAATATCAAATTCTGAAACTGCTACCCATCCGTCACTGGACGCTTTTGCAACGAATTTCACATAGCGAACATTCTGTTCATCAAAATAAAAGGTCTTTTCAAAAGGATCATTTGCAAATTCTGTATTGTCACCCACAAGTTTCCACTGATCAGATTCCTTTTCCTTTACATACAGATCTGCTTTGGTTACTCTTCCGCTATTCTGTGGTGATCGTGGCATAAACGAAAACTGGTTGATGGTATAAACCCTTCCAAAATCAATTTCTGCATAAAAGCTGTTTTCGCCTGTTAATTTATCACTCACACCCCTCCAGTTTGAATGCCAGATTGTCGAGAAGTTATTATCAAAGGCATATCTGAGCAAACCTTCTGTGTCAGTATAGTCGGTTTCACTGTTGGTAGTTCCTGTCCATTCTGCTTTCTTGTACGGATCCTGCTCAAACTCTTTGACAATAACATTGTCAATCACAGCCTCGACAGCATTGGTCTTGGATCCAATTCTCTCCAGCGGCAATGCAAAGGTAGCATTGGTGATTCCGTTTTTCTTTTCAATGTCGTTATGAATAAATCTACCGACTGCCTGACCGATCAGTTTTCCATTTACATAAAGTTTTGTCTCCTGCTGCTGTGTTGCGATCTTGATATTTACCGTCTTTCCTACCGGAAGTGTATATTGGAAATAATAATTATATAATTCTCGCGTAAATCCAAGAGTTCCGTCCTCCATAATACGAATATCATGGGTGCCGTATTCCGGTGTTGCCTCAAAGAGAATGTCTCCCGGCTGTGGAATATCCGTCAATGTGATATCAAAGGATAATTCATTTCCATTTCCAAGTTTCTCGATCGGAGATGTTACATAGCTGTTGCCGCCGCTCAATGTCAATGCTTCATTTTCTACCGCTGCAGTTCCTGCTGCTAAATCCCTGTCATTCGAAGAGGTGTCTTCCAGACCATCTGCAAAGTCATAACTTTCGTAGGTTTCTCCGATTTTATCTTCCTGATAATACGGGTTAGTTCTCGGTCCATTTCCCTGCTGCTGTGCAAGTGCTGCAAGTGCAGTGGAACTTCCCTTTTCTGTTCCGTTTTCTGCCCAAGTCTTTTCAGCGTAGAATGGCAGTGCATCAAAGAAACGGTAATAAAGATCAGATTCTGTCAGACCGGAAGCACTCTTGTCAATATTGTCGCTCCAAATGGCATAGGCGGCACCTAATACCTGTTTATCACCAGATGGAAGTTCTACATAACCGCTGGAAGTTCTTACCTTATTTGCTTCAAATTCATTAAAGATCCTGTTTACATTTAACAGATCTCCATAAGCATTTGCCCGGCTCAAACTTCCGTTTGGAACCATATAGCCAAAATCATCAATGGTATTAATGAGTTTATAGCCCATATTGTACATCTGCATACCATCTGCCCAGTCTTTTGACCAGAGATTGATCTCTACATTTTCAACCGCCTCTGAAATGATCTCTGTTTTATTATCATTGAGCCAGGTAAGTCCGCCCCACATACGAACCGTATTGGTATTTTTCACGTATGGAACCAATTCATTCACAAATTCACGATATGCCGTCGCACTTGCCATAAATTCGTCCGCACCGATATGAATCGTTGTTTCTGCATCAAAGGTTGGATTTTCCCCTTGCGTATAATCATCAAAAATCTCTTTGATCTTCTCAACTGCCGCATCATTGGTCAGATCAAAATGATCGATCAGCGGTCTGTTTTTAGAAGTTGGAGATACCTTGTTTTTCACCATTAATTCCGGCCAGATTTTTGTAAAGGAAGATGCGTGCGCCGGCACATCGATTTCCGGAACAATCTTCATTCCCAGTTCTCTCTGACTCTGGATAAATTCTTGCATATCAGCCTTGGTGATATAATAATCCTTCGCAGTTGGAGATTCGCCCGCTTCATTGGTCAGTCCTGATTCCAGACGAAAAGCTTCATAAGCCTTAAATGCTTCGTTTTCATTTTCATATTTTCCATAGTTTTCCAGGAAAATGTAATTGTCGGATAAATGAAGCTGGAAATCATTCATTTTATAATAACGCATGGTCCGTGCAATATCATTGATCATATTCATTGCAATCGGTTTACGTGCAATATCAAGCAAAAGTCCACGGGTTTCAAAACGAGGATAATCTCGCATACTTCCCTTGGCAAATCCCTGTCGATCCTGTTTGCACATCTGAAGAATGGTCTGCATACCATACATATTTCCCGTCACACTCTCAGAGCTTACATTGATACGGTCTGAGCGGATATCCATGGTATATCCTTCTTCTCCAAGAAGATCATCCGGTGCATTCTTACAGAAATTGAACGCACCTTCTTTTGCGGCACCCTTGATCTTGATCAGCCTAATTCCCATAAAATCTTCATAATCTGCAATAAATTCATCAACGATTTCCTCTAAAGAATCATCTTCATAGGTGACACTGTTGAGTTCACTCGCATCAAGTTTATCCGTAGCTTCTGAATACCATTCCTGAATTTCCGGAATGATCACTGGTTTTGCATTTTTTCCTTCTTCCTGTGTATGAAGCCCCTTGACAAGATATGTAATATCCCCTGTTTTTTTCGTTTCTTTTGTGGCATTATCAGTCAATACATAGGAAACCTGAACCTCTTTATCCGTCAGCGGATGCACGATTTTCAAATCGTCCCCAAGGATCTGTTCAAAGTCTGCCCCATTTAATGCAATCGAAAAACCTTCCGGCACTTCCGGCAATGCAAACGCTGTTACATCTGCCTCTACCACGGTTCCATCCAAGGCCTCAATCGCTGCCGCAAGATCTGTTAAATTTTCAATGACAGCTCCGGTTTCTTCTCCATAAACCTCAACCTCACTGATTCCTACATTCAGCCAATTGATCGTTCCGCCGTCTGCCTGATCAATGACGATTTTCACCTTCTGTGCTGTTTTTTCCTCCGCCAGCACGATTTTTTCAGTCTTTGCTGCTTTTTCTGTCTTTGTATAGACCGTCGTTCCATCAAGATCCACATGATAGCCTAAAATATTCTGATTCGCTGTTTCACGCTCAAAATGAATCACAATCTGTTTCACGCTCTGGGCCTCTCCCAGATCTACTTCCAGATATTCCCCCACGGCTTTATTTCTGGAAGTTCCCCAGTGCGTCGAAAGATCCCCATCAATTGCTTTTTCCGGTGATGTTGCAGCCACTTCATATTCACTGGCTGTTGCCGTCTGATTCTTCGCCAGATTGGCTGCAGCCTGAGCATCCATTGGAATTGCTGTCACAACCATTGCTACTGACAGTGCATATCCCAACACACTATTTAACCTTTTTTTATGCATAATAAAATCCCCCTTATTACACAAAATTTTATCATTTGCATAAGGAACTGTCAAATTCACCTTCCGCTTTTACCTGAAAATCTCCTGTATTTTCAAAATTATTTTTTCTATAATAATATTGCCCTTAAGCGCAATCTCTCTTAT
>CAZLQJ010000104.1:0-3782 GCA_964561705.1 uncultured Lachnoclostridium sp. | reverse complement strand
ATTCACATCTTAGCAGTTTAGATACTTACTGTGGTTATTGGAGTTTTGAAAGTGCTGCCATTGCTACAATTTTAGGATTGGATAAAAATAAATTAAAAGAAGAATCAGAGTATTATCCATATTTATGAAAATAGAAGAATGATAAAAGAGAATTGCTATTTGCATCTTCCCAAATGGGAGTGTAATTTCATCAAGATGATTATCTATAAGATTGTTTTGTTGTGTTCAAATTAGAGTTAGATGGTAGATTCGTAGGTAACAATATTCTACGGGTTTTTTGCAAAAATAATAATAAATGAAAAATACAATTAACACCCCATATTTTTTAAGAATGACAATATTTGTCTATGATAATCTTTATAATAAGAATATAAAAAGCAAAGGAATCCTTTTGCGGAAATTGGAGGTATGAATGATGAAGAAAAGTAAGATTGCGATGTTGCTTCTGGCGGCATTTATGCTGGTTGGCTGTTCGGAAAGTGCGGAGGAGACAGTACAAAGTACGGAGAAGGATCTTGCGACAGAAGAAGGGGACACAGTGAAAGAAACCGGAGAATATGTAGGTACATTGGGAGAGGATATTGCACTTTCGGAAACAGGACAGTATGTTGGAAAAGAAATGGATGCGACCATGGTTTACTGGACGGAGACGAATCATGATGATTACCCATATTTGTTCCATTTTTTTGAAAAGTCGGAGAATGGATCAACTTCCGGAACTTTTTATGCCAAAGATGCAACAGATGGACAGGTTCTGCAGGAATTGAGCAATTATGATAATCAAGATGAATTGGCGGTAAAGGTCCGGTTTGTATTGGACCATGAAATCTGGTATGATGAGGGAAATGATGAATACCGTATCCAACATGAAATCAGTATCAAAGATGCTGAATTTCTGGAGTTAGATTCGGTGGAAAGCAAATTGGTTTCCAGCGGATATTACAGCGCAGGAAATACGATCAATTATCAAAATGGCTTATCTATTTATATTGCAGGAACAGGTACCTGCTATGCGGAAAATCAGTATTGTGCCTATGTCGAGGTGGAAGCTGTAAATAACGGGGAAGAAGCGGTGCAAATGCCATATGCAGATTTCTATGGTGATGATTTCGCATTGGCTCCTTGGATTGGAGATCGGAACATCAACGGAGAGGTACTGGCACCGGGACGTAAAACGCAGGGAGTATATTATGCAAATCTGGATGGCTGCGATTATAATACCATTGAAGCAGAATTATATGATGCAATTGTCATGGTACAGTTTCCGGTGGAAGAAAGCAGTACGATCTATGGAAGCTATCACTGTGATAATGGAATCAATGCAGTAATAGAAGGTGATGTGGGAATTTCTACTGATACGGATGAAAGTTATTTGTATCTGGCCGCATTATTTTATGACAGTAATCATTACAATCCGGAGTTTTCAGGAACTTTAGAACAGGTTTCAGAAAATGTTTATCATGCGACAGATGAAATCAGCGGTATGGCAGAATTGGAAGTTGTTTTTTCGGATGGCGGTATGCAGATCACAGTTCTTAGAGCAGATTCTGAGGAGTATGAGGTTCTGGGCGGATATTATGTAATGACTTCTGCGATAGATTTTAGTCAGGCAGGATAGAAATACGGAATTAGAATTTGAATATGTTACTGCACTGTAATGGTTTCTAATCACGATTTGGTAAAATATAAAAATTTAGTGCTGTTCCGTATAGGAAGAGCATGGATAAGGAGAAAAAGCGTATGGATTATTCAAAAGTGGTAGAAGAAACTATTAAGGCAATCGGGAATTTCTTTGAAAAGAATAAAAAGGACATTGGTTTAGTCGTTTTGGGAGGCACAGTTGTGGGAGGTGCAACCTATCTTGTGGAAGAAGAAAAAAATAAAAAAGATGTGATAAAGGCGAAGAAAGAAGGGTATAAAGAAGCGTCAAATGTATATGAAGAAAAGATGCGTTTGCAGGCTGAGGAGTTTTTAACGCATAAAAAGAATACTCAAAATGATGGGGAAGCTTTCCGGAATTTGCTGTCAGAGTATAAAACTTATATTGATAAATTGGAACGGGAGAATGCGGATCAAAACGAGCGATTGGAACATCTACAGAGATATTACAAATTGAAAGAGTTGGGATCTGAATAGGAGTGCTTATGACATTGGAGGAACTAGAAGCAAAAAGAAAAGTAGTAGAAAATAATTTTGATAAAACTTTGTCTGATATGCAAAAAATGATTGATGAATCCTATCGAGTCATAGATTTGGCACATCATTCCGGAAAAATATTGGATGATTTGGATGCTGAGTTTGAAAGGCAGACAGAATTGCAAGAAAATGACATCCGCTTCTTGTTTGTTGCAATTGGCTTGCAAATGATAAGGGTTTTTATAGTAAATGAGCTTACCAAAATAGAAAAAGCTGGTTCTGCGAATAAAAATGAAACAAGACTTCATAACTTACAGGAAAAGATTCTAAAAAAATTTGATTCTGGTGAGCACGTAAAGGAAAGACCTTACTATGCTTCTATGGAGCATATCATTACGAAAATGGGTGTTCCCTATGATGCTACCAGTACGTTAAATGAACGTGCTGTGCAGCGGATGAGTAATAAAAGCAGAAGCTGGGATTTTGATTTAGATGAAATGATTGTGAAGGAGAAACTTTCATTGTTCAAAGGAGCGAATCATCGTTTTGCAACATTAGGACATGATCCGATCTGGGGACTGGTGTTTGGGACCGCTAATATTATGACCAATACGATTACTTGCGTAGAAAAACCGTTGTTAGGTGAGGGATTTTCAATTCCGAAATTGACAACGAATCATGTTGTTTTTACATCAGATTACAAAGACCCACATATTGGGGCATACGCCTCCACCCTGATTATGCTTCAACAAATGGTTGAGAGGACACAGGAACAGCCGGCGACGCTGGTTGCTTCTTTGATCAAGCAGCTGATACATATTGGAACAGACTTATACACGCCATTTGGTATTCAAATACCGGCGGCAAACTTAGTTTTATCAAAAAAATCAGTTGAGGAACTCACGAAATATATCAGTACAGGTGATATTTTAAAAGTGGGGATTTCGGCAAAAACAGCTGAAGTGATAAATCTTTTGATCAGTGCAGTGCATACCCTGATGTATGACTCATCAATGCCATGTACAAAAGATGTGTATAATGTAAGAACCAGAAAAATTATCATGTATTCGAATGTCATTGCGACTAGCAGCAATATCTTGTGGAATGGCGGAAAAATGATGAGTGGAAAGCCGACTTCCGTTCGGCAGGTGGATATAGGTGGGTTGATGAATACGCTTAACCGACTTAAAAATGATGGGAAATTTATTCGTCAAATTAAAGAGGAATTTGTGTTTGGTGGATTTAGAAAAATGATCCAAGGCACTATTTGAACATCTGACACATATCAAAAGTACAGAACAAACATTCGGTTTGTTCTGTACTTTTTTTATAAAGAATGCTATACTAAATGGATATAATTTAATCAAGAACGATTTAATGAAAGAGAGTATTTCATGAATAAATTCAAACTTCATTCCGAATACGCCCCGACCGGCGATCAGCCACAAGCGATTGAAGCTCTTGTAAAAGGATTCAAAGAAGGAAATCAATTCCAGACATTACTGGGGGTGACAGGTTCCGGTAAAACGTTTACCATGGCGAATGTTATTGCACAATTGAATAAACCAACATTGATCATCGCCCACAATAAAACTCTCGCTGCACAGCTTTACGGAGAATTCAAGGAGTTTTTCCCGGAGAATGCG
>CAZLQJ010000103.1:0-3951 GCA_964561705.1 uncultured Lachnoclostridium sp. | reverse complement strand
ATCTAACCTTCATGGGTAAATCCTCCTTCCCTTTGACTATGCTTTTACATGATATCCGCAACTGTCCGGCACGTTTTTGCGCACTCTAAGCGCAGTTCACGAATATTAAAAAATCATGCGTATACAATAATAGCATACGCATGATTAGTTTGCAAGTACTTTTTGAAATTTTTTACATATTTTATTTATCTCTCCAAATGATACGTCCTTTGGAAAGATCATATGGAGAAAGCTCTAATGTTACTTTATCTCCCGGTAAGATACGGATAAAGTTCATACGGAGTTTTCCGCTGATATGAGCCAATACAATATGTCCATTTTCAAGTTCTACTTTAAAATTCGCATTTGGTAATTTTTCAACTACGGTTCCTTCAATTTCAATAACGTCTGCCTTTGACATTTCTAAATCCTCCTAAATCAATCCCTTTGGGCAAGTTTTAATGCTCTCTTAATCTCTTCGTTTGTCCATTGTTTCCCTTTTTGAAGCTTTTCCTGCAAAATCTCAGGTACTTCATTTACCGGCTGAAGGTGTTTTTTCTTTTTCCTTTTCGGACGCTCTGTGGTTCGGTTGATTCCATTGACCAAGAGCACCTGATCTTCCAAAACTTCCGATACAACGTACCAGTCATCTTTATCATGTCCGGCCTTCGAAATTGCAAGTATTCCAATTTTCCACTCCATAGCTTCCTCCGGATTATTTCAAAAGAGTCAGGATTTCCGGTTCCCCATCTGTAATCAGCACTGTATTTTCATAATGTGCAGATAAAGAACCATCTTCAGTAACAACTGTCCAGTCATCATCCAACCAGCACACTTCCCATGTTCCTGCATTGATCATCGGTTCAATGGCAAGTGTCATTCCCGGCATCAGTTTCATACCTCTGCGGATCTGCTTAAAGTTTGGGATCTGCGGATCTTCATGAAGCGCAGTACCAATGCCATGGCCAACCAGGTCTCTTACCACCCCATAGCCAAAACTTTCCGCATAAGCACCAATTGCGTTGGAAATGTCGTGCAGACGATTTCCTGCTTTTGCATATTTGATGCCTTCAAAGAAACTTTGTTTGGTAACATCGATCAGTTTCTGAGCTTCCGGACTGATCGTTCCAACTGCATGTGTTCTTGCAGCATCAGAATGATATCCTTTATAGATCAATCCAGCATCCAGGCTGACAATGTCTCCATCCTTTAAAATATGATGCTTATTTGGAATTCCATGAACAACTTCATCATTTACAGATACACAAATAGATGCCGGATATCCATTATAATTCAGAAAGTTCGGTATGCATCCTCTGTCCCGGATCAATTTTTCTCCTAATTTATCAATATCCTTTGTCGAAATCCCCGGTTTGATAAAAGCAGCCAGTTCTTCATGAACCTCTGCCAGCAATCTGCCGGCCTCTCTCATCAATTCAATTTCTCTTGCAGATTTAATCGTTACTGACATCTTCTCAGTCTCCCAAAATGTTTACGATATCCCCAAATACTTTTTCCATATCCTGGGTTCCGTCAACACTCTTTAATACATTCTTTGTTGTATAGTAGTCAATCAGCGGCTGTGTCTGTTCATGATATACATCCAGACGTTTTTTTACAGTTTCCGCTTTATCATCATCTCTTAAGATCAGTTTTTCTCCGCAGCGATCGCAGATACCTTCTGCCTTCGTAGGTGCATATACAATATGATAAGTAGCGCCGCATCCTACACATGCTCTTCTTCCTGACATTCTGTTGATAATGTTTTCATCCGGAACATCCACATCAATGGCATAATCGATCGCCTCACCTTTGGAAGCAAGTGCCGCATCCAGGCTCTCTGCCTGTGGGATCGTTCTTGGGAAGCCGTCTAATACACAGCCTCCTTTACAGTCTTCCTGTGCAAGTCGGTCAACAACAAGATCTACTACCAGTTCATCCGGAACAAGCAGTCCCTGATCCATATAAGTCTTTGCTTTTTTTCCAAGTTCTGTGCCATTTTTAATATTTGCTCTAAAAATATCACCTGTAGAAATATGAGGAATCTGATATTTGTCAGCAATCTTTTTTGCCTGTGTACCCTTTCCAGCGCCTGGTGCACCTAACATAATGATTTTCATTTTTATTCTCCTCTTTTCATTTATCCTCTGCGTTTTTCAAGATCCGTCTGGGGAATTTTGAACGCATATACATTTTAAGCCTGAGCGGATGCTGTGTCAACACCCGGCTCAGGCTATGTAATACAAAACTAATAATTAGTCGTTTAAAAATCCTTTATAGTGACGATTAACCATCTGAGCTTCAATTTGCTGAATTGTCTCAAGAACAACACCAACAACGATAATCAGAGAAGTTCCTCCAAAGGATACGCTTGCTCCGAATACGCCATTAAAGAAGATTGGAATAACAGCTACGATAATTAAACCAATTGCTCCGATAAAGATGATATAATTTAAAATCTTTGTCAGATAATCAGAAGTAGGTTTTCCCGGTCTGATACCTGGAACAAATCCACCCTGACGTTTCATATTATTTGCAACTTCTAACGGATTAAAAGTAATGGATGTATAGAAGTATGCAAAGAATACAACTAAAAGGATGTATAACAGTAAACCGACTGTGTACCAAGGATTTTCTAAGCTACACCAGTTTTGCTGCGATAACGCGTTTAAAATGTGTCCGCCGATTCCATTGCCACCTGATTTTCCTAAAAGCATCACAATGATCCCCGGAAAACTCATTAAGGAAGATGCAAAGATTACTGGGATAACACCTGCTGTGTTAACTTTTAACGGAATATGTGTTGACTGACCGCCAACCATTTTACGTCCCTGCATTTTCTTTGCATACTGTACCGGGATCTTTCTCACACCATCCTGTAAGAAAATTACAAGAACGATAGTCAAAAGTACAACGGCGATAATGATCACTGCTGCAAGAATACCCATAGGAACTGCTTTTCCCTGAATAAACTGTCCGTACAGAGTTACGAAATCATCCGGCATACGGGATACAATGTTTACAAGAAGTACGATAGAGATACCGTTTCCAATACCTTTATCTGTAATTCTTTCACCAATCCACATAACGAAGCAGCTTCCTGCAACTAATGCTGCAACAACCACAAGGCCGTTCACAAAGCTTACTTCCTGTAATAACCCTTTGTTACCAAAACCAATTGTCATTGCTGCTGCTTCGATGAGTGCAAGTACAATTGTGATATAACGTGTGATTTTCTGGATCTTTTCTCTTCCATCTTCTCCATCTTTCTGAAGTTCTTCCAATGCAGGGATTGCAATTGTAAGAAGCTGCACGATGATGGATGATGTGATGTATGGGTTTACACCAAGTGCAAACAGGGACATACTTGAGAAAGAACCACCGGTGAATGCGTCAAAGAAATTAAACGCACCATTATTTTGTGCTGCAAACCATGCTGCAAAATAGTCCCGGTTAACTCCCGGAACCGGGAGTTGGGAACCTATTCTGATCACGATCAGCATTAAAAATGTGTAAATAAGTTTTTTCCTAATATCCTCAATCTTAAATGCATTAATCAGTGTCTTGAACATTAGATCACCTCGGCTTTTCCACCCAGAGCTTCGATCTTTTCAACAGCACTTGCGCTAAATGCATTTGCCTGAACAGTGAGTTTCTTTGTAAGTGTACCGTTACCTAAGATCTTAACGCCATCTCTTGGGTTGCTAACGATACCTTTTTCGATCAATGTTTCAACGGATACTACTGCATCATTTTCGAATACTTCCAGTGCACTTAAGTTAATTGCAACGATATCTTTGGAGTTTCTGTTTGTGAAACCTCTCTTTGGAAGTCTTCTGTATAATGGCATCTGACCACCTTCAAAGCCTGGTCTTGGTGCTCCTGAACGAGCTTTCTGACCTTTGTGACCCTTACCAGCTGTCTTACCATTTCCTGAACCGTGTCCACGACCTCTTCTGAAGTTATCGCTCT
>CAZLQJ010000102.1:0-4005 GCA_964561705.1 uncultured Lachnoclostridium sp. | reverse complement strand
GCTACAGATATGATGGCAACTGTAAAAGGAACTCCAGAATATCATCAGATCGATGAACTTGGAACATACTACTGCGGTTTCAACGTAAACAGCGAAATCTTCGATGGTTTAACAGTTGAACAGGCTGCAAACATGAGAAAAGCATTCTCATTACTGATCGATCGTGAATACATCGTAGAAGCAATCGGACAGGCTAACCAGCAGCCAGCGAACACATTTATCCCAGCAGGTATGGCAGATGGAAACGGCGGAGAATTCAGACAGAATGACGACGCTTACACATATCCAGTAGAAGAAGAAACAGGTTACTACACAGTTGCTTTAACAGAAGAAAAAGTTGAAGAAGCTCGTGAATTATTAAAAACTTGCGGATATGAATTTGATGATGCTGGTATGTTATCAGCAGACACACCACTGGATCTTGTTTACTTAACAAACGATTCAGAAGGTAACGTTAAGATTGGTGAAGCAATGCAGCAGGATTTTGCAGCAATCGGTATCAACATGACTGTTGAAACTCGTGAATGGTCTGTATTCCTTAACGAAAGAAAAGAAGGTAAATTCGACTTCTGTCGTGAAGGTTGGTTAGCAGATTACAACGACCCAATCAACATGCTTGAAATGTGGGAAACAACATCAGGAAACAATGATATGCAGTTTGGTAGATAATCTGCACGGATGTTGCTTTTGAACAAATCGTAGATGATAAAGAAGGATGTCGCTTATGCGGCATCCTTTTTTTGCAGAAAAAGAGAATTGAAGGTTGCAGAAAAGTGAAAAAATGTATATTCTAGGGATAGTTTATTTTTACAGAAGGATGGCATATGGAATATTATTTAGCGCCCTTAGAGGGAATTACAGGATTTATCTATCGGACAACCTATGAAAAATATTTTGGTGGGATCAGTAAATATTTTTCACCGTTTATTACAACCAATCAGCATTTTGCATTTCAGAATCGGGATAAAAGAGATATTCTTCCGGAAAACAATGCTGGTCTGCACCTGGTTCCGCAAGTTTTGACCAATCATGCGGAGCAATTTCTTGATATGGTGTCCAAAATAGAAGCGTTGGGCTACAGAGAAATCAATTTGAATCTGGGATGTCCTTCGAAAACGGTGGTAACAAAGAAGAAGGGGTCGGGATTTTTGGCATATCCGGAGGAACTGGATCGATTTTTAGATGAAGTGTTTTATCATGACTGCGGCGTAGAGATTTCTGTAAAGACCCGGATCGGTATGGACGAGCCGGAAGAGTTTTATCGTTTATTAAAGATTTATAACAAATATCCGATAAAGGAATTGATCATTCATCCGAGGCTTCAGTCGGATTATTATAAAAATAAGCCTAATATGGAAATATTTCGGGAAAGTATGGAACGATCAAAAGCACCACTGTGTTATAATGGCGACCTATTTACTGTGGAAGATATCCGTCAGTTTCAAGAGGAATTTCCGCAGGTACAAAAAATCATGCTTGGCAGAGGAATCTTAAAAACACCATCGTTATTAAGCGAAGCGCAGGGGGAAAAGAGAGATTATCATACATGGTATGAATTTTTAGTAGAATTATGCGAAAGATATGAAGAAGAACTGTCTGGTGACAGAAATGTGCTGTTTAAGATGAAAGAATTATGGTTTTATCTTTTTCAGACCATTCCGGATGAGCAAAAATATGTAAAAGAAATGAGAAAGCTAAAGGATCTTCAAGAATATCGGGAACTTGTAAAGCATATTTTTACGGAATAGAAGACGAAGAACCGTCGAAAAAATTGCCGCGGAGGCAGAGAGTGAAATAAAAAGGAAAAAGGTGAGAAATATGAGAGTATTAAATCATTTAGAACCTAAGGAAGTTTTTGGATATTTTGAAGATATTTGCCAGATTCCTCATGGTTCAGGAAACATGAAAAAGATCAGTCAGTTTTGTGTAGATTTTGCAAAAGCCCATGAGCTGGAATATATGCAGGATGCAATGGGAAATGTGATCATTATAAAAGAGGCCACAAAAGGTTATGAAAATGTAAAACCGCTGATTTTGCAGGGACATCTGGATATGGTGTGTGAGAAGCATCCGGAAAAAGAAAAGGATTTTCTGACAGAAGGGCTGGAACTTTGTACCGATGGGAAGTTTATCTGGGCAGATGGAACGACGCTGGGCGGTGATGATGGGATTGCAGTGGCCTATGCACTGGCAATTCTGGCGTCCAAAGATCTGGCACATCCGCGTCTGGAAGTTGTTTTGACAGTGGATGAAGAAACAGGGCTGTACGGTGCCGAAGCAGTGGATCTTTCCAAACTTAAAGGAAAAAGGCTGATCAATATCGATTCGGAAGACGAAGGAGTCTTTACAGTGGGCTGTGCCGGAGGTGTAACGCTGGAATGTGATTTGCCGATGTTTACAGAAGAAGTGGAAGGGATGATTTATGAATTAAAAGTAACAGGACTTTTGGGCGGTCATTCCGGTGTTGAGATTGACAGAGGACGTGCCAATGCCAATGTACTTCTTGGCCGTATTCTGCTGGCAATAGATCAGAAATTGGGCGTAGATATCATACGGATGGAAGGTGGTTCCAAGGACAATGCGATTCCGAGATTGTCCAAGGCAGAACTGTTGATTTCGGCTGAAGCGGCGGAAAAATTGGAAGCGCAGGTAAAAGAACTGGAACTGATATTGAGGGATGAACTGCATGCATCAGATGCCGGTGTGACTTTAGAATTAAAAGCGAAAGGCATGGGGAAAGCAGAAGTGTTGGATCCAACCTCAAAGATGACAGCACTTCATGGGCTGAACAACATTCCAAATGGAATCCAAAACTATAGTATGGATATGAAAGGAATGGTTGAAACATCGTTAAATATGGGGATTATGGTACAGGACCAGGAACATTTGAAGATGTCTTTTGCCGTGCGCAGTTCTCTGGAAACTGCAAAACAGTATCTTGTTGATAAAGTGATCTTATTTGTCGATCTGCTGGGCGGTACCTGCAAAACCGGCGGAAATTATCCGGGCTGGGCATATCGTCCGGAATCAGAACTTCGGGATACTTTTGTAAATGTTTACAGAGAAATGTATGGAAAAGAGCCGGTAGTGGAAATGATCCATGCAGGATTGGAATGTGGAATCCTTTCCAAAAAGATCAAAAATCTGGATTGTATCTCTTTAGGACCGAACATGAAAGGGGTACATACTTTTGAAGAGACATTGGATGTAGAATCGGTACAGAGAGTATGGGAGTTTTTGTGCAGAGTGCTTGCGACAAAAGAATAATGTTGTTCTTATAGGAAAAACATTTCAAACAGTAACAAATAGCCTTAGAAATACATTTTCTACTTGTAAACAAAAACGAAGTTTGTTATTATTGTTTATTATGCAATATACAATTCGGGAGGAATCCATTGATGGAAAACGAAGTAGTATTCAAAAATTTTATTGAACAGTTGATAGATAAGGATCTGGAGGAAGGTGTATATGAAACCGTTCATACACGTTTCCCACCGGAACCAAATGGTTATCTGCATATCGGACATGCAAAATCAATCCTTTTAAACTATGGATTGGCACAGAAGTACAATGGTAAATTTAACCTGCGTTTTGACGATACAAACCCTACCAAGGAAAAAACAGAGTTTGTAGAGTCTATTAAAGCAGATGTGGAATGGCTCGGCGCTGATTTTGAAGATCGTCTTTTCTTTGCATCTGATTATTTCCAGCAGATGTACGAAGGTGCTGTGAAATTGATTAAAAAAGGGAAGGCTTATGTTTGTGATCTGACTGCCGAAGAGATTCGTGCATACAGAGGAACTTTAACAGAGCCTGGAAAAAACAGCCCATATCGTGACAGAAGTGTAGAAGAAAACTTAGAACTTTTTGAAAATATGAAAAATGGCATGTATGAAGATGGAACCAAGGTTCTTCGAGCAAAGATTGACATGGCATCTCCAAACATGAATATGAGGGATCCGGTGATTTACGGTGTGGCACATATGACCCACCACAATACAGGGG
>CAZLQJ010000101.1:0-4241 GCA_964561705.1 uncultured Lachnoclostridium sp. | reverse complement strand
CTGCGACCTCCTGGTCCCAAACCAGGCGCTCTAGCCAAACTGAGCCACACCCCGTGATGTGCTGACACTTAACATGGTGTCTGTTTTTACTTGTTTTTTTGACGTTTTCTCAACGCAAGACATATACTACTACATCCAGAATTAAATGTCAACACTTTTTTTTGCATTTTTTTAATTTTTTTAGAAATATTTCAAAGCAAATCTCGGTTCCTTCCCTCGTTCCAATTCCAGCACCATATAACTCGGTCTCCTGCCCTCCTGACGCGGATAACTTAAGCTTCCCGGGTTCGCCACGAACAGACGTCCCTCCTTTTCCAGCGTAGGTCTGTGCGTATGACCAAACAATGCAAGATCCGCCCCTCTTCTCTGGGCTTCTTCGATCAGCCGGTCCGTCCCTACACTGACATAATAAGAATGACCATGGGTCATAAAGATCCGAAATCCTTCCAATTCAAACAGAACCTCCCGATTTAAATCCGTCCAAAAATCATTATTTCCTGCCACCATTGCCAGCGGGCATTCTGCGATCATCCGAATATAATCCTCGGATCCCTCTACATCCCCCATATGGCACAGAAAATCCGGCGTTTCCATCGCCAAGGCATCTTCCAAATGCTCATCCCGTCCATGGGTATCACTTACCAATAGTATTTTCATAATTTATTTTCCTAATACGCCCTTTAATTTTTCCTTCATCAAACGCAATGCATTGCCGCGATGACTCAATTCATTTTTTAATTCCGGAGAAATTTCTGCTGTGGACTTTCCATATTCCGGAAGCACAAAAATTGGGTCATAGCCAAACCCATTTTCCCCCCGTTCTTCATAACCAATCAGCCCTTCCATCGCAGCTTTTGTCTCAAATACCCGTCCATCCGGACAAACTGCAGCAATCGCACACACAAAGCGGGCAGTACGCTGTTCCTCCGGTACGCCTTCCAATCGTTCGATCAATTTCGCATTTTTCACATGATAATCTGTTTTCTCGCCAAGATATCTCGCCGAATAAATCCCCGGTTCCTTATTTAAGGCATCGATTTCCAGACCGGAGTCATCCGCCAAAACAATCGCGTCACAAAGTGCTGCAATCGCCTTTGCCTTGATCAGCGCATTTTCTTCAAAAGAGGTTCCGTTTTCCTCAACCTCCGCATGCAATCCCGCTTCTTTCATTGATAGGATTTCAACGTCCAGATCACCCATGATCATACGGATTTCTCTCATTTTTTCTTCATTTCCAGTTGCAAAAATAATTCTCATTTTTCTTCCTCACTTTTGTAAATCTGCATATGCTTTCAGGCAAATATTGTAAGTCTGACCGGATACGGCATGTTCCCAACTGATTCCCTGATAGCTCAAATAGCTTCTTCCATCAGATAAATCCGCATGTTCCGACAATCCTTCCACCTGACATTCCACTGCCACCGGATACTCTGCATGTTCCGTTTGTATTTTCACAACGATGGCAAAGTCCTTTCCGGCTTCAATAAAAACACTTTTGGGAAAATCGATGGTATAATACCCCGCATCCTCTAAAAAACCATTTCCAATATATTTTTTTGATTGAAAAGAGCTCTTATCCGTGAAATCCTCCACGACATAAATCTCATATTCTGTATGTTTCCCGGTTGCATAAAATCCTGCCGCCCGAAGCTCCAGATCCTCTTCCGCTGTATAAACATTGGAAAACCAGCAATCTTCCTTCTGGTATCCGATCTGCGCTGTAAACCCGCACAAATCAGACTGATAAATCCGGTCGTAATTATCGGTTTCTTCCACCCGGCTGTAAACAATGCCATAGCCGCCAATGTTTACGTCTTCATAAGATACATAAAAAAGTCCTTCATTGCCAAAATGGGCGCCCCAGCTGTTCTGACACAAAAATGCGCCATCTGACTGTACATTATTTCTGAAATTTTCTGCAGGATACTTATCATCCCAGCCCACGATCACCACATCATGATTGCTGACTTCTGTTCCCAAATAGCAATAGGAGTGATGTTCCCGGTCATAACAGGAGGATTCAGTCATATATTCATCAAAATCCATATAAAGCGCAGTTTCAACGCCACCGTACAGATATACAAAGCGTTTGATTGCCTCATAATCTTTCGGTTCTGACTGACGGATTTCCTGTACATGTACACAGGCATCCAGATCATCCACGCTCTGCCCGTCAAATGGATCTTCCGTTTCCCAAACAGGTCCCATCCATGACAATAAATAGGCCATTGTCACAACATAGGAGCCGCCCTCTTCAAATTCCTTGGAAAAAGGATTTTGAAATCGCAGATGATCCGGGGAGTAGGATTCCACCGTCTCATAATCCTTCGAACATTCCAAGGCAGACAGCGATGCCAATGCCCAGCATAAATTTGTGCCATTCTGATTGCGAAGGGTTGGCAGATGACTTTCTTCTATATAATAGGAAGCCGGCAATTCGATCTCTGGAATAATCCTTTCCGGTTTTCTGATCAGGGCAAAGGACTCGATTTCCGACTCCTGTACCGTTTCCACTGTCGCTTCTTCCCTCGAACAGCCCCACAGCCCGATAATTGCCAAAAACAGAAGGACACCAAAGATTCTTTTCAATCTTTTCATTAATTATTCGTTCCCTTAGGAGGCTTCGGACCCATAAACTGATAAAAATAGGTTTTCATCATACCATTATAGATCTTACGATTCTTATCAGCCTTCCTTCCAATATATTTTTCCGCATCGCCATAGGCAGTAATCAGATACATGGACCAGCTGTCCAGATTTGCATAACTCTCCCCGATCTCACGATAAAGTCTCGGCAGATTTTCCTTTTCTTCAATTCGCTCACCATAAGGCGGATTCGTGATTACAAATCCATATTTCTTCGGATGACGCAGCTCCGCAACCGGACGCTGCTGGAAATGGATCATATGATCGACCCCCGCATCCCTGGCATTCTGTCTGGCGATCTTCACCATCGCCGGATCAATGTCATATCCCTGAATATCCACCTTAACGGAAGTATCCACCAGATCATTTGCCTCATCAATGGTTTCATACCACAGCTTCTTATCAATCAGATTTGTCCATTTTTCCGAAATAAAACTTCTGTTCATTCCCGGCGCAATGTTTGCAGCCATCATGGCAGCCTCAATTGGAAATGTACCGCTTCCGCAAAATGGATCCACCAAAATGCGGTCTTTTTTCCACGGAGTCAGCATAATCAAAGAAGCTGCCAAGGTTTCCGTAATCGGTGCCTTGCTGCTCAACAGACGATATCCTCGTTTATGCAGGGATACACCGGAAGTATCCAATCCCACCGTTACTTCATCCTTCATCAGCGTCACTCGAATAGGATATTCGGCACCTGTTTCCGGACACCAGGATACCCGATATACACTTTTCATCTTCTCAGCAATGGCTTTTTTCATGATCGACTGAATATCGGAAGGGCTAAAAAGTTTACTTTTGATCGATGCTGCTTTTGCAACCCAGAATTTCCCATCTTCCGGTAAAAACTCTTCCCATGGAAGCGCTTTTGTATTTTCAAATAATTCATCAAATGTTTCCGCCTTAAATTTACCTACTTTTAAAAGCACACGTTCCGCGGTTCTCAAAAACACATTGGCTCTGGTGATGCCGTCTGCATCTGCCAAAAAAGTCACTTTTCCATCTTCCACAAGCGTGACATCATAGCCCAGATCCAGAATTTCACGCTTCAAAACAGACTCCAGACCAAAATGGCATGGAGCAATTAATTCATATATTTTCATGATCATTTCCTCTTTCCTGTTACCTAACATCATCTTAACGGTCAAATGAAACTCTGTCAATGAAAATACGCTTCAATTCCTCCCACAACGGATTTTGCCGTATATCCCATTTCTGTCAATTCATTTGCTGCTTTTAAACTCAAACCGCCCCTGTCACAATACAGGATCAGCGTACGATCTTTTAACAAACGTACCTGCTGATGCAGTCTCTCATAGGGTATGCACACTGCGCCTTTTACATGGCTTTCTCGAAATTCTTTTGGAGTTCGTATATCAATGATCACATATTCATTACGAAATGCATAGCGATCCAGCTCTTTTGCAGAAACAAGCTGATTGTCCATAAAATCCCCCATATTCATTTCTTTCTATAAACTATGTGATTTTCCTAAAAATGTGCAAAAAAAAATCTTTAAGTATGTATCACACTTAAAGATTTTAACGTGGGCTAGAGGATTCGAACCCCCGACCTTTTGGTCCGTAGCCAAACGC
>CAZLQJ010000100.1:0-4476 GCA_964561705.1 uncultured Lachnoclostridium sp. | reverse complement strand
AGGCAACGGACTCTGACTCCGTCATTTCAAGGTTCGAATCCTTGTAGCGCTGCTTGCAAAACTCAGCAGAGATGATCTGCTGAGTTTTTTTGTGATTTCCTGAAATTTTAGTAGGAAATTTTCATAATTTCATGTATACTTGTACTGTATGGACTAGGAGGGTAATTATGTACACTTGGAACAGCAGAGTTCGTTTTAGTGAAATCGGTGAAGATAAACGGCTGACATTGGATAGTATTTTGAATTATTTTCAGGACAGCGCCACCTTTCAATCGGAAGATATTGGAAATGGCATGGAAGTTTTAGAAGGTCTGAAACGTGTCTGGGTGCTCTCCTCCTGGCAGATCGTTGTCAATGAATATCCGAAGCTTGGAGAACGCATTCAGCTGGGGACCTGGCCTTATGAATTTAACCGTTTTTTGGGAGGCCGTAATTTTATGATGTATGGAGAAGACGGCAGGGTGCTTGCCTATGCAAACAGTTTCTGGACCTATTTAAATTCAGAAACCGGCCGTCCGGTGCGTGTGGATGATCAGGTATTGGCATTATACGAGCTGGAATCGAAATATGAGATGGAATATGCGGACCGAAAGATTGTGTTGCCGGAATGGTTTGAAGTACAGAAAAAATTTGCGGTACAAAGTTACCATTTGGACAAAAATCATCATGTAAATAATGGTCAATACGTGAAAATGGCGGGAGGTTATCTGCCAAAGGGATTTGAGATCGCACAAATGCGAGCAGAGTATAAAAGATCTGCAGTATTGGGAGATTGGATCTGTCCAAAGGTGCATACAGAAGAAAACAAAGTGATTGTAAGTCTTGAAAATGAGGCAGGTAAGGAATTTGCTGTGATAGAATTTTTGAGGCGTAAATAGAAAAGGGACGAAAAACATGATTGAATTAGGAAAGAAACAGACACTGGAAGTCGTAAAAAAGGTAGATTTTGGCGTATATCTTGCAGAGGAGACAGAAAGTACCGATAAGGTGCTGCTTCCGAAAAAACAGGTACCGGAAGGAACAGAAACCGGCAGTAAGATCGAAGTGTTTATTTACAGAGATTCGAAAGATCGTCTGATTGCTACGACGGCACAGCCGAAACTGACACTTGGAGAATTGGCAGTGTTGAATGTAAAGGAAGTGGGAAAGATTGGTGCATTTTTGGAATGCGGTCTGGAAAAAGATCTTTTTCTTCCATTTAAACAGCAGACGAAGAGGGTACATGCAGGAGATGAAGTTCTGGTGGCAATGTATATCGATAAGAGCAACCGTCTTTGTGCGACCATGAATGTATATCCGTATCTGAAAACTGATGCACCGTATCAGAAAGAGGATATGGTCAAGGGTGTGATCTATGAGATTAGCAGGAATTTTGGAGCATTCGTTGCAGTGGATTATCAATACTCTGCATTGATTCCGGCAAAGGATTTTCATGGGGAGTATCAGATCGGAGATGAGATCGAAGCCCGTGTGACGGCTGTTAAGGCAGATGGCAAACTGGATCTGAGTATCCGTCAGAAGGCACATCTTCAGATGGACGAGGATGCCCAATATGTGATGCAAGTCATTGAAGAATTTGACGGTGTACTTCCATTTAATGATAAGGTTTCGCCGGAAGTGATCCAAAGAGAATTTCATTTGAGCAAAAATGCATTTAAACGAGCGGTAGGAAAACTGTATAAAGAGGGCAGGATAGAGATTACGGAAAATCGTATTTTAAAGGTAAAATAGTGAAAAGTTCCAAAAAACAGAATGGAAAACACTTACGTAGCTTAAAAACTTACAAAACTGTAAAAATGCACAAAAACAGCTTGCAAAATTTGGCAATAGTGCTATAATCAAGCTGTAAGAAAAATAAGGATTAAGAAAGAAAAGGAGGAATCATAATGAAAGTAACAAACATCACAAACATCGAAGGATTTTTTAAGGTAGTGGATTCCTGCAAAGGAAAAGTAGAATTGGTAACAGGTGAAGGCGACAGATTAAATTTAAAATCTAAATTATGCCAGTATGTATCTATGGCAAATATTTTTTCCAACGGAGAAATTCCGGAGCTGGAAATCATTGCTTATGAAAGAGAAGATATTGATCGTCTGATCGATTTTATGATGATCGGACACGAATAAAGTGAGAACCCGAAGAGAGGAAACAAGCGATTGCTGTTTCCTCTTTTTTTGTGTATAATGAAATGGACTATATACAGAATGAGAAAAGGACGGTAGAACATGAATTTTACGCATCTGCATGTGCATACAGAGTACAGTCTTTTAGACGGTTCCAACAAAATTAAAGAATGTATTGCGAGGGTCAAAGAACTGGGCATGGACAGCGTGGCGATTACGGATCATGGTGTCATGTTTGGCGTGATTGATTTTTATCGTGCAGCGAAAAAGGAAGGGATCCGTCCAATCCTGGGATGCGAGGTTTATATTGCACCGGGTTCCCGCTTTGACAGGGAGATCGGCAGCAATGAAGATCGATATTATCATCTGGTGCTGTTGGCGGAAAATGATACGGGCTACCAAAATCTGATGAAGATTGTATCCAGAGGATTTACCGAAGGATATTATTATAAACCCCGGGTGGATATGGAGATTCTGGAGGAATTTCATGAAGGAATTATTGCATTAAGTGCCTGCCTCGCAGGAGAAGTGCAGAAATATTTGGCTCGAGGCTTTTATGAAGAAGGAAAAAAAGCGGCACTGAAATATGAAAGGATCTTTGGGAAGAATAACTTCTTCCTGGAATTGCAGGATCATGGAATTCCGGAACAGAAGCGTGTCAATATGGAATTAATGCGCTTAAGCCAGGAGACCGGCATAGAACTGGTGGCTACCAATGATGTGCATTACACCTATGCAGAGGATGAAAAGCCACATGATATCCTGCTATGTCTGCAGACGGGTAAGAAATTATCTGATGAAAACAGAATGCGCTATGAAGGTGGTCAGTATTATGTGAAATCACCGGAGGAAATGGCAGAACTGTTTCCATATGCACTGCAGGCGTTAGAAAATACTCATAAGATCGCGCAGCGTTGTAATGTAGAAATTGAATTTGGTGTTACAAAACTCCCGAAATATGATGTCCCGGAAGGATTTACTTCCTGGGAGTATTTAAATAAACTTTGTTTTGAAGGCTTAGAACGGTGTTATCCGGAACACGATCAAACATTGGAAGATCAGCTTACCTATGAATTGGGAATTATCCAAAAGATGGGATATGTAGATTATTTCCTGATCGTTTGGGATTTTATCAAATATGCGAAGGATCATGGCATTGCCGTAGGACCGGGAAGGGGAAGTGCAGCGGGAAGCATTGTTTCCTATACGCTGGGGATTACGACCATTGATCCGATCAAATACAGTCTGCTGTTTGAACGATTTTTAAATCCGGAACGTGTTTCCATGCCTGATATCGACGTTGATTTCTGCTTTGAAAGAAGACAGGAAGTGATCGATTATGTGGTAGAAAAATATGGAAAAGACCGGGTGGTGCAGATTGTTACCTTTGGAACATTGGCAGCCAGGGGTGTGATCCGTGACGTAGGACGGGTAATGGATCTTCCGTACCAACTGTGTGATCAGACCGCAAAGATGATTCCGCAGGAGCTGAATATCACCATTGACCGGGCATTGAAGGTGAATCCGGAACTTCGGAAAAATTATGAAGAAAATCCGGAAATCCATGAACTGATTGATATGGCAAAGCGACTGGAAGGACTTCCGCGGCATACTTCCATGCATGCGGCAGGTGTGGTGATCAGCCAGAAATCCGTGGATGAATATGTACCTTTGTCCAGAGGGTCTGATGGTTCAATCACAACCCAGTTTACCATGACGACATTGGAAGAACTGGGACTTTTGAAAATGGATTTCCTGGGACTTCGTACGCTGACTGTGATTCAGAATGCAGTCAATATCATAGCCGCAACTAAGGGCGTTAAGATTGATATCGAAAAGATTGATTTTAATGATGAAAAGGTATTGGCATCTATCGGAACCGGAAAATGTGAGGGTGTTTTCCAGTTGGAAAGTACAGGCATGAAGAATTTTATGAAGGAATTGAAGCCGAAGAGTTTGGAAGATATTATTGCGGGGATTTCCCTGTATCGTCCGGGTCCTATGGATTTTATTCCTCAATATATTAAGGGAAAGGATCATCCGGAAACCATTACCTATGATTGCGAAGAACTAAGAAGTATCCTGGAACCGACCTATGGCTGTATCGTTTATCAGGAACAGGTTATGCAGATTGTGCAGAAACTGGCAGGATATACCTTAGGAAGAGCCGATCTGGTGCGTCGTGCCATGAGTAAGAAAAAAGCCGAAGTCATGGAACAGGAACGCAGGAATTTCGTTTATGGAAATGAAAAAGAAGGGGTTCCAGGCTGTATTTCCAAAGGGATTCCGGAAAAAACCGCAAATAAAATCTTTGATGATATGACGGATTTTGCCAAATATGCCTTTAACAAGT
>CAZLQJ010000099.1:0-4606 GCA_964561705.1 uncultured Lachnoclostridium sp. | reverse complement strand
AGCATATCCAGTGTTCTGTTTAAGAATTTGATGTCATTTTCATCAGTCAGCTCCACATAATTCTGAGGAATCATGGTCACCTCTGCAGAAGCCATGGCAATTCCTTCTTTTTCCAATGCTTCACGCACAACACTGAAATCCTCCGGAGCTGTCAGCACTTCAAAGCTGTCTTCTTCTTCATTGAAGTCTTCTGCACCTGCATCCAGTGCGATCATCATCAGGTCGTCTGCATCCATGTCACATTCTTCCTTGTCAATGATGATCTGACCTTTTTTGTCAAACATAAAGGATACACAGCCGGAGTTTCCCATATTTCCGTTTCCCTTGGTAAATGCATTTCTCACATTGGAAGCAGTTCTGTTTTTGTTGTCCGTCAATGCTTCTACAATGATCGCAATTCCGCTTGGTCCGTATCCTTCATAAGTAACCTGTTCGTAGTTTACGGAGTTCGCATCTCCTGCAGCCTTTTTGATTCCACGGTCAATCGTATCGTTCGGCATATTGTTTGCTTTCGCTTTCGCGATTACGTCACGAAGCTTGCTGTTGTTTGCCGGATCCGGACCGCCTTCCTTAACTGCTACCGCAATCTCACGTCCGATGACGGTAAAAATCTTACCCTTTGCAGCATCATTTTTTTCTTTCTTATGTTTAATATTCGCAAATTTTGAATGTCCTGACATCTCCATTCACCCTTTCTTTTCATTCGTTCTATTTCCTTCATTCCCATGATTTTACGGGAACATATCGGCAAATATTATACTACGTTTCCTAGACAATGACAAGATTTTTTTCAGCCCTATGTAATAAGCTGTAAACTGATTTTCAATGCCTCATCGATCTTAAACAGGATTTTTTCATCCAAATGACAGATCTTATCTCTCAATCTGGATTTATCAATGGTTCGAAGCTGCTCAAGCAGGATCACCGAGTCTTTTACCATATGATACTGCATAGCATCAATGGCAATATGTGTCGGCAACTTTGCCTTATTCATCCGTGATGTGATCGCCGCACAGATCACCGTCGGACTATGTCTGTTTCCCACATCATTCTGGATGATCAAAACCGGACGGACACCTCCCTGTTCGGAACCTACCACCGGTCTTAAATCTGCATAAAAAACGTCTCCCCGTCTGATAATCACGATCACTCACACTCCCACAATTTCATTCTATGGTCGTAAGTATTTCCAATTATTTTTCAAAATAATCCCTGATTTCCTTAATTTTACCGTTTTGATAATAAATTCTCGGAATCCGGTTTCCCAGATCACACATAAGTTCATAGTTAAACCGACCGCTCAGTTCTCCTAATTCTTCCGCTGTAATGGTATATTTCCCATCACTTCCGATCAATGTCACACGGTCTCCTACCCGGACTTCTTCCGGAATATCTGTCACATCTACCATCAACTGATCCATACAGATTCTTCCCACGATCGGAACTTTATATCCCTTGATCAACACATATCCCTTGTTTGAAAGACTTCGTGGATAACCATCTCCATATCCTACCGGCACCGTTGCAATCTTTCTCTTTTGATCCGCAGCCCAGGTACTTCCGTAACTGACTGTTGTCCCCGGTTCCACTTCTTTTACATAAACCACGTGACTCTTTAAGGACAAGATCGGTTTTAAGCGCACTACATCCTTTTTCACCTCTTCAGACGGCCACATTCCATAGGAAATGATCCCCGCACGTACCAGATTAAATTTCTGCTGCGGAAGTTCAATAATGCCCGCACTGTTGGCACAATGTTTTAATGCAAAACCAATCCCGGCCGCTTCCATGGACTGCACCATGGTTTCAAATTTCCGGATCTGTCCCAGGGTAAACGTCTGATCTGCAGTATCTGCATTGGCAAAATGGGTAAATACCCCTTCCAATTCAAGCATTGGGAGTTTCTGCATCCGACAGGTATCCTGCAGTGCCTCTCCTGCTGTCTGATAACCAATACGCCCCATTCCCGTATCCAGTTTTACATGAACATAGGCTTTTTTATTCTGCCGAACCGCCTCTTTTGAGAGTTCTTCTGCCATATTTAACTGAAATACGGTCTGACGGATATCGTATTTTACAATCTGGGGATAACATTCCGGAAACGTATATCCCAAAATCAAAATCGGTTTCTTGATCCCTGCGTAACGAAGCTCCATTGCCTCATCCACAGTTGCTGTGGCAAATCCCCACAAATACGCATACGGCTCTAAAAGTTCTGCCAACGGCACTGCGCCATGCCCATAGGCATCTGTCTTTACCACAGCCATAATTTGGGTCCCTTCCGGGATATTTTTACTCATTTGCTCAAAATTGAACAGCACTGCATCTAAATCTATATCTGCATGTACTCTTCTATATTTCTTCATATTCTGGTCACCTCTGCAATACCATTCAAAATATCAGTAGCGGTCATACTGTAGCTGCTCATCTGTTTCGCTGCCGCATCACCCGCTAATCCATGCAAATACACTGAAAATCTTGCCGCTTCCAAAGCATCCATTCCCTGAGCCAGCAAACCGCCCATCATGCCAGCAAGCACATCCCCGCTTCCGCCGGTTGCCATTCCCGAATTACCGCTTGTATTCACATATAATAATTGATCATTTTCCGCCACGATCGTCCGCGCATCCTTCAATGCCAGAATCACCGGATATTTTTCCGTAAATCTTTTCGCGGCATCTATTCTGTCTTTTACAATTTCTTCTTTTGAACATTCAGCCAGTCTCGCCATTTCCAATATATGGGGCGTTATCAGAACCGGCACCTTCTTATCATAAAGCCAATTTTTATTCTTTGCAAGGATATTAATTCCATCCGCATCGATCACCAATGGTACCTTGCTTTTATGAATTGTATCATTGACAATCTTTTCTGCCACAGGATCTGTTCCAATTCCCGGTCCAATGACGATCACATCTGCCCATGAAATACATTCATTCAACTGTTTTAAATTTGGTTTTTCTCTATCATAAAGTTCCAACAATGCTTCCGGAAGCAGTGTCTGCAACGCGTAACGATTTTCACCCGGTGTATAGATTTTCACCAATCCTGCTCCCGTACGATAAGCAGCTGCTGCTGAAAGATAGGCAGCACCACCAATCTTTGGGGAACCGGCAATCACCAGAACTTTTCCAAAAGTACCCTTATGTCCGTCCGCTTTCCTTGGCGGAAGCATTTTCAAATCATCTTCATCAAAAGTTATCACATGGCATTCTTCTGTTTGATCAAACGGAAGATCCAGATTTTCAACTTTTACCGTTCCGCAATAACTGTTTCCCGGATAAAGAACCATTCCAAGTTTCCTTGTAAAAAAGGTAATCGTAACATCTGCCTTTACCGCAGACGCGCAAATCCTTCCCGTATCAGCCGAAACACCGGACGGAATATCCACTGCGATTACCTCTGCCGGAGATTGATTGATCTTTTCGATCACTTTCGCCATTTCCCCGCAAATATCACGATTACATCCAATGCCCAGAACTGCATCTACGATTACAGTATATTCCTCAAAGCATGGCTGTGTGACAAATTTTCCGCCAATCGCCCTGTACATCTCATATTGCTGCCTTGCTTCCATGGAAAAACGTTCCAAATCTCCAATCAGATCTACATAGACGCAAATCCCTTTTGTCAAAAGCATCCGGGCTGCTGCCAGACCATCTCCGCCATTATTTCCCACACCGCAGACGATCAGCACCTTGCGAAGGTCATAATCCCCCTGCAAAAGTTCTCTGACAACCGTCCCCGCAGCTCTTTCCATCAGTAAAAGGGACGGGACCTTATATTTTTCCATCATCCGGCTTTCCCAGATCTTCATTTCTTTGCCTGTCAGTAAAAATCTCATCTTGTCACCTAATTTTTCCATACAATGAAAGAAGTAACAACTGCTTGTTACTTCTTATGAGGTTTCTTTATTCTTTTTCGTAACTGGACAGATTGTAGGAAAGTCTCATCAGACTATCAAACAAATGAACATTCTCGACCACTACATCTTTTGGCACATTCAGATCTGTATGTGCAAAATTCCAAATTGCCTTGATCCCGCAGTTCACCAGAACATCTGCTGTCTGTGCTGCTGCAGCAGTAGGCAATGTCAGCGCTGCAATCTCAATCTTCTCATTTTTTATAAAATCTTCCAGTTCATCCATCGGATGAATTTCGATATCCCGGATCTTTTTTCCAATCAATTCCGGATTAATATCAAAAATCCCCTTAATCTTAAATCCATTACGCTCAAATGCGGTGTAATTGGACAATGCATGTCCCATATTACCACCACCTACAACGATCATATTGTGAGGCCTGTCTATTCCTAAAATTTTTCCAATCTCGTCATGAAGATATTTTACATTATATCCATAGCCCTGCTGGCCAAATCCTCCAAAGTGATTCAGATCTTGACGAATCTGGGATGCAGTCACTTTCATTCTGGCACTCAGTTCGCCTGAAGAGATCCGTTCCATTCCACTATCTAATATTTCACCCAGATATCGGTAATATCTTGGCAATCGTTTAATTACCGCTTTGGAAATCTCTCGTTCTTCCATGTTATTCCTCCTTGATTTCCAGTATATTTTTTATTATAATTGTTTGTTAAATTGATGTC
>CAZLQJ010000098.1:0-4618 GCA_964561705.1 uncultured Lachnoclostridium sp. | reverse complement strand
TTTCACATTCTTTTCTACAAATCTCGAATAACTTCTGCGTATTAGAACTATGACTACCTCCGATGACGATCATACCGTCAACTTTTCCGGCAATATCCTTGGCTTCGGTCTGGCGTTCCTCTGTCGCATTGCAAATCGTATTTATACTTTTTATATCATAACCTTTTTCCGAAATAATTTCAACTAAATCTTTAAATTTATTGTAATTAAATGTCGTTTGGGACACGATACAAAAAGATTCCCTACCATCTACCTGCAGATTTTTTGCTTCTTCAGCAGTTTCGATCACTGTCGGCACTCCATTTACCCAGCCTTTGATACCTTCCACCTCCGGATGTCTGTCATTTCCGATAATGATAATGCGCCTTCCCTCGTTACTTTCCCGTTCTACGATCCGATGAATTTTTTTTACAAAAGGACAGGTTGCATCCACAACATGCAGTCCGCATGCTTCCATCAATGCGTAGATTTCTTTTCCTACCCCATGGGAACGGACGATCACCGTCGTACCCTTTTTCAATTTTTTCAGTTCCTCCGTCGTATTTACAACGAATACACCATTTTTTTCCAAATCCTCTACAACCTGTTCATTATGAATAATCGGTCCAAAGGTATAGATGTTTTCTTTGTTTTTTCCAGCCTCCTGATAGACCGTATCCACCGCCCTTTTTACACCAAAACAAAATCCGGCTGTCTTTGCAAGTTTTACTTCCATATTCTCCCTGTCCAATCTGCTTTTTTTGTCTAGCAATCCATAAGATCCATGATCGCTTTGGCACTCTCTTCAATCGTCAGATTTGAAGAATCCACCAAAACTGCATCTTCTGCCTGACGAAGCGGTGAAATATCACGATGCATATCTCTGTAATCACGTTCCTCTATATCTTTTTTGATCGTTTCAAGATCCGCCTGCTGTCCCTTTGCGATCAGTTCGTCATATCTTCTTTTTGCACGAACTTCTGTACTTGCAGTCAGATAGACTTTTACATCCGCATCTGGAAGTACGCAGGTACCAATATCTCTCCCATCCATTACCACATTGGCTGTTTTGGCTAATTTTTGCTGAAGTTCAACCAGTTTTTTCCTCACATCCGGATTTACAGAACTTGCAGATGCCATATTTCCCACTTCTTCTGTACGAAGGTAAGGCGTCACATTTTCTCCATTTAACAAAACCTGCTGTTCTCCGTTTACATATTCAATGGTCACATCCGCATGATCTGCTGCTGTACTAATCTTTTCCGACTCATCCGCAGAAATGCCCTGTCTGATAAAATAAAGTGCCATCGCCCGGTACATGGCACCCGTATCTACATAAATAAATGATTTTTCTTTTGCTACGATCTTTGCGATGGTACTTTTTCCTGCTCCGGCAGGTCCATCAATTGCTACATTATATGCCATATGTTTTCTCCTGTCTTTTTATTCGATAATTTTTCAATTACACACTGCTTCCTGCAAGATATCCGGTAGACCAGGCAATCTGAAGATTAAATCCACCCGTCTTTGCATCCAGATCCAGCACTTCTCCGGCAAAATAAACGCCAGGATGTTCTTTGCATTCCATGGTTGACGGATTGATCTCTTTTACTGAAACTCCGCCTCTGGTAATGATTGCTTCATTCCATCCTCTCAAGGACACGATTTTGAGTTCAAAATTTTTGATCAGATGTACAAAACGTTCTCTCTCTGCTTTCGATATCTCATTGACCTTCTTTTCCGGTTCGATCCCGCTGAAATCGATCATTACCGGAATGAGTTTCGAAGGAAACAAACTACCCAGTACATTTTTAAACTGTTTGTTCTTTCCTTCTTCAAATTCTCTTAAAATTCTTGCATCCAGCTGATCTTTTGTCAGTGCCGGTTTTAGATCGATCACCAGACGCAACGGACCTTTTTTAATCTGCTTTGACACAAAGGAGCTGCCTGTCAGGATCAATGGACCGCTAACCCCAAAATGCGTAAACAGCATTTCACCAAAATCCTTATACAGTTCTTTTTTGCCGTCATAAATCGCTGCCGTCACATTTTTCAGCGACAATCCCTGAAGCTGTTTTGGAATTTCCCCCTCAATATTAAACGGTACCAGCCCCTGTGTCAGTTCTGTCACCTTCATGCCCAGATCTTTTGCAAAACGGTATCCATCCCCCGTAGAACCCGTGGCCTGATAAGACATTCCGCCGGTTGCAACGATCACAGAATCAAACTCTTTTACTTCTTCCAACGATTTAATTTCATGACGAAGATGAATTTTCACCCCTTCTTTCTTCATAGCACGTTCTAACGCAGCAATTACATCGGAAGAATGATCCGATACCGGAAATACCCTGTCTCCACGTTCTACTTTCAACCGGCACCCTTCCTTTTCAAAGAAATCCATGACCATATCATTGGAATATCCATAAAAAGCACTGTATAAAAACTTTGGATTAGCCCGAACATTGGAAAGTAAGGTTTCGATATCTGCCGCATTGGTCACATTACAGCGTCCTTTGCCGGTAATAAATAATTTTTTTCCAAGTCTCTCATTTTTTTCAAACAAGTGTACTTCATTTTTATTTCTTGCTGCAAAAATTGCCGCAAACATTCCGGCGGCTCCGCCACCGATCACTGCAACTTTACTCATCTATAATAAACTCCTAATTCGCATTTTGTCTTATTATACATGATATCCGTTCAAAAGACAAATCTCTATCAGCAGCTTTACAAATCTTTCTGTCAGTGATAAACTTCTCCAAATATGGATTGTTCGTTTTAGAACTATTTATTTGTATAAAAACAAAGGAGATTCTTTACATGCATTTATTATTAACCATTCTCGTTACATTTTTTGCCGGTATGGGTGCCGGTCTTGGAACAGGTTTTGCCGGTATGAGTGCCGCAGCAGTCATCAGCCCGATGCTGATTACTTTTTTGGACATTGATCCTTATATAGCAGTCGGAATTGCACTCTCCTCCGATGTACTTGCAAGTGCCATTTCCGCTTATACTTATGGCAAAAACAAAAATCTGGATATCAAAAACGGATTGATTATGATGATCAGTGTTCTGATTTTTACTGTGGTAGGAAGTTATGTATCCAGTCTGGTGCCATCCTCTACCATGGGAAATTTTTCTGTATTTATGACATTCCTCTTAGGTATCAAATTTATCGTCAAACCAGTTATGACTACCAAAGAAGCGATGGAACAGGTATCTAAACAAAAACGTGCCGTTCAGTCGATCATTTGTGGTATTTTAATCGGATTTATCTGCGGATTTATCGGTGCCGGCGGTGGTATGATGATGCTTCTGATCCTTACTTCTGTCCTTGGATATGAATTAAAAACAGCCGTAGGCACCAGTGTCTTTATCATGACTTTTACAGCACTTACAGGAGCAGTTTCCCACTTTGTCATTGGCGGTATTCCGAATCTTACCGTATTTATCTTATGTGTGGCATTTACGTTTGTTTGGGCTAGAATCGCTGCCGTATTTGCCAACAAGGCGACCCCAAAAACATTAAACCGTGCAACAGGTGTGATCCTTGTTATCCTCGGGATCGTGATCATGGGATTTTCTTTTATTTAAAACAAAGTAGTCAGAAATAACGGATTATGTTAATATTTCATTATAGATGTAAAATGCAAGAATAAATTTTTCGCATTGCCAAAGGAGAATTAAGGAGAATTACATGAGAAATATCAGATTAACTATTGAATACGATGGCAGTCGTTATCAAGGCTGGGCCCGTCTTGGAAAGAATGAATCTAACAATTCCATTTCTAATAAAATCATAGAAGTTTTAGAAAAAATGACTGATGAACACAACATAGAACTGTTCTGTGGCTGCCGTACCGAAGTTGGTGTTCATGCCTACGAACAGATTGCAAATTTCAAGACAGAATGTCCTGTAAAATGCCTGGAAATCAAACGCTATCTGAACCGCTATCTTCCATTTGATATTGCGGTAACGGATGTTCGCGAGATGCCGGAACGTTTCCATGCACAATTAAATGCAAAGGAAAAAATATATATTTACCGGATGACAATCAAAGAAGTTCCAAGTGTATTTGACCGCAAATATATGTATCACAGTTTCAAAACACCGGATATCTGCCTGATGGAACAGGCAGCACAGTCTCTCATTGGAACTCATGATTTTAAAAACTTTTCTACTGCTAAAAAATCCAAATCTACGGTCCGAACAGTAAAAGACATCGAAATTTACGGTGATTCTGAAGAAATCCAGATCACCCTCCAGGCAGATGACTTTCTGCACAATATGGCTCGACTGATCATCGGTACCCTTCTCGATATCGGTGTTGGAAACCGAAAAAAGGAAGATATCGATAAAATCTTTGCCGGAAAAGCAGCCGTGAGCGAACCATGCGACCCCAAAGGACTCTTCTTACAGGAAATTATTTATTAGAAAATTACTGTATCGTTAGCTCAAAAACAAGAAAACATTAGCCCCCGTCCTTTGGACGGGGGCTTCTTCGTTACTTTCATAACATTTCTTATACCGGATATGCTCCATTTTCTGTATCTGCTACTTTTGCATCTACTTTTGTTTTCTGAGCATCTCTGTATTTGAAGTAGTCCATAGCTACCTGTGGGAATAAAGCGTAAGATAATA
>CAZLQJ010000097.1:0-4644 GCA_964561705.1 uncultured Lachnoclostridium sp. | reverse complement strand
AGAAATCCGATGAGCTTCTTGCTTTTACTTCTGCACAGGAAACAACACTTTCCGAAATCTTATCTGATGCAGATACTCCAAGCGTTTACATTGCTGGAAATTCAAATCTTCTTTCTACGGCCGGTGACGCAATGTATCAGTCTGATATGATCCGTCTCGCTGGCGGTATTAATGCCGCAGCAGAAATCACTGATGCTTACTGGGCTGAAATTGATTATGAACAGCTTCTTGCATGGGATCCTGATTATATTCTTCTTGCTTCCGATGCAGACTACACTGTAGAAGATGTATTAACAAATGAAAATCTTTCTGACTGCACTGCCGTAATCAACCATAATGTTTACCAGATGCCAAACGATGCTGAAGCTTGGGACAGTCCTGTTCCTAGCAGCATTCTCGGATCCGTGTGGCTGGCAGGTATATTGCATCCAGAACTTTTCAGCGAAGCAGACTGCTCTGCTCTAATTAATGAATATTATGAAACATTTTATAATTTCACCTACACAGAAAACTAAACGATACTGCACAGCCGGAGTGAGCTTACTTTTCACTCTGGCTGTTGTCAGTTTATTTACCGGAAAATATCCTCTTTCATTGGAAAAACTTTTAAACGGTGACGAAATGCAGAAAAGAATTTTTCTGACACTTAGATTAAGCCGTATGCTTGCAGGTGTTGTCAGCGGTTTTGTTCTCGGTGTTTCAGGATTTGTTTATCAGACTGTATTTCGCAATCCGCTGGCCTCTCCTGATATCATTGGTGTCAGTTCTGGTGCAAGTGCCGGTGCTGCTTTCGGAATCTTATTTTTTTCCGGTGCCGCTTCTGTAACAGCCTGTTCCTTTGCCGGTGCCATGTTATCAGTTATTCTCGCATTAACATTCGCTGGACTGGATCGAAGCAGCAAAAATAATACCATTGTATTGGCAGGAATTGCTGTTCACTCCCTGGCTCAAACGATCCTAATGTGTCTGAAACTGACTGCAGATCCGGAAAAGGAACTAGCCTCAATTGAATATTGGATTATGGGAAGCCTCAGCGGGATCAGCGGATATTCTATGATCGGTAATCTCATTCTTTCTATTCTGTGTACGCTCATTCTATTCTTACTTCATCGTCAGATTCTTCTGTTATCTGCAGAAGAGGGAGAGGCAAGGATGCTTGGGGTTCATGTAAGCTTCCTTCGTCTGATCGTCCTTTTTACCGCGACTCTTGCGGTTTCCGGCATCATCAGCCTGACCGGACTGATCAGTTTTGTTGGACTTTTGGCTCCTCATATCTCACGGATTTTAACCGGAACTAACCGCATGGATACCATGTTTTTAAGTGGTATTGCCGGCAGCATATTACTTTGCTTTGCTGATATTCTTGTAAAATCCGTAACAGTTACTGATCTTCCGATTAGTATCTTTACAAGTCTTCTCGGTGCTCCATTTTTAATATTCCTTATTTTTCGTGGGAGACAGACATCATGAGTTTTTTTAAAGTTACAAATATTTCTGCCTATTACGGACAAACTTCAATCATCAAAGATCTTTCTTTTGAACTGGATGCAGGTAGTCTTTTGGGCATTCTTGGGGCAAATGGATGTGGAAAAACCACCTTACTGAAAGCAATCTGCGGAATTCTTCCGCATAATGGAATCTGCACACTGAATAACCAGGTTTTGGAACAATTAACTCCCAAAAAAATCGCACGTTTGTGTAGTTACATTCCACAGCGCAGCGGAATTTCTATCGACATTTCCACTCTAGATGTCGTTTTAATGGGGTTTAATCCTCACCTTTCTCTATTAGAACGTCCAAATTCTGCAATGAGAGAACAGGCTGTTCTGGCGCTTTCAGCTGTTGGACTTTCCGGAAAAGAAGAAACCAACTATATGTATCTGAGCGAAGGACAAAAACAGCTCTGTATTCTCGCCAGAACTCTTGTTTCCAACAGTCAGCTACTGCTTTTAGATGAACCTGAAAGTGCCATGGATTTTCATTTCCGATATCAAATGTTAAAAATTCTTCAAAACTGGGTTCACCAAGAAGAACGGGGCGTTATCATCACACTCCACGATCCTTCACTCGCACTGAATCATTGCGATCAGCTGTTGCTCATGTCTGACGGAAAAATTTTAGACCTGCTTTGTCCAAAAACTGATCCCATTGAAAAAATGGAACGACAATTAAGTGTCCTATATGGAAATATCAGCCTGCATTCCTGTAAGGATCGAAACGGTGTGACAAAACTTATGATGTTGAAAGAGGATTAAAATCTATGAAAGCAATAACAAAAATTATTTTTTTAGATGATAACGAAGACCGTTTTTTTGGCGAAGGACCGGCACGATTACTTCACCAAATAGAAACTGAAGGGTCTTTACGAGCTGCTGCATTTTCCATGGGCATGGCATACACAAAAGCCTTAAAACTCTTAAAACATGCCGAAGAAGTTCTTGGATACTCTCTAACAGCGCGGTCTGCCGGCGGCAAACACGGCGGTGGAAGTAAACTAACCCCAGAAGGAAAGGAGTGGCTAAAACGTTATGAAGCCTATCGAGATGCATGCATCTATGCCAACCGCCAGCTCTATCTGGAATGCTTTCCAGAGCAGTCATAAAAAGCATCTGTTGATTACCGGATCACGGGGAAGTGGAAAAACAACCCTTCTTTCTACACTTTTTGAAAAAAAGCTTCCCGGGATCACTACTTTTGCGATTCCAAAAAAATCTGTATTTTTAAAGGACAACTCTACATCCAAAACAGAAAAAATTGCTCGTTTTGATGATACGATTTCCGGAACAGAAAATAAAATGTCTCTTTGTTCCGACAGTTTCCGCTCTTTCGGTGTCTCTATCCTGCAGAAATCCCTCACTTCTGATGAACCTTGGATTTCTATTGATGAAATTGGATATTTGGAATGCAGCTGTTCAGAATATTTGGATGCAATCCGTCGAATCATGAATCAGAAACACCTTGTAGCAGTAATCCGCAAACAGGAACTTCCATTTTTACAAGAACTAATTTCCAGAAATGATATTTTTCTGATAGATTTAGACCGGCCTTATGGAAATCCCGGCTGCATCATCATGGCATCCGGACTCGGAAAACGTTTTGGTCAAAACAAACTGATGGCTGATTTTCATGGAATGCCTATCATCGATTCCATTCTTTCTGTAACAGAACCATTTTTTCCCAAAAAAATTGTTGTAACAAGACACTATGATGTTGCCGAATACTGCAAAAGTAAATCTATTGACGTTTTACTGCACGATCAGCCATTTCGCAGCGATACAGTTCGTCTTGGACTGCAGGCATTGGGAAGTGACATCGAATATTGTGCATTTTTTCAAGGGGATCAGCCACTTGTTCGCCCTGAAACGGTTGCATCTTTGCTCCTTGCAGCCGCAAATGCTCCGGACTTCATTTGGCGTACAGCATGGAAAGATCTTTCAGGTTCTCCTATCCTTTTTCCAAAATGGACATTTCCAGAGCTTTTAGATCTTCCTCAGGGAAAAGGCGGTAATTATCTCACAAAAAAATATCCCGAACAAGTACACATGGTACAGGTTCGGGATGCAAACGAACTAAGAGATATTGATACACCTAAGGATCTCTCTGAACTTTTAAATGCGTAAATATTTTAATCTTCTTTTGGAAGGAGAATGTTTAAAACAATCGCTACTACTGCTGCCGGAACAATTCCTGAACCGCCAAAAATCAACTGAATTGCTTCCGGGGTATGTGCAAGAATTCCTGTATTAGCCCCCATTCCGTAGCCAACACCCAATGCAACTGAAACAACGGAAAGATTACGTCCGGTCAACGGCTCTTTTGTAATCAGCTGAATACCGCTGACTACAATCGAAGAAAACATCATAACTGCAGCACCGCCAAGAACAGACTGCGGCATAATCGAAATCAAAGCTCCCAGTTTAGGACAAAGACCACAGAGGATCAAAAAGACAGCACCTGTTCCAAGAGCGTACAAATTTACAACTTTTGTCATAGCAACAAGACCAACATTCTGTGAAAATGACGTATTTGGAAGCACACCAAACATTGCTGCAAACGAAGAACCTAAACCATCACACATAACACCTCCGGATAATTCTTTATCCGTAGCTTCACGTCCAAGTCCTCCTTCCATAACACCGGAAATATCACCAACAGTCTCTACTGCTGTCACAACGAACATGATCATAACAGGAAGAATCGCCCGAAGATCAAATACAGGTTTTACAGGCATAAATTTCGGAATTTCGAACCACGCTGCATCTTTGACCTTCTGCCAGTTCAATACCCATGCTTTCGTATATTCCACACCTTCTGCCGTTACACCTGTTGTTGGCAGAACCATTCCCATGATTATAGCAGCCGCATACCCACACAGGATTCCCAGGAGAATTGCAGAAGAACTGGCAAACCCTTTCGTTCCATGCTTGAAAATTAAGATCATCACTAAAACAAACAAGGCGAGACACAGATTTTCCATTGAGCCAAAATCGCTTGCACTATTTCCACCACCAAAAGAATTGATTCCCACAGAAATCAAACTCAAACCGATAGATAATACGACCGTACCTGTTACAACACTTGGGAAAAACTTACGTAATGGTTTTAAGAAAAATCCTAATACGGTCTCAAAAAGACCTCCTATGA
>CAZLQJ010000096.1:0-4874 GCA_964561705.1 uncultured Lachnoclostridium sp. | reverse complement strand
ACATTTACGTGATAAAGGAGCGTTTTATGATGAATAAACAACCGAAAGTTATAGGTTTTATCGGTCTTGGACTGATCGGCGGGTCCATTGCAAAGGCAATCCGCTTTTTTTATCCTAAGATCCATTTGATCGCTGCATCGGGACATCCGGAAACCATCGATGCTGCACTTTCCGAAAATCTGATTGATGAGGGCTGCTCAGATGTGAGCAGTGCTTTTTCTAAATGTGACTATATATTTCTTTGTGCTCCGGTTTCTTATAACGCAAAATATCTGGAAACCTTAAAACCGATCATCAAAAAAGACTGTATCATTACAGATGTAGGAAGCACAAAGACAGACATTCACCAGAGGGTTTCTGATCTTCATATGGAAGAAAACTTTATCGGCGGTCATCCGATGGCCGGTTCTGAAAAGACCGGGCTTGAAAATGCCAAAAGACACCTGATTGAAAATGCCTACTATGTGATTACGCCTACCAAAAAAGTGTCTCAGGAAGCCGTATCCGACTATGTAGAATTTATCGGTTCTCTCAAAGCATTGCCGTTGGTCCTGGACTATGAACAGCACGATCACATCACTGCTGCCATCAGCCATCTTCCGCATCTGATCGCTGCCGGACTGGTAAATCTTGTAAAACATAACGACAGCAAAGAACAATATATGAAAACCATGGCGGCCGGCGGCTTCAAAGACATTACAAGGATTGCCTCTTCTTCACCGGTTATGTGGGAACAGATCTGTATGACAAATCATGCAAATATTTCTGAACTTTTAGGAAAATACATTGAAAGTATGGAACAGATCAAAACTTCTCTAGATACGATGAATGGTCAGCAGATCTATGATCTTTTTGAAGAATCCAGGGAATACCGCAATTCCATCTCCGATGTATCCCGCGGTCCCATCAAAAAAGCCTATGTGCTATACGTTGATCTTTTGGATGAAGCCGGAGGAATTGCCACCGTTGCAACCATCCTCGCATGCAATCAGATCAACTTAAAAAATATCGGCATTGTAAATAACAGAGAATTTGAGGAAGCTGTATTGAAGATTGAATTTTATGAAGAAGAGCCTTGCAAAAAGGCAGCTTCCCTTTTAAACAAACATCGGTATACGGTATACGAAAGGTAAGACAGGCTATGATATTAAAATATGAACATTCATTAAAAGGAGAAGTCACCGTACCAGGGGATAAATCAATTTCTCACCGGGCAGTGATGTTCGGTGCTTTGGCAAAGGGAACCACCGAGGTCACCAATTTTTTACAGGGTGCCGACTGTCTCTCTACAATCGACTGTTTCCGCCGCCTTGGAATTTCCATTGAAAATACACCTTCCAGGATCCTTATCCATGGAAAAGGACTTCATGGACTAACCCAACCTACTTCCACGCTGGATGTCGGAAATTCAGGCACAACCACCCGACTGATCTCCGGAATTTTGGCAGGACAAAATTTTGAAACCACCTTAAATGGTGACGAATCCATTCAAAGTCGTCCAATGAAGCGTATTATAGAACCGCTTTCACAGATGGGGGCAAAAATTTCCAGTCTGAAAGGAAACGACTGTGCACCGCTTTGCATTACCGGCACAAACCTTCACGGTATTCACTATACTTCCAAGGTTGCTTCTGCCCAGGTTAAATCCTGCATCCTGCTGGCCGGTCTTTATGCCGATCAGATCACCAGTGTAACAGAACCTTGGGTCTCCAGAAATCATACAGAACTCATGCTTCAGGGATTTGGTGCCAAAGTTACCTGTCATGAAAAAACTGCATCCATCTTACCGGATCCGGAATTGATTGGACAAAAAATCGAAGTTCCGGGAGATATTTCCTCTGCTGCCTATTTTATTGCAGCCGGACTGATCGTTCCTGGATCTGAAATCCTTATCAAAAATGTAGGAATCAATCCTACCCGTGACGGAATCATTCGTGTATGTCAGGCCATGGGCGCTGATCTGACCCTTTTAAACAAACGGATCAACGGCGGAGAACCGGTGGCTGATATTCTGGTACGACACAGTTCCTTAAAAGCAGTAACCGTTGGCGGAGAACTCATTCCAACTCTGATTGACGAGATCCCGATGATCGCCGTCATGGCATGTTTCGCCCAGGGAACAACGATCATCAAAGATGCTGCCGAATTAAAAGTAAAAGAATCCGATCGAATCGCTGTCATGACAGAAAATCTGACCCGTATGGGAGCGAAGATCACTGCCACGGAAGACGGCATGATTATTGAAGGCGGTAGTTCACTTCATGGTGCTGTCATAGATCCGCACCTTGACCACCGCATTGCCATGTCTTTCGCTGTCGCAGCTTTCGCGGCCGACGGTGAAACCACGATTCAGGATGCAGACTGTGTCAAGATCAGCTATCCGGAATTTTATAAAGATCTGGAAAGACTTTAAAAATCCAATAATTAGGGATTGACATTTTTTTCAGAACACTTTATAGTAATTTTATTCATTTGCACTTTAAAGTGCTAAAGTTAATAAAGTGAGGAATTGTTATGGCTAGAAAAATTGATCGAACGTTACTTTCCTACTGTCCGGACCTTCAGGTCATGGATTGCACCTTAAGAGACGGCGGATTGGTAAACAATTTTGAATTTTCCGATGAATTTGTAAAAGACCTCTATGAGGCAAACATCAAATCCGGCGTTGATTATATGGAATTTGGATACAAAGCAAGCAAAAATCTCTTCAGCAAAGAGGATTATGGAAAATGGAAATTCTGTGAAGAAGAAGATATCCGTGCCATTGTTGGCGAAAACAACTCTCCGTTAAAAATCTCCGTTATGGCAGATGCCGGACGTACCGATTATCATACAGATATCATTCCTAAAAAGGACAGCGTCATTGATATGTACCGCATTGCCACCTATATCCATCAGCTGCCAACGGCGATTGATATGATTGAAGATATTCACGAAAAAGGATACGAAACCAGTGTAAATATTATGGCTGTTTCCAAGGTCAATGACCGAGATATCATGTCTGCCCTGGAACTTCTCTCAAAAACAAATGTAGACTGTATCTATGTGGTAGACTCCTTTGGTTCCTTCTATCCGGAACAGATTTCCGATCTTACGGATCGTTATTCTGAAATCGCTTCAAAATATGGAAAACTGGTCGGTTTTCATGGACACAACAACCAGCAGCTTGCCTTCGCAAATACCATTGAGGCACTCCGCTATGGTGCCAGCATTTTAGATGCGACCGTCTGCGGTATGGGACGCGGTGCCGGAAACTGCTATCTGGAGTCACTTTTGGGCTTTTTGAAAAATCCAAAATATAATCTGATTCCAATGATGAAATTTATTGAAAATCACATGATTGCCATGAAAGAAAATTACAGTTGGGGCTTTGATCTTCCATATCTGCTGACCGGAATTTTAAATTCTCATCCGTCTTCAGCGATTGCCTTTGAAAAAGCCAAACGAACCGATTACAAAAACTTTTACAATGAACTTCATGACATGGACTAAAAAAAATCTCCTGAACACTCTTCGTTCAGGAGATTTTCTATTTTAATCCTCTTTATTCTTCAGCAATTTCTTCAACATTTCCATCGTTTCTCCATGTTTTTTGGAAATCAATCCAGGGTTACGTCGAAGCTGACTTGCCGCACGAAGATACTGCTTGTTCCCACGAGAGAATATTTTTCTCATCTGCTGCTCAATCTGTGCAAGCAGTTCCTCGCGTTCCATACTCTGCACTGTTTCTGGAAGCTGCAGCCGCATCTTCATCCGTTCTAATCGTTCTACATTTCGTTTACGAAGTTTTTCTACATTATGAACAACCGTTTCTTTTGCATTCTGTTTTACCTTTCCAAGTTCTTCCCGATCAGGAATTGCCGCAAATGCAACCACTGCATCCACTCTTCTCTCCAATTTCCGAATGGTCTGATTACTTTCCGCAAGCGACTCCAAAAGTTCCTGAAGATCCCTCGCTTCATTGAAGGATACCGCTGTATCATAAGCCGTCACAGCCATCAGACCAAAAGCTGCGATCTCACAGATCGTCTTTGGGATCTTTACCATAACCCCTTCCACTGGGACATGGACTACCTGAACCAGAAGGACTGCGAAGAATCCCCAAAACAATGATACAAACAGGCAAATATGTCCGTGATAATTACAAGGCAGCATACTATAATCCCAATATTTCACATGGAAAATCCGTTCCATCGTACTTCCTGTAACCAATTCAAACGCTGTAGCCGTCAATGCTCCCATAATATAAACTGCCAGGGTATGCTCCCGCACCGGAATCGTTACCAGTAAAATAGACACCGCTGCAAATCCATAAATTGGGATCAGTGGACCATGAAGAAATCCTCTATTAACAAATTCCAGTCGTTTCTTTTCCCAGCTGTGTCTTGCCGACACATAAAAACATTCCCAAATCCAGCCAATGAAACAATACCAGAAAAAAAATAGGATCCATTGGGTTACCGTATAATCGTACATCTTTCGTTCTCCTGTTTTTCATGCTATCTGTATACTACTACCTTCTTTCTCTGAATGCACATAAATTTTCTATAAACTTTTCCATCCATCAATGCGTTGCTATGGATCTATGGCACAAAAGAAGAGCCTGTCTTCGCGACAGGCTCTTTTAGATATCTATTAAATTTTCTGGTGGAATCATCCTCTTTCTATTTATTCGTAATCGTTTTCCTCTATCGATGCCATTGGACTGTACCTCCCGGGCTTATTTACCTAACACTGATCACTTCTGATCTCTCCTCTTTTTGATTAGGTATCTTCTTTTGTTGTCTTTATATTATCACCTCGCTCATAATCTGTCAATCTATTTTTTATAATTTTATTTATTTTCTTTATTTTTTTGTTTTATTGTATTTTTG
>CAZLQJ010000095.1:0-5006 GCA_964561705.1 uncultured Lachnoclostridium sp. | reverse complement strand
AGGGCGATTGGTACGCAGATGCAGTAGCATGGGCATTAAACAATGACATTGCAACTGGTGACCCTGTAAACCAGAAATTCAATCCAAATGCAAACGTAACCAGAGAACAGCTGGCAGCCTTCCTGTACAGATACACAGAATTCAGAGGTGTAGCTGTGACGGAAAGAGGCGACCTTAGCGGTATGAAGAATGCTGACAAAGTAAGCAGCTGGGCATTGAAAGAAATGCAGTGGGCAGTTGGAAAAGAACTGATTAGCGGTATTGCGGAAGTCAAAGACAATCAGATCGTAGCTCGTGACCTTGCACCGCAGGGCAACGCTACAAGAGCGCAGATGGCAACCATCTTACAGAGATTTTGTGACAAATAAATCTTAAAAAATTAGGGGATGACGATTTCGTCATCCCCTTTTTTGTTAAAATTACAAAAGATCAATTAAAAAATGTAAACATGAAATGTAAAAAGTGTGCTAAAATTTTTAACAAATATGGATTTTTCAAGTAAAAACTTACAAAAATCTAAAAGAAGGGGGATACCATGATGAGAAAAACATGGAAAAGAGCGCTTGCATCGATGCTGGCTCTTGCAATGACTGTTTCAAACCTCTCCGGTTTTTCTGCAGAAGTAAAAGCGGCAGAAGCAGGGGAAGTTACCGTCGTGGAAAAAGATGGCAGTATTACCATTGGCAATGGTTATATCAGCCGTGAGTTTTCTACTGCAAACAGCAAATTGAGCACAGTCAATATCACAAACAAGCGTACAGATGACGGTGATACGGTTTTTACACCGGGAAAAGGCAGTGAAGAATTTATCGTCAGAGTTACAAAACAGGAGGCAGCAAATACACCTGTAGAACTTGAAGCTTTGGACAGAACAGGATGGACTGCAGAAGCAGACAGCCATCAGAATGCCAGCGGAGCCAATGATGGTCCGGCACAGAATCTCTTAGACGGAGATCTGAACAGTATCTGGCACAGCAACTACGGCGGTGGAATTGGTGGAATTGGTGGAATGAATTTCCCATACAATGTTGTGATCAATTTAAACGGATCAAAGACATTTAAGAGTTTTTCTTACACACCAAGACAGAATGGTGAAAATACCAATGGAAACCTTTTAGGATATGAGCTTTATGCATCAAATTCTGAAACAGCGCTGGCTGCAGACGCAGAAGGCTGGACAAAGGTTGCCGAAGGACAATTTAAATATAATGGAGTAAATCCGATTTATGTAAACCTTGCAGAGGAGTGTACAGCAACCCAGTTAAAACTGGTAGGGCTTTCCGCAAAGAATGGAGGTACTTTTGGCGGAGGTGCTGAATTTAATCTTCATAAAGATCTGGCACCGGTAGAAGCAGAGGAAAAACGTGAATTTAAAACAAGTGATCTGGAATTGACAGATGTTACATCAGAAGAAACAACTGCAACGATCAACAATGTTGCAAAAACAGGTCAGAAGGTAACTTTTACATTTAAACCTTATGCATTTACCTATAAAGATACAACGGTTACTTATACTGTTACAGAAAATGTAGTAATGTATGACGGCGATCATTTCATGCGTAAATACATGGAAATCAGTGTCAGCGATCCTGAAAAAGCAGTGATTGATTACATTGATCTGGAATCTTTTGCGGTCAATGAATCAGACGAACAGTGGACAATCCCAACAGATGCCGGCGGTATCGTACAGATGGATCAGTATAAAGCAAACCTTGGTCAGCCAATCTACATTCAGGGAATGTTCTTTGGAAGTGAATTCCCGGAAACAGATACTGAGATCGTGGACGGCACAGGATTTATCAGATATTACAGCGGCAAAAGCTTTGATCGCTTAAAAGAAGATCATCAGTTAACAACTGACGGAAAATATGTAACATGGCAGACGGTAGCCGGTGCTGCAAGAAGTACAGAGAATCAGGTAATCCAGGCTGATTTCTTTGAATATATCTACAGCATTGCAACTCCGTCAGATTTCCGTATCCAGTACAACTCCTGGTTTGATAATATGATGAGCATCAGCGATGAAAGCATCCTTGCATCCTTTATTGAAATTGACAGAGAGTTAAACAAAGTAGAAACCAGACCTTTGGATTCTTACGTTGTAGATGACGGATGGAACAACTACAACGATGGAAGCTTTACAGATGTAAGTGCTTCCGGTGAAGGATTGAATCAGACAGGATTCTGGGAATTCAACTCTAAATTCCCGGAAGGTCTCACACCTTCTTCTGAACTTGTTCACAAATTTGGAAGTAACTTCGGTGTCTGGGTAGGACCACGAGGCGGTTATAATTACCAGACAAAACTTGCCGGTCTGCTTGCGGCAAGTGGAAAAGGAAGTACTGATGGCTGGTCCATTGACGTGGCAGACAGAGTTTATGTGGAAAACTTTAAAGAAATGGCATGTAAATGGCAGGATGATTATGGTGTAAACTATTGGAAATGGGATGGTTTTGCGGATCAGTACCAGTACAGTCATTTTGCGGCAGCAGATGGCGTTCCGGGCTATGCAAATCGTCATATGACCGGCGGATACAATAATATGTACCATGTAACAGATCTTTGGGAAGCATGGATCGATCTGTTTGAAGCAGCTCGTCAGAATGCAAAAGAGAATGGAATTTCTAATTTATGGATTTCTCTGACCTGTTATACAAACCCAAGTCCATGGTTCTTACAGTGGGCAAATTCTGTATGGATCCAGTGTCATGCGGACCAGGCAGATGCAGGTGCCAGCCAGAGCAAAATGGACAGACAGATGACTTACCGTGATGCGGTATACTATGATTTCTTGAAAAACCATGAATTCCAGTTCCCATTAGGAAATATCTACAATCACGATCCAATTTATGGCGTAACAGGAACAGGAATGAATATGAATAGTGCGACAGATGAACAGTTCCAGAACTATCTGTATATGCAGGCTACCCGTGGTACAGCCTTCTGGGAATTACATTTCTCTGACAGCATTATGACAGAAGGAAAATATGAAGCAACCAGTGAATTCCTTGCATGGGCAGAAGAAAATCATCACATTTTGAAAAATGCGAAGATGTTCGGTGCAACACCAAATACCGGAACAGTATTGGCTGCAAACACAAGCGAAGGCGCTACACAGAATGCTTACGGATATGCATGTTTCGATGGAAATGACGGTATTATTTCTGTAAGAAATGCAGCAACAGAAGCAAAAGAAGTTTCCTTTACTTTTGACAGAAACATTGGTGTTCCGGAAAATGCAGATACTCTGAAATATCATTTGGAACATACACACAATCTGACAGAAGGTACCGCATCCACAGGTACGTTCACTTATGGGGAAACTTATACAGTTACCTTACAGCCGGATGAAGTTCGTATCTTCAGAATTTCAAAAGACGGTGATACAACAGCTCCTCAGATGGTGAGAGCTTATGCAAACGAAAACAATGAAATTATCGTAAAATTTGATGAAAAAGTGACAGGCAGCAAGCTTGTAGTTGAAAATGCAAAGGTCGAAAATGCGGTACTTAGCGCAGATGATACCACTTATCACATTGGTCTGGCAGAAACACCGGCAGATGGAACAGTGATCAAAGTAAAAACTGTGGATGTTAAGGATATGGCAGGCAATGCTTGTACCAGTGAATTATCCTTTGTTTACCATAAAAATCACGTTGTTGCTACAGGATCTGCTGCAAAAGAAGCTTCTTTAAGCGGAAATAACGGATTTACTGTATTGGCAGTGGTAAAAGAAGCAAAAGAGGGTACATTGATCCAGCAGAAAGATGCCTATAGCTTAGGCATTAACAAAGATGGTTATGCAACCTTTACATTAAATGGTGCAACCGCTGTTTCTGATGTTAAGGTAGAAGCAGACAATGTAATCGTTGGTGTAAAAGAAAATAATGGTATGCTGAAATTATATGTTGAAGGACAGTTGGTAGGATCTACATATAAGGAAGAAAACAGATACTATGAAGTGAAACAGGCTGAGATTACAGTTCAGAATGCGTCCTTAAGCAAAGTATTAGATGTTGCTTATGGATATGATGTAGTAGAAGATCTGATCATTACGAAGACCATGCTGAAGGGACAGCTGACAACAGCAGAAGCTTATCATGAAGAAGATTATACTGCGAAAGAATGGAGCTACATCAAAAAAGCTATGGCAGATGTGAAGACACTGATTGAGAAGGAAGCGCCGACAGAAGCAGAACTGAGAGAAGCTTATCAGTCATTTAATGAAACACTGGCAGCATTTGCCCTGATCGATACAACAGAAGCCAAAGATCAGAGAAAAGATATTTTCTTAAGAGGTGTAACTGCTACAGCAGGAAGTGAAGATTCTACAGGTTATGCAGGACAGAGCTACGGAAAAGCAGAATATGCACTGGATGGTGATCTTACAACTGCATGGATGACAGACTGGAATGGATTTGGTTCTACCATCAATGATGGAACAGGATGGATTGATATCCAGTTCCCAGAAGCGCATACAGTGGATGGTCTGCGTTATCTGCCGGGCGGAAGTATTAGCGGTTACCTGACAACAATCACAGGATTTGAAGTTTATGTGAAAACAACAGATTCAGATGAGTATGTAAAAGTTGTTTCTAATGGAACATGGGAAAATTCTGAAGGATGGAAAACGGTAGAATTTGAAGCAGTAGAAAATGTAACAAATGTGAAATTACTTGCAACTGCAGCAGCACCAACAAACTGGTGGGCAGTAGCGGCAGAAATTCGTGTGATGAGTGCTGCTGAATGTGCAGCTGCAAAACCTGAAGATAAACCATCAACACCAGTAGAAAAAGATCCTGTCACAGAAGTATTTACAGACGTTGTAGCAGGTTCGTGGTATGTGGATGCGGTACAGTATGTATACAACACCGGTCTGATGTCTGGCTTCCAGGATCAATTTACACCGAATGCAAATATGTCAAGAGCCATGGTAGTAACCACCCTTTATAGAATGGAAGGTTCTCCGGCAGTGACTGATTACAGTGCATATCTTGCATTCAAGG
>CAZLQJ010000094.1:0-5011 GCA_964561705.1 uncultured Lachnoclostridium sp. | reverse complement strand
TCCATTCTGTAAAGGGTAGTTACTACCATGGCTCTTGACATATTTGCATTCGGTGTAAATTGATCCTGGAAGCCAGACATCAGACCGGTGTTGTATACATACTGTACCGCATCCACATACCACGAACCTGCTACAACGTCTGTAAATACTTCTGTTACTGGATCCTTTTCTTCTGGTTTTGTCGGTTTATCTAATGTTGCCTCATATTCCACTTTGCTCATTACACGGATTTCTGATGCAATTGCCCACCAGTTTGTTGGTAATGCCTGTTTTGTAACAAATTTTACATTTGTTACATTTTCAATCGGAGTAAATTCTGCAATCTTCCATCCGCTGGTATTTGCCCAGTTACCTTCTGCAGCCTTCACGTATTCGTCACTACCTTCTGTCTTTACATAAATTTCATAAGCAGTTGTTGATGTGAAGCTTCCACCTGTACTTGGACCCGGTAAGTATCTGTATCCATCCACTGTATGTGCTTCCGGGAACTGGATGTCGATCCATCCTTTGCCCTCACTCAGTGTTGTACCAAATCCGTTCCAATCTGTCATCCATGCAGTTTCTTCATCATAGTCTGTCGCATATTCGATTGCACCAATTTTAGAACCTGCATTTCCGGTTGTATCAACACTTCCCGCAGTTACAGTTACATTTTCCAATGAAATATCATACTTAGAATCTGCCAAAATAGCATCTTCTTTTGTTGTTTCTTTTACATTGAAGTTTGGTCCAATCAATGTAAATCCGTTCAGATCCATATCCTCTGCTGACGCACCTTTCATTGTGATCGTTGCCAGCACGCCGGATCCTTTTACTAATTCCTGGTCACCTCTGTTTGCAAATGCAAGGTTTACATAAGCAGTTCCATCATCATAGGTTCTGTTTGCGCTTAAGTTTTCCATCGCACCGGCAAGTTCTCCTGCCTCTACAGATACAAAGGTTAATTTCTGCGGATCATAATTGATCACCTGACCAAATGCATTCAGATTTTTTACATCCTGTGCAATGATATCGATCACAACAGTTCCATCTTTTTCAGTTGCAGTATAGGTAATGCATCCATAAACATCTCCTGTCTTTGCTGTGCCGCCGTCCAAATTGAACATGGTATAAGCATAATCATAAACATCATAGATGCCGTTGTAGTTGATATCACCATTTCTCTTCTGAATCTGATCCACAAATTTAGAACCATCTTTTTCACACATTCCAAGGTAGTTCTTCATATTTGTATAATCTGCATCTGCCACTTCTACAAGTGCATTGGTACTTCCAATCGCAAATGCACTGCTTCCATCTTTCTTATGGATTGCCAATTCGTTTGCCGCGAAGAAGTTTCCTGTAGATTTTGTAACAATCAGTTTCACATAACGTGCACCGGTTCCCTCAAAATCGACCGTCTTTACATTTTCTGCACTTGATTTTGACTTATCATAAGTCCAGTCTTCCGTACCTTCGTGTACCAGCTGCCAGTTAATACCGTCCAAACTTGTATAAACGTTCATTCTCTGAACGGTTCCGTTTCCATAGTTATCTTCACGTGCATAGTACTCAAATTTGTCTAAAATATATGCTTTTCCAAAATCAAAGATCATTGGAACTGCATCTGTTACTACATCCCCTGTAGAATGGAACATGGTACTTGTATCATGATCCATTGCATTTTTCAATGCACCCCATTGTTCTCCACCCGTCCAGGTAATGGATGCTTCCAGCACATTTCTCCATGGATCTTCTTTTGTGGTTGCTGTAATCTCAGCTGACCAGTCAGAAACTCCTTTTGCGCTTCTCGCACGAACTTTATAGGTGTGTGTTGTATTGTATTCACAATCGCTATGTACAAACGTTGTTGCATTGCTTCCTAAATTGTTTACAACGCCATCAATCATTACATCATAGCCTGTTGCACCTTCTACAGCATCCCATGCAATGGCATTGCTGGTTGGTGTCTTAGTTTCTTCAACATCACGAAGATTTGCAGGCGCTGCAAGGTTTTCATCTTTCTGATTTAACTGAAGATCTTCATCTACATTTTCAAATCCTTCAATGGTAAGAACCTGAACATTTGCCTGAGAATCTGTTTCTGCAAATTTTACATAAAGTTTTGGAGAAGATACTTTGCCTTCCATCATTGCTGCAAATTCATCTTCTGCTTCTACACCATAAATTTCGATTGCAGGAGCTGCATCATAGTAGTATGCAAACTGTCCAGCTTCAAGTGTTGCATTCATCACTTCTTCTTTGCTGGTCTTTTCTACTTTTGTAAGAACTGTATCTCCGTTTTTCGCTGTAACAGCGGTAGGTGCTTTGGATACATTTACGATAAATGTTGTATTTTTATCTTTATCATATCCTTCATAAGTACCTGTAGATTTTTCAGCAGTTAAAGTTGCTGTGCCATTGTTTACTACAGAAGTATATTTTGTAGAAACATGATCACCGTAATCAATATCGTTTACTGTGCCATATCCATCTACTTCTGTCTGTGTATTTTTTACATAAGTACCATTATCTTCATATAATGTATATTCTGTAGATCCTGCCGGCCAGAATTCTGCAATTCTGTTTGTTTTGTCGATCTGTGATGGGTTGTTATTTTCTTCCCACATCGGAATGATCGCACCATTCTTTACAAATATCGGAAGTTTCCAGATCGGTGCATCGAAGTTGTTTAATGCCTGTCCGCCCAGATACTGATCTCCTGTAAGGTAGTCAATCCATACCTGATCTTCATCCGGAAGATAAATGCCATTTCTTACGTCATTACCCTGGGCATCAAACGCACTTGTCTGTGTATAAACAGGGGCAATCAGAAGGTTTTCACCAAACATATACTGATACTGCATATCTTTGGATGCTGCATAGGCATCGTCCGGATATTCCAGGAACATTGCACGGATCATCGGAAGTCCGGTATCACCGTTTCCAGTATCAATATTTGCTGCTGATGCTGCATTTGTATAAATATATGGAAGCAGCTGTGCTTTCATTTTCAGGTACATTCTGTTGATACCTGTGTATGGATCACCTGCTGTATAAGGTGTTTTTGCATAGCTTCCCCATCCATCCATGTTCAGCATGGTTGGTGTAAAGATCTTCCACTGGGTATCACGGGTTGTGATCACAGAGTTACCACCAAAGATACCATCCACATCACTTCCGATGTTCGGATTACCGCTTAAGGACTGTCCAATATAGGTCGGAATATGGAAACGAATGTATTCCCAGTTACCGCCGTACTGATCACCTGTCCAGATTCCCGCAAAACGCTGTGTACCAGCCCAGCCATCCAGAGAGATCACGTTTGCACGATAATCGGAACTGGTTGTTACTGTGTTGTATCCGGTCTGCTGTGCATTCAATGCCATATCATAGCCCCAGCCAACCCATGCAACGTCCGTCTTCAGAGTCGTAACTCCTGCATCTACTTCCTTTTTAAAATCACGAAGCAAATGCCAAAACTCATTCGGGTTTTCCTGTGGTGTCAATGCACTCTGTGTCCAAAGACCCGTTTCCAGACCTTTTTCTTTTGCATAGTCTGCAAATGCTTTCAAGTTTGCAACGTTTGCATTGATTGCAGCGATACATTCTGCGCTGTTTACATCACCTTTTACATAGTAACCATTCTGTCCGTATCCTGCGCCATATCCATCATTTGGAAGGAAGTAGCCCAGCGGCATGTCCATATCTTCATACTGATCGATCACTGCACGTGCAGAATATTTATAAGGTGTTTCAACGGTGCTCGGATAATTTTCCGTAGAAACTGTAGGTTTTGTTCCATTTAATGTTTCTGCATTTAAACCATCGGTAAGTCTATAACCGGTTGCCTGACCAGCTTCCCTTTCAACGCTGGCATAGCCTTCTGATCCGCTGGCAGATTTGCTGCCAAAAATTTTCCAGGCTTTGGTATCTGCAGGGTTAGCTTCACTCCAGGAATCACGGTTATATGCATTTAAATGTCCTTCATAAAATGCATATTCCGGCAGCAATACCGGATTACCTGTTACGTGAAAATATTCATCTAAAATATCCTGTACAACTTCCGCAGAAGTTTTTCCGTTCGATAAGAAGTAGTACGCGTCAAATTCATTTTCATTATGAACTGTTTTTACAGTATCTTCTTCGGTATTTCCAAAGTCATAAGATCCTTCCAGGAATGTGTTGCGAAGAACACCATAGCCCTGGCTTGAATAATAAAATGGGTTTGGTGATGCAACACCGCCATCTACCCAGTTGCTTTCATTCGCAATGTTGATGGTTTCTCCCGTATGTACAAAACGACCATTCTGTGTACCACCACCATAGAAGTTTTCTCCATCATTTTTCACCAGTGACTGTGTGGTCTTTCCGCCAACTTTCAGCGCTTCACTTTCCTGCATAACCACTTTTCCGTCATATTCTACCGTCATTTTCGCAGTTGATTTTTCATATTTGATGACTGCTTTCCCTGATTTGATCACATAAAAGCCATTTTCTTCTGTAACTGCTGCTGACGGATGTGAATATTCCTTATAATCATCCGGATACTGTGTGATCCTTACACTTTCATAGCCATTCTTTACTGTTGCATACTCCGAAAACTCATTGCTCGGATCTACATTGTAACGAAAGATCCCATCTTCCAGGAATGTGATCTTTGCTTTAATTCCATCGTTAAACGTCAATGTAACGATGTTATCCTTTGCAGATGCTGCTTCAACCGAAGTCAGGCTTCCATTTGCAGCAAAAACCTGTGCTGCCGGAAGCTGCGGCATCATACCTGCTACCATTGCAGCAGCGAGAATTGCAGAAACGACTTTTCTGCTGGTTTTTCTCATACCTCTCATCTTATCCCCCTACTTTCCATGCATTTTGCTCACATAAATAGCAATTTTACATATTATTATGTTAAAATTTTACAATACATTGTTTTTTTTCGCAATGAACCCACTAAAAATTATAACATTTTAAATAAAATATTAAAATTTTTGTATTTTCTGAAATTTAGATTTTTCCCTGAAGCTGTTTT
>CAZLQJ010000093.1:0-5122 GCA_964561705.1 uncultured Lachnoclostridium sp. | reverse complement strand
TCCCCATAGTTTCAATGATGTAACTCATGTTTTAACCTCCTGTTTTTAATTCATCTGCGCTTCATGAATTAATTCATAGTAGCTAAAACGTCACCGTTTTCGATTGCATCACCTACTGCAACATTGATGCTTGCAACTGTACCATCCTGTGGAGCTACAACTGGAATTTCCATTTTCATTGCTTCAACAACAACGATTGCATCACCAGCTTTTACAGCTGTTCCTGCAGGTGCTTCGATTTTGAATACTTTCCCCGGAACGGAAGCTTTTACTTCTACGGAACCAGCATTTGCTGCCGGAGCCGGAGCTGCTGCTTTTGCAGGTGCTGCCTTTGGAGCCGGAGCTGCTGCTCTTACCGGTGCGCTTCCTGCGCCGCCTTCTTCTACTGTAACATCATAAACTGTTCCGTTTACTGTGATTGTATAATTTTTCATCTTAATTTCCTCCTATCTTATGCATTCTTCCATTTATTTGATTTGGAACGTTTGATTGAACGAACTACAAATCCATCAGAAGATGTTCCTGTATATTCAGCGATGGCTGCTGAGATTACTGCTACCAGTTCCAGATCATCTACAAGCTCTTCTTCTGCTACTGCAACCGGAGCCGGAGCTGTTGCTTTTGCAGGTGCCGCTGGAACATTTTCTACTGCTTTTTTCTTTCCTGCATTTTCAACCAGACCTGTCAGTTTTGGAAGTAATGCGATTATAAAGCTGATAAAGATCAATACGATAAATACAGTTCCCATACCGATGACTGTATTTAAAGCTGCCTTTTCAAGAATTTCACCTGTTGATAATACAGGATCGATCACTGCTGATGTTACTGCACCATCCTCGTCAAAAACCAATGTAATGGTTGCCGGATGATTGGTAAATGTCAGTTCTGTTGTATGCGTTGCTTCTTCTTCGTCACCCTTTAATTCATAGAAATCTGTAGAGACATAGTCGCCATATGTTTCAAGATCGCTCATATAACCTTTATAGAAATCCTGGAAAACTTCTGCTGCTAAAGGAATTCCTGAATTATCAAGGATCATCTGAAGGTCATCTGAATCCATATCAACGTAATACTGCAGTTCTTCTGTGCTCATTGTTATAATATTGGATACAAAGAACTGTGAAAACTGATCTGCTAAGTCAGCTTCTACAACGGTTGTTTGCGGTTCATCCGAAGAACCACATGCAGTCAGACCAAGAACAAGCATTACCATAACAAGGAGTGTCGTTAATTTTTTCATGTTCTTTTTCATCCTGTTCACCTCTCTAAATTAAACTGTACCGTGTTTTTTGGCCGGACGGTCATCTCTCTTTGTGAACAGCATGTCAAAGGCACCGATCACGTATTTTCTGGTATCCTGTGCCTCAATGATCGTATCAACATATCCTCTTCTTGCTGCTGAAGCAACACTGTTCTGAAGAGCTGCATATTCTGCTGCTTTTTCATTTACAGTTGCTGCATCTGTATCACCATACATAACCTTTGCTGCTAATTTGGCATCCATCATGCCGATTTCAGCATTTGGCCATGCATAAACAAGATCTGCACCCATTGCTTTAGAGTTCATCACATTGTAAGCGTTTCCGAATGCTTTTCCTACGATCACATTTACCTTAGGAACGGTTGCATTTCCGAATGCATAAGTTAATTTTGCTGCTGAAGCCGCAATGTTTCTTTCAGAACACATGGTTGCCTTAAATCCGTCTACATTTGTTAATGTCAGAACCGGAATGCTGAATGCATCACAGAAGTTTACAAATGCTGCTGCTTTCTGACATCCTTTCGCAGTCAGTTCTGCAGCAAATTCTTCTGCTTTATTTCCTTCTTCATCATAGAGAACTGTTCTGTTTGCAACTGCACCAACAGTTGTACCATCCAGTTTGATGAAACCTGTTACCATTTCTTTTGCGTAGTCTTTCTTTGTTTCGAAGAATACAGCATTGTCAGAAATATTAGATAAAACAATTGCCGGATCACCAGCTGCATTTTCAAGGTCTGCACATACTCTGTTTAAATCGTCTGTACATTCTTCAAATGCACCGTCATCTTCGTTATTTGCCGGAAGCAGGCATACCAATTCGCGGATCTGCGCCATTAATGCTTCTTCCTCTGCAACAACGTCAACAATACCAACTTCTTCCATCTGGAATTTGGCAGATGCTGTATCGCATTTTGAAACTTCGTTGCCTTCAATAGCATTTGGAGAGTTTACAAATAATTTTGCTTTTGCAGCTTCCATGAAAGTAAAGTCTGTTAATGTCGGGATCATTGCAAGACCACCGCCACAGTTTCCGAAGATTGCAGTGATCTGTGGGATCACACCTGAAGCGTTTGTCTGTTTCATATAAATTTCTCCGAAAGCATTCAATGCATCTGTTGCTTCCTGAAGTCTTAAACCTGCACTGTCGATCAATCCGATGACCGGTGCACCTGTCTTTAACGCTAAATCATAAAGGTTTGCAATCTTTTTTGCATGCATTTCGCCTACAGAACCGTTTAAAACGCCTGCATCCTGGCTGTATACATACACAAGATTTCCATCAATGACTCCGTATCCGGTTACGCAACCGTCAGCCGGAGTTTCTTTTGTCTGCATGTTAAAATCAGTATTTCTTGCAGTTACCATGCCACCGATTTCAACAAAACTGTTCTCGTCAAGTAAAGATGCAATTCTTTTGCTTGCCAAGCTCTGTGCTGTGTTACTCATTTTTACTCCTCCATCTTTATGTATTGTATGAAAATAATACCATTTTCTGCCGTATATCATCATATCAAACTATCTGATTGAAATCAAGTCCTTTGTACATTTCGTCGAATGTCCTTCAGAAATATTTTTACATTTTCAATCCATTTTTCCAAACGATTGAACAGGGTTGCTTCTTCTACATTTTCTGCTGTAAATACTTGAAACTGCTCAATAACTTTCCCATCCAGTTCATAAGTAATCTTTCCGATCAACGTTCCCATTTCCACCGGTGCCTGTAGCTCTTTTGCATGATCGATCTTACATTCCGCCTGTTCTCCCGACTTCAAAACATAAGAAAATGGCCCCGCATCCGTAGCAATTTTCACACGTTCCTTCATTCCGCCGGTTACATGGATTTCTTCCAGCGTCCAATCGTCCTTTCCAATCATTTCATAATGATAATTTTCAAACCCATAATCCAACAGTTTTCCTGCATCTTTCCATTTATAACTTTTATGCGGATACCATCCCGCTCCCAGCAGTGCAATAATCAGGGTCATTTCCCCTCTTTTGACCGCACCGGTATAGCAATATCCTGCTTTCCCGGTAAATCCCGTCTTTCCCGTAAGTGCGCCCTCATAGGAAGTCAGCAATGCATTATGATTTCGGCAGCTCACATGACGTTTTCCATGGATCTCCTGAAATTCATAAAAACCGGTTCCTGTAATTTTCAAAAACTCTTCCGCTGCTGCAGAAATATGAATGCAATACCTCAAGATCATCGCAAGTTCCCGCGCCGTTGTCCGATGTTCTCCTTCTTCATCTTCCCCATCCAGACCATTCGGGGTCACAAAATGCGTCTTAAAACAGCCAATCGCCTCTGCCTTTTGATTCATGAGCCTTGTAAATCCTTCCACACTGCCCCCGATGGCTTCTGCTACCGCTGCTGCGCTGTCATTGTGGGACTCTAACATCACAGAATACAAAAGATCCCTCAGATAATACTGTTCCCCCTCTTTTGCATTCATCTGAACATCCGGCATCGAGGCTGCATATTTAGAAAAAGTCACAATCTGTTCCGGCTTTCCCAATTCCAAAGCAAGAATACAGGTCATGATCTTTGTTGTACTGGCCATGGCAAATGTTTCATCCCCCGCCTTTGAAAATAATACACGGCCGGAATCTGCGTCCATCAAAACAGCGCCTGTGGAATATAGGCCTGCAGGTATTTCTGCAGCTCCTGTCCTCATAGAAAAAACAGGACATAAAACTATCAGCAACATCATGCTGACAGCTATGACCTGTTTTTTTAATTGAAAATATGTTTTTATCATATAGTTCCTCAAAACTTTTTTCTAAAGTTTATGAAAAACTGTCATTCAATATGTATTACACACCCAAACGGATCTGTACCTCTTCTTCTGCTTCTGCTTCAAAATCTGCAATTTCCATAGCCGACAAGGATGGGAGATCTGCCAGTGAAGTTACACCAAAATTGCGCAGAAAATCTTCTGTCGTCCCAAAAAGCATCGGTCTGCCCGGTGCATTCAACCGTCCAACCTCCTCGATCAATCCATATTCCACCAGTTTGTTCATGGCATGATCCGAATTTACACCACGGATTTTTTCGATTTCTGCCCTTGTAATTGGCTGCTTGTATGCAGTAATCGAAAGCACCTCCAGCTGCACATCCGTCAAGGAATGTTTTTTCGGCTGTTTTGCCACTTTGATCAGTACATCATAAAATTCTGTTTTAGAACAGAGCTGAAACGAATCATCCAGTTCAATAATACGGATACCACGATCTTCCGCCTGATATTTATCCATCATATTGCGAATGAATTTTCTTGTTGTTTCCTTATCATGTTCAATGGCTGCCGCAATCTTTTCAACCTCTACCGCTTCTCCCATGGTAAAGAGGATTGCTTCGATTGCTGCTTCTATTTTCTGTAATTCCATAAATCTCCTCCAGCGGTTTTATTCATCCACAGATGTGATCTGAATATCTCCAAACGTTTCTTCCTGAGCAATCATGATCTTTCCGATTTTCATCAATTCCAAAATCGCCAAAAAGGTGACGACAACCTGCATTTTGCTTTTCTGTCCTTCCAAAAGTTTCCGAAATGAGAATTTTTTATGCTCCTTCGCAAAACTTTCTACAAAATCCAGCTTATCCTCCAATGAAACCTCTTCTTTTTCAATCTTTCCAAATTTACTTCTCACAGGATCGAGTTTTTCATTCTGCCGTTTCATCACAGATTGAAAGATCTCATTTAATCTTTTCAGTGTTAAACCGCCCAACAGTTTTTCAAGATCTACAGGTTCTATATAACCTTCCACCTCTTCCGGGATCGTCGGCTGCTTATACATAGATTTTCCCGCATCCTGCATACGATCTTTTAATTCATAAGACATATATTTATACATCTTATATTC
>CAZLQJ010000092.1:0-5192 GCA_964561705.1 uncultured Lachnoclostridium sp. | reverse complement strand
CTATAAATTAATTATAAATTAACCATAAAAATAAACGGAGATGGAAAAATGAAAGATTTCACAGGAAATATCAAAACATTGGGTAGAATTTTTCTGTTCATGTATGGGATGACGGCAGTTTTATTGTTTTTATTAGCTGCATTTGCGCAGAGGATGCAGTTGGATGAGGGGAAACTCTCGATTGGGATCGGTATGATCTATGTGATTTCCTGTTTCCTGGGCGGTTTTCTTGCAGGAAAGATCCTGAAAACAAAAAAGTTTCTGTGGGGACTTCTTCTGGGAAGCATCTATGTACTTCTGATCGCAGTGATTTCCCTGATTGCCGGAGAAGGAATGAACAGCAGTCCGGCCGGTGCGGCATGGAACATTCTGCTTTGTATCCTGGGAGGCACGTTGGGAGGAATGATCGCATGAAATTAAGGAAAACTGATTGACTTGAAAAAGGATAGATGTTAGGATGAAAAAAAGGAACATTCAGCAAATAAAATCCAGAAAATTGTGAAAAATAGCGGCATGAGGCTTTTTGTCCCATGCCTTTTCTTTTTTCTGCCGGAGGGATTATGAAAAGGTGGTTTGTAGCTGCGAAAAAAGCAGATTTTACGAAAATTGGAGAAAAATTTGGGGTAACGCCGATGACAGCACGGATTATCCGTAATCGGGATGTTGTAGGGGATGAACAGATTCAAAAGTATCTCTATGGAACCCTGGAGGATCTTTATTCCCCATGGATTTTGCGGGGAATGAGGGAAGGGATCCGGCTTTTGGAACATGCCATTGCCGAAAAAAAACAGATTCGCATTATTGGTGATTATGATATTGATGGTGTGTGCGCCACCTATATTTTGTGGAAAGGGCTGAATAGAGTCGGCGCATCTGTGGATCACGTCATTCCGGATCGGATCAGGGATGGATATGGGATCAACGAGCATTTGATCGATCAGGCGAAGGAAGATGGCGTGGAGGTGATTGTAACTTGTGATAATGGGATTGCAGCATTTGATCAGATCGCCTATGCAAAGGAACTGGGGATCCAGGTGCTGGTAACGGATCATCACGAAGTGCCGTTTACGGAAACTACAGATGGAAGGGTTGAAAAACTTCCGCCGGCGGATGTGATTATCAATCCGAAGCAGGAAAAATGTACTTATCCATGGAAGGGGCTTTGCGGAGCTGTGGTAGCCTGGAAGCTGGTAAGTGCATTGTTTGAAACCTTCAAAATCGATGCAGAAGAGACAAAGGAACTTCTGGAATTTGCAGCTATTGCCACGATCGGTGACATCATGGAGCTTCAGGATGAAAACCGTCTGATCGTAAAAGAAGGTCTAAAAAGGATTCATCATACGGAAAACATTGGTCTAAAATCCCTGATTGAAGTAAATGGGCTGGAACGGGAGAGTATAAATACCTATCATATCGGCTTTGTTTTGGGACCATGTATCAATGCAGGCGGTCGATTGGATACGGCGAGAAGGGCTTTGGAACTTTTTGCGGCTTCTGATAAGGGACAGGCTGATCGTCTGGCCGGAGATCTGAAGGCTCTAAATGACAGCCGGAAGCAGCTGACTTTAGAGGGGGTCGAAGAAGCGATTCGTCAGGTAGAGGAAACGGAAAGAAAGAACGAGCGGGTACTGGTGATCTATCTGCCGGAGTGCCATGAAAGCATTGCCGGAATCATTGCAGGAAAGATTAAGGAACGCTATTATCGTCCGACCATTGTGCTGACAGATGCTGAGGAAGGCATCAAAGGCTCTGCACGCTCCATTCCTGATTATAATATGTTTGAGGAACTTTCCAAATGTGCCGGATTGTTTACAAAATTTGGGGGACATCCTATGGCAGCGGGAATGTCTCTTCCGAAGGAAAATCTGTCCAGACTTCGCAGCTGTCTGAATGAAAATTGCACCTTAAGTGAGGAGCAGATGATCGAAAAGTTAAAAATTGATATTGTGATGCCAATCCAGTATATCAGCGAAGCGTTTATTCAGGAATTGCAAGTGCTGGAACCTTTTGGAAATGGAAATAGCAAGCCTTTATTTGCAGAAAAGGATTTTCGTGTACTGCAAAGTCAGATTTTGGGCAAAAACAAAAATACATTAAAGATTTACGGCTCCAACAGCGCAGGCTGTCATATGGAAGCAGTATATTTTGGAGATTTAGAGGAATTTTTGAAGTTATTGGAAAAAAAGGATACCATATCGATCACCTATTACCCGTCTGTGAACGAATTTCGGGGAAGAAAAACATTACAGTTAATGATCCAGGATTTCCAGTAGATACCCTTTGGAAAGAGGAAAGTGGAAGCGGACGTTGCAGTGAAATAAAAGAAGTGATATAATATTTAGAAAATTTTAAAATCTGCAGCCAGGATGGTGTATGACATACAATAAGGAGATAAAAGGTATGAAAAAAGTAGAAGATTATGTTGTAAGTATTAAAGATTTTCCGGAACCGGGAATTATTTTCAGAGATGTAACAAGTGTGATCCAAGATGCAGACGGGCTGCAGCTTGCGATTGATGAGATGCAGAAACTTTTAGATGGCGTAGATTTTGATGTGCTGGTGGGAGCGGAATCCAGAGGCTTTATTTTCGGAATGCCAATCGCTTATAATCTGAAAAAACCTTTTGTCCTTGTGCGTAAAAAGGGAAAATTGCCGAGAGAAACTGTAGAAATGTCCTATAATCTGGAGTATGGCAGTGCAACTATTGAAATGCATAAAGATTCGATCAAACCGGGCCAGAAGGTCGTGATCGTGGATGACCTGATCGCAACAGGAGGAACCATTGAGGCGGCAGCAAAACTGGTAGAGCAGCTGGGAGGAGAAGTCGTAAAGATCATTTTCCTGATGGAGCTGGCAGGTTTGGAGGGCAGAAAAAAATTAGAAAAATATGACGTAGCCAGCGTTGTTTGTTACGAAGGAAAATAAGAGAGATATCAGGGGAGCACTTTATGGAAAAAGTAAAGACAGTTGTGGATAGAGAAGAAGAAGTGAAGCGGGATGACGCCAGTGTCCGCGCAATGGCAGATTTCACGTCTCCGGAGGATTTATATAAGGAATTGATCACAGCGGTAAGTAAGTATCATCCGTCAGCGGATATTTCCATGATCGAGAAAGCCTATCGTATTGCGTATGATGCCCATGAGGGACAGGTGCGCAAATCCGGAGAACCATATATTATCCATCCGCTTTGTGTAGCCATTATCTTAGCAGATCTGGAACTTGATAAGGAGACCATTGTTGCGGGGATTCTTCATGATGTAGTGGAAGATACCGTGATGACAAATGAAGAAATCCGCAAGGAATTTAATGAAGAAGTGGAACTTTTGGTAGATGGTGTTACAAAGCTGGGACAATTGTCTTATTCTCACGATAAGGTGGATGAGCAGGCGGAAAATTTACGAAAGATGTTCCTTGCGATGGCAAAGGATATTCGCGTGATCCTGATCAAGCTTGCTGACCGACTTCATAATATGCGTACCTTACAGTATATGCGCCCGGAAAAACAGAAGGAAAAAGCCAGAGAGACCATGGATATTTATGCGCCGCTGGCACAGCGTCTGGGTATTTCCAAAGTAAAGATCGAATTGGATGACCTTTCTTTGAAATATTTACAGCCGGATGTGTATTATTCTCTTGTAGAACAGATTTCAGATAAAAAGAGCAGCAGAGAACGGTTTATTGAGCAGATTGTTGCAGAGGTGAAATCCCATATTGATAATGCAGGAATCCAGGCGCAGATTGCCGGAAGAGTGAAACATTTCTTCAGTATCTACAAAAAGATGGTAAATCAGGATAAGACGCTGGATCAGATCTACGACCTTTTTGCGGTGCGTATTCTGGTGGACAGTGTGCAGGACTGCTATGCCGCTTTGGGTGTGATTCATGAAATGTACAAGCCGATTCCGGGACGTTTCAAAGATTATATTGCAATGCCGAAGCCGAATATGTATCAGTCTCTTCATACGACTGTTATCGGACCAAACGGTTCTCCGTTTGAGATCCAGATCCGTACCTATGAGATGCATAAAACTGCAGAGTACGGAATTGCTGCACATTGGAAGTATAAAGAAACCGGCGGAAGCCGTGAAAAGAATGTGGAAAATCGTGCAGAAGCAAAATTGACATGGCTTCGACAGATTTTGGAATGGCAGAAAGATGAATCAGACAACAAAGAATTTATGAGTCTTTTAAAGAGTGACTTAGATCTGTTTTCGGAAAGTGTATATTGCTTCACACCTTCCGGAGATGTCAAAAATCTGCCAAATGGTTCTACGCCGATCGATTTTGCGTACAGTATACACAGTGCAGTGGGAAATAAGATGATCGGCGCCCGGGTTAATGGAAAACTGGTTCCGATTGATTACCGGATCCAAAACGGAGACCGGATCGAGGTACTGACTTCCCAAAACTCCAAAGGTCCGAGCCGTGACTGGCTGGCACTTGTAAAATCCACACAGGCAAAGAACAAGATCAATCAGTGGTTTAAGTCGGAGTTTAAGGAAAGCAATATTACCAAGGGAAAAGATACGATTTCCCAATATTGCAAGATGAAAAGCATTGCAATTTTAGATATTATGAAGCCTGAGTACCAGGAAAAAGTCATGAGAAAATATGGTTTTCGTGACTGGGAATCTGTGCTTGCGGCCATTGGACATGGCGGTTTGAAAGAAGGACAGGTTGTCAACAGGCTGTTGGAAGAATATGAGAAGGTCAATAAAAAGAAGATCACAGATGATAAAGTCTTAGAAACCATTTCTGAGACGAAGGACCAGAAAATGAAATTGACGAAATCAAGAGGTGGTATCGTTGTCAAGGGAATTGATGATGTAGCAGTGCGTTTTTCCCGTTGCTGCAATCCGGTACCGGGAGATGAGATCGTCGGATTTGTAACCAGAGGAAGAGGCGTTTCCATTCATAGAACAGATTGTGTGAATGTACTTCATATGACGGAAATGGAACGTATGCGTATGATCGAAGCGGAGTGGCAGGGGCTCTCCAACAGTTCCGGTGAGAAGTATGTGACAGAGATTACAATCTATGCCAATAACCGTACCGGTCTTCTGGTGGATATGTCAAGGATCTTTACAGAACGTGGAATTGACCTGACCAGCATGAATTCCCGTGTCAGCAAGCAGGGAACTGCAACGATTTCCGTTGCCTTTGAAATTTCCGGTACAGAGGAATTGAACAGG
>CAZLQJ010000091.1:0-5257 GCA_964561705.1 uncultured Lachnoclostridium sp. | reverse complement strand
AAACCTTTAGTTTCTGCTGTTTTTCACTCAGATGCAAGGCATGTTCTTTCGCCACAGGCACAAACGGCGTCTCTCCAAAGACCTCCAATACCGCTGGTCCGGCATGTACCCCTGCCTCTTCCCGACAAAGATCATAAGCATGGCGAAGTGCACCCAGCTGACGCTCCACAAATGCCTTGTCCATGTAAAGTGACTCATCTGCCCGATGATCATAATCATATTGAGGATTTGCCACACAACCATAATAGCCGATCTTGCTGACAGCACACGGCTGGGAACGGTAGATTACACTTTGCAGACCCATTTCTTCAAACATTCTGACCGCTGACCGGATCAAGCGTTCAAATCCCAGACTATAACGAACATTGACGCTCTTTTTCTTTGAAAGATCAATACCGGCTGCTACAAAGCCCATACGATATCCCTCGGTAAATGTTCTCGCCAGCTTTTCAATTTTTTCTTCCGGAAGTGTATTTAAAAACCGAGCCATCTTAATTTCATTATCAGAAATATATTCCCCAAAAAGATAAAGGTATCTAGTGCCGGACAAATCTTCCTCACAGATAATATCTTTTGCAAAACTCATCTGCGGGTCTACCATATCCCGCACTCTTTGTTCTAGTTTCACATCACAGTAATCACTCTTATACCAATATACGATCTCTTTAAGCATGTCATAGGACGGCATTTCTTCCTCAAAACAGGTATACATCTGTACAAACAACTCACAAAGGATCGTAATATCCATCTTCCGTTCTTCAAACGCATAAATGATCATTTCACGGATCTGCACATTGACAAATGAAAACAAAGGTCCGTAATCCTCTCCCAGCTTTTCCACTGCATATTCCGGATTGCAAAAACTGTGTTCATAATGTTCCGGAAGGATTTCCTCATAAAGTTTCTGGTTTTCTTCTTTTAATTCTTCTTCTGATGCAGTTTTCAGCCAATCATTTTCCACTTTTTCCAAAAGGACGGCAATCTGACCGATAAATTTTGCCGTTCTTTGAAAATATTCTGTAAATCCTTGCTGCGTTAAGGTTTCTTCCGCAATCTGACGGATCCTTTCCATGGAAAGTTCATATCTTTCTGCTGCCGCTTTATTTTCTTCTCTGTAAATTTCTCTGCACTTCATACCTATGCTCCTTTATATCAAAAAACCCACAGCTGCTACCGCGATCCAAAAAATCAAAAGCAACAGATTTAAGAATGTTCCAAGTTTCGAAAAAAAGTAATAGCATTCTTCTTCCCGAAAGCTTTTGTTTCCAACAAAAATACCATAAATACTTGCCGCGATTCCCACGGTACCAAATAATGCCAGATAGTTTCCTGCATTTCCTTTTGCCACATAGGCACAATACAGCGCCGTCAGCGTACAAACCAATGCAATTACGCCGGAAATACTGGATTTTATTCCTCCCTGAGAATGCTTTTTATTTGTGAATTTATAGGATCTGTATTTTCTCATGATCTTCCCTTTCTTCCTGTAATCTTTAACAGAAAATATCCTAATACACCTCCAAGGGTATTTAGGATCAGGTCGTCTACATCAAAACTGCCGACTCTGAAAATCAGCTGCAGTGTTTCCACCAGAAGGCTCATTTCAAAGGTAATGCAGACGGTAAATAAAAATCCTCTTCGTTTTTTCCAGAGTATCGGAATAAAAAATCCTGCCGGCACAAATCCCAAAATATTGCCTGCAAGATTATAAAAGGAATAAATCCCCAACACCTCACGATACTTCCAAAATCGCTCTATCTCTCTAAACGGTACCAGATTGTACCGATAATTTCCCTGTCCAAATTCTCTTCCATAGTTTTCCGCAAAAAACAGGAAGTAGCAGAGTCCTGCCAGATAAATTACAAACAGAACCCTGCCTCCCCATAATGCGTAATTTTCTCTTTTCGCATGATTCTTCATTAAAACATAATCTCAGATCTTTTTTTCAAAAGTCTTGCTCCACTGATAATCAATAAAATTCCGCTTACTACGCCTGTTACTATCGAAATCACGCCAATTGTGATATTTCCTGCACCGCAAACACCTAACGTTTTATAGAATTTTTCGTTCATGAAAAATACCTCCTATTTTGCCCCATACTGTTCATAGTATGCGTCGATGGCTGCCTTTAATGTATCATCGATCAGAACTTCTCCGTTGATCTCCTGATGATACAGACATTCTACAACTTCTGCCATATCTACAATAGCTGCTGTTTCAAAGCCATACAGGTCTTTCACTTCGTCCAGTGCACACTTTTCTCCGCCTTTTCCGACTTCCATACGGTTTAAGGAAACCATCAGTCCTACGATTTCTACATTTGCAGCACCTTTTACCTTTGGTACAGTCTCTTCCATGGATTTTCCGGAAGTTGTCACGTCTTCGATCATAATGACTCTGTCCCCATCCTGGAGTTTGCTTCCCAAAAAGCTTCCCTTGTCAGCACCATGATCTTTTTCTTCCTTGCGGTCTGAACAGTAACGGACTTCCTTGCCATAAAGATCACTGTAGGCAATGGCGGTTACAACTGCCAGTGGAATCCCCTTATACGCCGGTCCAAATAACACATCAAAATCATCCCCATATTTATCATGGATCGCTTTTGCATAATATTCGCCCAGTTTTCTTAACTGGGAACCTGTTACATAACCGCCTGCATTCATAAAAAATGGAGATTTTCTTCCGCTCTTTAACGTAAATTCCCCAAATTTTAATACTTTACTGTCTACCATAAAACGGATAAACTCCTGTTTGTACTGTTCCATCTGCTGCATCTCCTTTATTTCACTATTTTCAATGATTTAGATTTTAGCATATCAGCCCTGTTTTTTCAATGCAACGGCTGTCTATTTTACAAGTCCTACCATATCGGAAACCTTGTCAAATCCATACTTTTTCATATAATTTTCAATTCCATCCACAATTTCCATGGTAACTGCCGGATTATAGAAGTTTGCCGTTCCTACAGAAACTGCGCTGGCACCTGCAAGGATCATCTCAATGGCATCTTCTGCGCTGGCAATCCCACCCATACCGATGATCGGGAGCTGAATGGCATTTGCCACCTGATAGACCATACGTACCGCGATCGGATGGATCGCCGGTCCTGAAACACCGCCGGTTTTGTTTGCCACAACAAATTGTCTGCGATGAATGTCGATCTTCATTCCTGTCAAGGTATTGATCAGGGAAACCGCATCTGCACCGCCGGCTTCCACTGCTTTTGCCATTTCTGTAATATCCGTAACATTCGGACTTAATTTCATGATCACCGGCTGTTTCGCATATTTTTTTACAGCCTTGGTAATTTCTTCTGCTGCCTTTGGATTCTGTCCAAAGGCGATGCCGCCTTCTTTGACATTTGGGCAGGAAATATTGATTTCCATCATATCAATATCTTCCTCGGCAAGTCTTTCCACAACCGCACAATAATCTTCTGTCGTTTTCCCACATACATTCACAATGATCTTAGTGTCGTATTTTCTCAAAAATGGGATGTCTCTCTGGCAAAACAGATCAATTCCAGGATTTTGCAGTCCTACAGCATTCATCATACCGCCATAGGTCTCTGCAACTCTAGGCGTCGGATTTCCGGCCCATGGGATATTGGCAACCCCTTTGGTCGTTACTGCTCCTAATTTATTTAAATCTACGAATTGTTCAAATTCTGCTCCGGAGCCAAAAGTTCCCGAAGCCACAGTTACAGGATTTTTCCATTCCACGCCTGCAATATTTACGCTCATATTCATTAGATCTCCACCTCCGTAGATAAAAATACCGGACCGTCTTTACAGATACGCTTGTTGTTCACATTGGTATGATGATCTTTTTCTTTCGATTTACATACACAAGCAAGACAGGCTCCAATTCCGCATGCCATTCTCTCTTCCAGGGAAATATAGCACTCAATGCCTTTTTCCTCTGCATAAGCTTTGATTGCACGAAGCATCGGTGTTGGTCCGCAGGCATAGATGATCTGGGCATCTAATGCATTTTCACGAATGGCGTCCATGACATTTCCTTTGGTTCCTACACTGCCGTCCTCTGTTGAAATATATAAAGTTCCATTTTCTTCAAACTGCTCTCTTAAAAATGTATGTTCATCACGGTATCCCACAACGATTTGTTTTTCACACTGAAGCTGTTTTGCAAGTTCCAGGATTGGAGGTACACCAATACCGCCGCCCATCAAAAATGCACGTTTTCCTTCTGCCTTTTCCAAAGGAAATCCATTTCCCAAAGGTCCGATCACCGGAATGATATCCCCAGCTTTTGCCTTGGAAAACTGTTTGGTGCCTGTATTTTCACCAGTCACACGATAGACCATGCGAAGCATGCCTTTTTCTTTGTTAATTTCACAAATGCTGATCGGTCTTGGAAGCAGTTTGGTTCCATCATTGGTATACATGGAAATAAACTGTCCCGGAACCGCAGTTTCTGCTGCTTCTGTACGAAGCCACATGCTAAAAATACCTTCTGCAATCTGTTCCTGGGAAACAACAACTGCATTTTCCTTCTTCTTTTCTGCCATAATATCTCCTTCCGGTCCTTTGTAAATTTTCTTATTTTGCTGCATTTAATGCGCCATCAATATCTGCGATCATTGCTTCTACTGCTGCTCTGGATGCGTCTCCAAAGTTCTCGGCACCAAATTTTGCATAAGCCTCCTGTTTGTATGCAGCGATAATGCCACGGGAAGAATTTACGATAGCACCAAGTCCGTCTTCATCAAAGAAATGTACCAGATCCTTCCCTTTTCCGCCCTGCGCACCATACCCCGGTACAAGGATAAATGATTTTGGCATCACTTTACGAAGAACTTTGCCCATTTCCGGATAAGTTGCCCCTACAACAGCACCGATATAGCTGTATTTGTCACCCATATGTTCTTCTCCCCAGGCAGCAACCTTTTCACCTACCAGCTCATACAATGGTTTTCCATCGATCAGCTGATCCTGAAATTCTCCGGAAGATGGATTGGATGTCTTTACAAGGATAAATAACCCTTTCTTTTCTTCTTTACACACATCGATAAATGGCTTAATTCCATCAGATCCAAGATATGGGTTGACAGTGGCAAAATCTTCATGGAATCCGCTGTATGTCTGATTTCCAACTTTTACTTTCCCAAGATGACCTACGGCATAAGCTGCAGATGTAGAACCAATATCTCCACGTTTAATATCCCCGATAACTACCAGATCTTTTTCCTGTGCATAGCTGACAGTCTTTTCATAAGCGATCATTCCCGGAATAC
>CAZLQJ010000090.1:0-5729 GCA_964561705.1 uncultured Lachnoclostridium sp. | reverse complement strand
TCGTCATGAGCGGGAAGCGGATGCAAAAGAATGTATCGATAAATCTGCTTTAAGAACCAGTATCATCGAGGCTTATCTGCTGGATCCGACAGATTATGCGGAAGGTACCATGGAAAAAGTGGACAAAGAGCTGACAGCTGCGGAAAAAATTTTGGTAAGCAATGAAGTAACCATGGCGCAGGTAAATGAAGCCAAAGCACAGTTGGATGCGTGTCTGGGAAGCCTGGAAAAAAAACCAACAGCCGCAGAAACTTTTGATGATCTGCAGGATCAGGCATGGTACATGGAAGCTGTGGAATACGTATATAAAAATGAACTGATGAGTGGATATGAGGGTAGTTTTATGCCGGATGCCACCATGACAAGAGCCATGATCGTACAGACTTTGTATAACTGGGAAGGAAGACCGGAGGTAACAGACCGGACAGCCTGCGAACTTTTTTCTGATGTGGCTTTGGAAGACTGGTATGCAGATGCGGTGTGCTGGGCATATCAGAACGGGATTACCACAGGTGATACCTATGCAATGAAATTTCGTGGGAATGCGCCGGTGACCAGGGAGGAATTGGCAGCCTTTTTCTTTCGTTATGCGAAAATGCTTAAGATAGATACAAGTCTCAGAGCAGATATGTCCCATTTGAGGAATGTGGAGCAGGTAAGTCCATATGCGGCAGATGCAGTTAGTTGGTCTGTAAAGACGCAGATTATCAAGGGGGTACAATGTACAGATGCCCAGGGAAATGGATATTATGATCTGGCACCAAAAAGTTCTGCAACCCGGTCTCAGATGGCGACGATACTGATGCGGTTTGATAAAATTGGAATCTACTAGAAGGAGAATATGCAAAGAAAAACGTTACACTTTCATGGACTGCGGCGAATGATCGGATTGATTTTGCATTTGATGGAAGGGCTTTTTCTGATGGGAATCCTGTTTGTGCTGATCTGTTTTTTGATCGGTATTAAGCCGTACATTACTTTGTCAGGTTCCATGGAACCCGAGATCCATACCGGTAGCTTGTGTTTTGTGGATACACATGTCTGCTATGAGCAGATGGAGGAAGGGGATGTAGTTGCTTTTGAAACGACGGCAGGTTCTTTGGTTACGCACCGGATCCTTTCGATTACACCGGAAGGCTTAGAAACCAAAGGGGATGCCAATGAAACCTCAGATGGGATCAGTGTGACGGAACAAAATTTTTGCGGAAAGACCCTGTTTTCCATTCCCTATGCAGGATATGGAATTGCAGCCTTGCAAAAACCATGGAACAAAGTTATCATTTGTATCTTGATTGCTACAGTGCTTTTATATCAATTGGCGGAAACAGCGGAGCAATCCGGTTTCAAAAAACATAAATAAAAATTATGAAGAATAATCCAGAAAAAGACTGTTTTGTGGCAGTCTTTTTTGTTTTTTGAAATATTTTAACTGCAATGTGAGAGGATCTATGATAATATAAAAAGATAAGTGAAATATTAGAATGGAGAAAGTAGATGGATTTTTTAACATTAACTTTTGCAATATTTTTTATTATATCGATTTTTTGTTATTATCTGGTCCCGAAAAAAATTCGCTGGTGGGTGCTTTTGGCGGCCAGTCTGGTATTTTATGTCTGGTCTGTGCCGTATCTGGTGATCTATCTTTTGTTTAGTGCAGGGACAACCTATTTGTATGGAAGATGGGTGCAGAAGCATTCCACGCATGGGAAAGGCCTGCTGGCACTGGTGATCGGACTCAATATGGCAGTTCTTGGAATTTTAAAGTTTTATCCGCTGATGGAAGTGAAATTCCATTTACCGGCATGGAATCTTCTGATGCCTATGGGAATTTCTTTCTACACCTTGCAGGTGATCGCTTATTGTGTGGATGTCTATCGGGGAAAGACGGAAGCTCAGAAGAATTTTTTGAAATATCTTCTTTTTGTATCCTTCTTTCCGCAGATCCTGCAGGGACCGATTCCGAGGTATGACCAGTTAAGAGATCAGCTTTATGAGGGCCATGGATTTGATTATCGGACGGTGAAGTTTGGATTTCAGCTGATTTTGTGGGGCATGTTTTTGAAAATGGTGGTTGCTGACCGCGCGGCCATTTTTGTAAATACGGTTTTTTCGGAATATCATTTATATGAAGGCGGTATGCTGGCTGTGGCAGCCATCCTTTACAGTATCCAGCTGTATACAGATTTTCTTGGTTGTGTATGTATTGCCATGGGAGCTGCCCAGACATTTGGAATCCGGCTGCAGACCAATTTCGAAAGACCTTATCGGGCAGTGTCTGTGAAGGATTTTTGGAGAAGATGGCATATTTCCTTAAGCAGCTGGCTGAGAGACTATGTATATATTCCGTTGGGGGGGAACCGTAAGGGAATCCTTCGGAAATATCTTCATCTGATTCTTACGTTTTTGGTCAGCGGTATCTGGCATGGTGCAGGTCTGCAGTATCTGTTCTGGGGCCTGATGCACGGTGGATATCAGACGGCAGGGGAACTTCTGCAGCCGCTGAGAAAAAAGATCAAGGCAGTTTTAAAAATCAATGAAAGTTCCGTATGCTATATCTGGTGGCAGAGATTGGTGACATTTATACTTGTGACGGCTGCATGGGTTATTTTCAGGGCACCGGGGCTGCGGGCAGGTTTATCTATTCTGAAACGGATCTTGACTGATCTTACACCTTGGATCCTTTTTGATGGAAGCCTGTATACCTGTGGAATTGAGGCGAGAAATTTTTTGGCTCTGGTTCTGTGCGTGATTTTGGTAATGATCGTGGAGCATATGCAGGAAAAGGGAAATTTAAGGGAACGGTTAGAAACCCAGCATATCCTTGTGCGATGGAGCATTTATTTGGGAGCGATCGCATTGGTGGCTGTGCTTGGCGTTTACGGACCAGGATATGATGCAACCCAGTTTTTATATGGACAGTTTTAGGAGAGACTATGAAAAAATGGAAAATTCCAGTCAGAATCGGAGCATTTTTGGCATGTGCCATGCTGGTGATCTGCGGTCTGACAGTCTTTTTAAAAGACAAAAGAGTAACATTTGATTATGATACGACAAGAAAAGTAGAGGGCTTCTATGCGGAAGAAAAAAATAGTCTGGATTTTGTTTTTGTAGGATCCAGTCAGATGTTTACCTCTGTGGTTCCGGCAGTATTATGGGAGGAATATGGCATAACTTCCTATGATTTTGGTGCCAATGAACAGCCAATGTATCTGTCATATTATTATATTAAAGAGGCCTTGAGATATCAGAAGCCAAAGGCAGTTGTATTGGAAGTGTCTTATTGTAAAGGGCTTGATTATACCCATGAGGGGGTTCACCATATTAATCTTGACGATCTTCGCATGGGGCCGGTAAAGCTGGAAGCAATTTTTGATATCATTCCGGCGGGAGAACGTTATCCGTATCTTTTTGAACTGGCAAAATATCATGATACTTGGACCACATTGGATCAGACATCCATAGAATATGTCTTTGCAGATAAGCACAATCCATATAAAGGGTATACCCCGTCGACGGAAGGCGTTGCGGATGGGGGAATCTTCAATGAGGAAATCGGTAAAATCACACAGAGGGCAGAATTGCCGGAATTTTCATTAAATTACATGAAAAAGATCATTGCCTTGTGTGAGGAAGAAGGGGTCGATCTTCTGTTTTTGAAAACCCCAAATGATCATATCGATAATCAGCCATATTACAATGCGGTAGGTGACCTTGCAGAGGAATACGGGGTTCCTTACCTGAACTTAAATGGTGAGATGCCGGGACAGCTTCATAATCATGTATTTCATGCGGAAACCATTACCAAACGAATTGGCGATTGGCTGACGGGTCTTTATGAAGTGGAAGATAAAAGGGAAAACGAAGCATTTGCCCGATGGCATGAGGATGCGGACTATTATTATCGTTATCAGCATCAGCTGCGGTTAAATGAGGCTGAAACCTTTGAAGCGTATATCGGGGAGCTGGTTGGAAAAGATTATGTGGTATGTATTGCGGTCAATCAGGATGCGGGTGCTTACCTAAGTGAGGAAGCAGTAGCCTTGATGCAACAGTTGGGTGCCGGATGGAATCTGTCGAAGGCAGGGGGAAAAAGCTACCTTGCAGTGTTAGAAAATGGTGTTGTTCATGCAGAAACCTGTTCTGACGATACAGAAGCTTATGAGAATCGGTTGTACGGACATCGGATCTCTATGATCAGTCAGGGATCTTTGGCAGGCTGCAGTGCCAGCATTCAGTTTGATGGGGAAGAATATGCCCCAAATGAAAAAGGATTTAATATTGTTGTATATGATCCGAAACTTGATCAGATTCTGACTAGCAGAAGTTTCGAGATCATCCGGGATACAGCAGAGTAGGAAAAGGGGATATGAAATGGAAATTGAAAGAAAATACCTTTTGAAAGAGCTGCCGGATCTGACGGCTTATTCTTGCCATAAGATTGAACAGGCATATTTGTGTACCAATCCGGTGGTAAGGGTCAGACGACAGGATGAGAGCTATTATATGACCTACAAAGGCGGCGGAATGATGGCAAGGGAGGAATATAATCTTGCATTGAATCGGGAGGCTTATGAACATTTAAAGAAAAAGGCAGATGGAAATGTGATCAGCAAGACCAGATATCTGATTCCTTTGGAAACTGAGGGACTGACTGCAGAAATCGATGTTTTTGAAGCACCGTTTGCCCCATTGATTATGGCGGAGGTTGAATTTGAGACAAAAGAGCAGGCAGATTGTTTTGTGCCGCCAAATTGGTTTGGGGAAGATGTGACTTTTGACGGCAGATATCATAACAGTTATATGAGTAAAATGAAATTTTAAAGGAGAAGGAGCAACGATGAGCAGAGTATATGTGTTTTTGGCAGATGGATTTGAAGAAATTGAAGGTCTGACGGTAGTAGATCTTTTAAGAAGAGCCGGAATTGAGACGGAAATGGTTTCTATCATGGGAAAGAAAAATGTACAGGGATCCCATGGGATTGAAGTTATGGCGGACAGCCTTTTTGAAACCCATGATTACCGAGATGCACAGATGCTGGTACTTCCGGGTGGTATGCCGGGAACGAAAAATCTGGGTGCTCATGAGGGTCTTAGAACACTTTTAGAGGAACATTATCAGAAAGGAACCATGCTGGCTGCCATTTGTGCTGCACCGAGTGTTTTTGGAAAAATGGGATTTTTAAAAGACAAAAAAGCAGTTTGTTATCCGGGATTTGAAGATCAGCTTCTGGGAGCCAGGGTTTGTCAGGAAAATGTGGCTGAGGATAGCAATGTGATCACTTCCAGAGGAATGGGGACAGCCATTGATTTTTCTTTGAAACTTGTGGAAAAACTGACAGATTCAAAGACTGCGGAAGGGTTAGCACAAGGGATTATCTATAAAAAAGCCTGATTTTTGGCTTTTTGGTGGAAAATAAAGGCAAAACAAGTGCAAAAAATACTGGAAATTTCAGTAATCCTATGATATACTTTTAAAATCACTGTGATTATGCAGAAAAATATGTCTGTGCGGGGAAACCTGCAGCAGGAAAATGATTAACATAGAGTTTTAAGGAGGAAAAACATGAGCGTAAAAGTTGAAACACTTGAGAAGAACATGGCAAAACTTACAATCGAAGTAGCAGCAGATGAATTTGAAAAAGCACTTCAGGCTGCTTATAACAAAAACAAAGGAAAAATCAGCATTCCAGGTTTCCGTAAAGGAAAAGTACCTCGTCAGATGGTAGAAA
>CAZLQJ010000089.1:0-5779 GCA_964561705.1 uncultured Lachnoclostridium sp. | reverse complement strand
GCTGTTCAGATTATCATATTTTCTATAAGATGAAGATGACCAGAAGAGAAGTAATGGATCATTATTTGAGCATTGTCCGTGACTGTTTGGAAATCGGTGTTAGCCCAAGATGTCATTTGGAAGATATTACCAGAGCGGATATTTACGGATATGTGATTCCGTTTTGTGTGGAATTAAAGAAACTTATGGACGAATATCAGATTCCGATCAAGGTACGTGCCTGTGATACCATGGGATATGGTGTGAATTATCCGGGAGCAGTGATTCCACGTTCAGTACCGGGGATTATTTACGGTATTATGACACATGCAGGTATTCCGTCAGAACTCATTGAATGGCATGGACATAACGATTTTTATAAAGCAGTCAGCAATTCTACAACTGCATGGCTCTATGGTGCTTCCGGAGTCAATTGTTCTTTGTTTGGCATTGGGGAGAGAACCGGAAATACGCCGTTGGAAGCGATGATCTTTGAATATGCACAGCTTCGTGGAACCTTAGACGGTATGGATACAACAGTGATCACAGAATTGGCAGAGTATTATGAGAAGGAGATCGGTTATGAGATTCCACCGAGAACTCCGTTCGTAGGTAAGAATTTTAATGTAACAAGAGCCGGAATTCATGCAGACGGACTTTTGAAGAACGAAGAAATCTACAATATTTTTGATACAGAGAAATTTTTAAACAGACCGGTACTGGTGGCAATTTCCAATACTTCAGGACTTGCAGGAATTGCACACTGGATCAATACGTATTTTAAATTAAAAGGCGAGGAACAGATTGAAAAGACACATCCAATGGTAGCAGATGTCAAAGGCTGGGTTGACGGCGAATATGAATCCGGTCGTATTACAGTTTTGACAGACGAAGAAATATTGAATGCCATTGATGCAGCATGCAAGCGTTTGGGAATTGCATTTCATGGATATGGAGTGACAGAGTAATGAAGGGTAATGATACGCAGGAAAAAGCGGATAAATATTCCTTGCGGGGAAGAGTTTACGAACAGCTTCGTGCCGATATTTTAAATGGGATTTATGGAGAGCATGAAGAATTAAAAGAGGCAACGCTGGGAGAAAAAATGGGGGTATCAAGAACCCCTGTAAGAGAAGCTTTAAGACAGTTGGAATTGGAAGGTCTGGTTGAAATCATTCCAAATAAAGGTGCACGAGTGACCGGAATCACAAGGAAGGATTTTGACGACATTTATCAGATCCGTTATCTTTTGGAGGGATTGAGTGCCAGATGGGCAACGGAACATGTGACACAGGAACAGTTGGAGAAGATGGAAGAAGTTCTGTATCTAACGGAATTTCATGCGGGAAAAGGAAATTATGCCCAGGTATATGAGCTGGACAGCCAGTTTCATGAACTGATGTATGAAGCTTCCGGCAGTAAGATGTTAAACCATATTTTGTCGGATTTCCATATGTATGTGACAAGGCTTAGAAAAACATCCTTGGCAAGCAAGAATCGTTCAAAATATTCCACCCAGGAGCATCGGGCAATTTTGGAAGCAATCAAGGAACGTGATGCGGATAAAGCAGAGGAATGTGCACACGATCATATAAAAAGTACCATTAAAAACAATCATGATATTGGATTATAAAGGAGAAGAGCAATGGAAAAGATTAAAATGATAACTCCACTGGTAGAAATGGACGGAGACGAAATGACACGTATCCTTTGGAAAATGATCAAAGAGGAACTTTTGGAGCCGTTTATTGACCTGAAAACAGAATATTATGATCTGGGATTGAAAAAACGTAATGAAACCAATGACCAGATTACTGTGGATGCTTCGAATGCAACGAAAAAATATGGTGTTGCTGTAAAATGTGCAACTATTACACCAAATGCAGCCCGTGTGGAGGAATATGATCTGAAAGAAATGTGGAAGAGTCCAAATGGAACCATTCGTGCGATCCTGGATGGAACAGTATTTCGTGCGCCGATCATTGTCAAAGGGGTAGATCCTTATGTAAAAACCTGGAAAAAACCGATTACGATTGCCCGTCATGCTTATGGAGATGTCTATAAAGCAACAGAAATGCGTATTCCGGCAGCAGGAAAATGTGAATTGGTATATACGGCAGAGGATGGAAACGAAGAACGAGCGTTGATCCATGAGTTCAAGGGCGCAGGGGTTGTACAGGGACAGCATAATCTGGATGATTCCATCGAAAGTTTTGCAAAGAGTTGCTTCCAGTATGCATTGGATACCAAGCAGGATCTGTGGTTTGCTTCCAAAGATACCATTTCCAAAAAATATGACCATCATTTCAAAGATGTATTTGCAGAAATCTATGAAGCCGAATACAAAGAAAAATTTGAACAGGCAGGAATTACGTATTTTTATACATTGATCGATGATGCCGTAGCCCGTGTGGTAAAATCAGAAGGTGGATTTATCTGGGCATGCAAAAATTACGATGGAGACGTAATGAGCGATCTGGTAGCCACTGCTTTTGGATCCCTTGCAATGATGACCTCTGTACTGGTATCTCCGCATGGATATTATGAATATGAAGCTGCACATGGAACTGTACAGAGACATTATTATAAGCATTTGAAAGGGGAAGAAACTTCTACCAATCCAATCGCAACCATTTTTGCATGGAGCGGTGCTCTTAGAAAACGTGGTGAGCTGGACAAGCTTCCAGAATTGACAGAATTTGCAGACAAACTGGAAAAGGCATCTGTAAAGACCATTGAAGATGGAAAAATGACAAAGGATCTGGCATTGATCACCTCATTGGAAAACGTTCAGGTATTAAATTCTCTTGATTTCATTAAAGCGATCAGAGCAACCCTGGAAACGATGTAAAAATTAAAAAAATTGTTTGACTTGAAATATCCCGTCCTATATTATGTAAAGTAAAAGATTACTTATATATAATAAAGGCGGGATGTTTTATGTTAAAAATACAAAAGCAGTTTGCAACGATATGGATGATGGCGGGCTTTTTCATACTTTCCGGAAGTGCGGTATATGCTCAGGAGCTTCCGCAGACCATTACAGGATTTACAGCATTTGATATTCATGAAAATGCCATGCATATCAATATTGAAGAGAAACCTTCGTTAGATGAATTGCTGGAAGAAATGCCGGAAACCTTGGAGGTATATTTAGGAGAGGAAAAGGAACCGGAAACAATCGAAGTAGATTGGTATTGTGTAGCAGAAGATTATGAAGAATCCGATAATTTTTATTTTCAATTTAGTCCTGTCTGGGATGAAGAAAAATATTGTCTGAGTGAAGAGATAGATCTTTTGACGGAAGCGCCTTATATTGCTGTATTTTTTGCGGCAGAAGAGGAAGGCGTGGCTCCTTTGGCAGTTACGAATAATTCAAATGAGGGTAAGATTTTTGAATATTTAACTCAGAAATTGGGCTATCATGCGGCGACAGCGTGCGGAATTATGGCGAATATTTATTGTGAGTCCTCATTTATTCCGGTAAATTTGCAAAACAGCTATGAGAAAAGTTTGGGTTTTACTGATTTGACCTACACTGCAGCAGTGGATATGGGAACGTATCAGAATTTTGCGAAGGATTCAGCGGGGTACGGCTTGTGCCAATGGACATACTCCTCTCGAAAACAGGATCTCCTAAATTATGCGAAGTCATCCGGTACAAGCATTGGAGATCTTACCATGCAGCTGAATTTTATGAAAAAAGAAATCACAGGAACCAGTACGGATAAATATTTAAAAGCAGCAACGAATGATGCTTCCGGTGCATATTCGGCAGGATATTATTTTTGTCACACCTATGAAAAACCGGCACAGACGGGAGATACAGTTTCCATTTATAGGGGAAATCTGGCAAAAAATACTTATTGGCCTGAGTACCGGGAAAAGGCGGATTATACGCTTTCTATAACAGGTCAGAATGTTCCGGGGACGTTAGTACAGGGAAGTGGATTTTCGATTGTCGGTACAGTAACTTCCGGAATTGCGATGAACAGTCTTACAGCGGGTGTTTTTGATGCGAATGGAACGATGGTAACAGGGAAAAGTGTAAATCCGGGAACACAAAGTTATACATTGACAAATTTGGCATCCTCTGTTGCATTCCAAAATCTGAAACCGGGAATTTACAGTTATCAGATCATTGCTGGGAATGCAGGCTTGGTTAAAACACTTGTGAAACAATCTTTTGTTGTTTTGTCAAAATCTCAGACCATCAGTAATGGAAAATATATGCTTGTGCCACAAGTGAATGGGTCGCAAGTAATTGATGTTGCTAATTCTTCTAAGGATTCAGGGGCAAATTTACAGTTGGGAACGAATACTCGTTCAATCTTTCAGTATTTCAATATTACTTATGTGGGAAATGGTTATTATACCATAGAAAATTACGGCTCAGGGAAGTATATGGAGGCTGCTGGTACTGTTGGAAACAAAACGAATGTCCGGCAAAATCAGAAAAGCGGGCAATCTGCTCAGAATTGGCAGATCCTTCCTGCTGGAAATTACTACTGTCTGGTACCGCAGAATATGACAACGGCTTGCCTGGAGGTTGACGGGGGAAAAAATGTTGCCGGGACGAATATTTTAATGTCTGCTGTGAATTTAGGTACGGCTCAAAAATTCAGGGTGATTAAAGGAGAACTGGAAGAAATATTTAGTGATGTCAGCAAGGGCGCCTGGTATAGAGATTCCGTAGAATATGTTTTTGATAACGGTTTAATGTCAGGATATCAAGGCCAATTTACTCCAAATGCTAGTGTGACCAGAGCGATGACGGTAGAAATACTGTATCGGCTGGCAGGTTCCCCGAACGTGACAGATTACAGTGCATGTACCATGTTTTCGGATGTGGATCCAAAGGGATGGTATGCGAATTCTGTTTGCTGGGCATATAATACAGGGGTTACCACAGGCTATGTAGATATTATGAAGTTTGGCGTTGATGATCCGGTAACAAGGGAACAGCTGGCAACGTTTCTTTACCGTTATTCTCAGCTTCGGGGTTACGATACAAGCAAAAAGGGGAACTATTCTGCACTTTTAAATGCGGACAAAGTGAGCCCTTATGCAGCGGAAACCATGAAATGGGCTGTAGGAACTGGGTTGATCAGCGGTGTGAAAATCGTTGATCAAAATGACAATATTACGGGAATGGATCTGCAGCCACAGGGAAATGCGACCAGGGCACAGATGGCAACGATCTTGATGAGATATTGTCAGGAATATGGATTATAAGATAAAAAAAGAGGTTGTGAAAAAAACGCAGGTTTTTTTCACAACCTCTTTTATTCGGCAAGTTGTTCCCATTGTTCGTAAAGCGTTTCCAGATTTTCCAGAATCGTATGTTTTTCGATGGATAAAGCCTGACATTTTGCAACATTTGTAAAAACTTCAGGATCTTCCATTTCCAGGTCGATTTCTTTGTCTCTTGCTTCCAGTTTGGCAATTTCTGTTTCTACTTTTTTGAGATCATTTTGACGTTTGCGTTCCTGTGCCTGTGCTTCTTTTTGTGCCTTCCAGTCCAATTTGTTTTCGGTTTCTGTTTTGATGGCAGAAGAAGCAGCCTGAACAGCTTTTGGGGCATAAATTGCTGTTAGTTCGTCTTTTTTCTCAAGATAGTAATCGTAATTCCCGATATAATTTACCAGAGTTTCTCCGGTAAGATCTAAAATTCTTGTGGCTGTTGTATTGATAAAATATCGGTCATGCGATACATAAAGGACGGTTCCGGTGTAATTGTTCAGAGCCTGCTCTAAAATTTCCTTGGACTGGATATCCAGGTGGTTGGTCGGTTCGTCCA
>CAZLQJ010000088.1:0-5800 GCA_964561705.1 uncultured Lachnoclostridium sp. | reverse complement strand
AATCATTATCTTACTAATTCTTTTACCTTAGCAGCTTTACCTACGCGTTCTCTTAAGTAGTTAAGTTTCGCACGTCTTACTTTACCGTAACGAACAACTTCGATTTTTTCTACGTTTGGAGAGTGTACCGGCCAAGTTTTTTCTACACCAACACCGTTAGATGTTTTTCTAACTGTGAATGTTTCTCTTGCTCCGCCATTCTGTCTCTTTAATACAACGCCTTCAAATACCTGAACACGTTCGCGGTTTCCTTCTTTGATTTTTCCGTAAACCTTAACTGTATCACCTACATGGAATACTGGAACTTCAGCTTTTACCTGTGCTGCTTCGATGTTTTTAATAATGTTATTCATTGTGTGTTTCCTCCTTATCTTTGGATGTTCTTAATACTTACCTAAAATTTATGACTTTTCATAAACCGATCCGCACCTGCAGATCTAACGTAACAGAGGACCATCTCTTTTTTCTACTCACAACGTATTATATAATATCATTTTCCTGTAAAGATTGCAAGTATTTTTTATCTGCTTTTGAAAGATTTGCATTTTCCAGAAGATCCGGCCGTCGTTCCAGCGTTCTTTTCAAGGATTGCTCTCTTCTCCATTTCTCAATGTTTACATGATGTCCAGACAAAAGCACCTCTGGAACTTTTTTACCATTCCACTCCTCCGGTCTTGTATACTGGGGATATTCCAGCAGATTGTCATGGAAAGATTCGATTTCATGAGACGCCTGTTTATTCAACACGCCCGGAACCAGACGACTGATGGCATCAATCATGACCATTGACGGCAGTTCTCCGCCCGTCAGTACATAATCACCAATGGACATATAATCTGTAACGATTTCCTCCAGTACACGTTCATCAATTCCTTCATAATGTCCGCACAAAAAAATAATATCTTCCTCTTTTGCAAATTCTTCTGCATACCCCTGATGAAATACATTTCCCTGAGGTGTCATATAGATCACGCGTGGTTTTTTCCCGATTTTCTCACAAATATGCTCATAAGCCCTGTAGATCGGTGCCGCCTGCATCAAAAGCCCAGCACCACCTCCATAAGTATAATCATCTACCTGACCATGCTTATTTTGTGCAAAATCACGGATATTGACCGCTTCGATGTTTAGAAGACCGTTTTTCACCGCGCGTCCAATGATACTGGTATTCAATCCATTCATGACCATTTCCGGAAATAATGTCAAAATATAAAAATTCATCTTCTGCCCTTCCTAGTCAAATAAGCCCGGTAAAATATGTACCGTCATTACTTCTTTTTCGAGATCTACATCCAAAATACAATCCCGGATTGCCGGAAGCAGTAATTCTTTTCCATCGTCAGTTTCAACAATATAGACATCATTTGCGCCTGTTTCCATGACCTCTGTCAGAGTTCCAAGCACTTTTCCATCATCTGTGACAACCTGAAGATCGATCAGATCTGCCACATAGTTTTCATTTTCTTCCAATGCAACTGCATCTTCCCGGTGAACCAGAAGATCTTTTCCCTTATATTTTTCAATATCGTTCATATTATCAATGCCCTTAAATTTCAAGATTACCTGATTTTTGAAAAATTTCACACCTGAAATTTCCAAATCGATATGTTCTCTTCCCGTATCAAGGACAACTTTTTTCAATTTTTTAAAACGAGCCGGATCATCCGTTGTCGGATAAACCTTCACTTCTCCCCTGACTCCATGGGTCGAGGAGATCACACCTACTCTTAATAACTGTTCCATGGATTCTCCCATTTCTTTCCATAAGATGAAATAAGGGGCTTTTTCAAGCCCCTTATCCTGATGTTTAAGCTAAAATGTCAACAACTACTTTTTTTGTATAGTTAGAAGATGCAGCTTTTACAACTGAACGGATCGCTTTTGCGATTCTTCCTGATTTTCCAATTACTTTTCCCATATCGGAAGAAGCAACACGAAGTTCGATCACAACCACTTTTTCTTTTTCAGTTTCTGTTACCACTACTTCGTCCGGATGATCAACAAGTGCTTTTGCGATCACTTCCACTAAATTTTTCATATCTCCACCTCCAACGCGGGCTCGATAACTTATTTTTCGATACCAGCTAATTTGAAGATTTTACCTACAACTTCTGTTGGCTGAGCACCATTTGCTAACCATTTTTTAGCTGCTTCTTCATTTACGTTGAATGTGCTTGGGTTTGTGTTTGGATCATAAGTTCCGATTTCTTCGATGAATCTTCCATCTCTTGGAGATTTAGAATCTGCAACGATAATTCTGTAAAAAGGAGCTTTTTTCTGTCCCATTCTTCTTAATCTGATTTTTACTGCCATTTTTTTCACCTCATAATTTTTCTTCGAACTGTAACTATTCGAGATATTCTTTCTTTGTTTCTTTTATATGTTAAAAAGGAAGTTTTCCAAACATTCCTCTTTTACCACGTTTACCGCCCATCATTCCAGGCATCTGTTTCATGAGCTTTCTGCTTTGCTCAAACTGTTTTACCAGTCGGTTTACTTCGCTGATATCAACCCCTGCGCCTTTTGCAATTCTACGCTTTCTGGATGGATTAATGATATCCGGATTTCTTCTTTCCTTTAAGGTCATAGATAAAATGATTGCTTCAATACGTGCCATTTTCTTTTCATCCATGGCATCTTCAATCTGTTTCATCTGTGCACCACCCATGCCGGGCATCATGCCCAAAATACTGGAAAGACCGCCCATTTTTTTCATCTGATTCATACTTTCCAAGTAATCATCAAATCCAAACTGGTTCTTTTTCATATTTTCCATCATCTGTCTGGATTTTTCTTCATCCAGTTCTTCTGATGCTTTTTCAATCAATGTGAGCACATCACCCATACCTAAGATACGGGAAGCCATACGATCCGGATAAAACTGTTCCAGATCAGAAAGTTTTTCACCCATACCAATATAAAGGATTGGTTTTCCTGTTACCGAACGAATGGATAATGCCGCACCGCCTCGTGTATCACCATCTAACTTGGTAAGGATCACACCATCAATTCCTACCTTTTCTTCAAAGGTACTTGCTACATTGACTGCTTCCTGACCTGTCATGCCGTCTACTACAAGAACACTGTGGTCAACATTCAGCTCTTTTTTAATATTCTGCAGTTCTTCCATCATGTTTTCATCAATCTGGAGTCGACCTGCTGTATCTAAAATAAGGATCTGATAGCCCTTATTTTTCGCATGTTCATAGGCTGCTTTTGCAATATTTACAGGATTGTGACCATCCCCCATGGAGAACACATCCACACCCTGTTTTTCACCATTTACCTGAAGCTGTTTGATCGCCGCCGGACGATATACGTCACAGGCAACCAGAAGCGGTTTCCACTTATTGCCTTTTGCCTTTAACTTTCCTGCAAGTTTTGCTGCCGTCGTCGTTTTACCGGCACCCTGCAGACCCATCATCATGATCACAGTCACTTCATTTGAAGGACGAAGTTTTAATTCTGTCGTTTCCGAACCCATCAGCTTCACAAGTTCTTCATTTACGATCTTGATCACCATCTGTCCCGGAGTCAGACTCTTTTGAACTTCCTCACCGACTGCTCTTTCCTGAACGCTCTTTACAAATTGTTTCACAACCTTAAAGTTTACGTCCGCCTCTAAAAGTGCAAGCTTTACTTCTTTTAATGCAGCTTTTACATCCTCTTCTGTCAGAACACCTTTTCCACGTAAATTCTTAAATACGTTTTGCATTTTTTCTGATAAACTTTCAAATGCCATCTATTATAATTCCTCTAATATCTCTGCCGCATACTTTTCAATTGCCTGCAGCTGCTTTTTCGGATCCTCAGATACCTTGTTTGTCAGCTGTTCGATCTGTTCTACTTTATCCTTGATATTGCAGAATTTCTCAACCAGCTTCAATTTTTCTTCATAACCTTCCAGCATTCTCTGGCACCTTTTCACCAGGTCATGAACACCCTGACGGCTGATACCGTGGCTTTCTGCAACTTCGCTTAGCGAACAGTCGTCCAAAACAACTTCTTCATAAATTTCCTTCTGATGGGCTGTAAGCAGCTCTCCGTAGAAATCATAGAGAAGCGCCTGTTTTAAGATTTCATCCATTGCTTTTACCTACTTCTTTCAGCGTCCTTGAGTATACTACTACAACAAAAGCGTGCTGTCAAGTATTTTTTCTTGACACCACGCTTTTTATTTTGGAATTTGAAATCCTGCCTATCCTTCAAATGATTTTACATATTTACACGGATCACACGAGGTCTGTAACCTTTATCCTCCAATGCCTGTACGATCTGATTTTTATGCTCTGTACCAAAAGCTTCCATCGTAATCTTTAATTCCACCGCGGAACTTCTGTTTGTACTTACAAACTGGTTATGATCCAGCTTGATTACATTTCCGCGCTGCTCTGCGATCACTGAAGCTACATTTACCAGTTCTCCCGGCTTATCCGGAAGAAGAACTGATACGGTAAAGATTCTGTCTCTCTGAATCAGACCATTTTGAACGACCGAAGACATGGTAATGATATCCATATTACCACCACTCAATACCGATACAACTTTTTTGCCTTTAAAATCAAGATGTTTTAATGCAGCAACGGTTAAAAGACCCGAATTTTCTACAACCATTTTATGGTTTTCCACCATGTCAAGGAATGCTACGACCAGTTCATCATCTTCAATCGTAATGATTCCATCCAGATTTTCCTGCAGATAAGGGAAAATCTTATCTCCCGGTGTTTTTACCGCTGTACCATCTGCCACAGTGCTTACTCCCGGAAGTGTTACCACTTTTCCGGCTTTTAGGGATTCTTCCAGACAGTTTGCCCCAGCAGGTTCCACACCAATCACCTTGATATTTGGATTCAGCATCTTCGCCAGTGTAGATACGCCTGTTGCCAGTCCGCCACCACCAACCGGAACCAGAATATAATCCACCAGTGGAAGTTCCTGCACGATTTCCATCGCAATGGTTCCCTGTCCGGTAGCTACTGCCAGATCATTAAACGGATGGATCATGGTATAACCATGTTCTTCCGCAAGCTCATAAGCATATTCACAGGCCTCATCATAAACATCCCCATGAAGGATTACCTCCGCACCATAGGCCTTGGTACGTTCCACTTTCATCAATGGTGTCGTAGAAGGCATTACGATCACAGCTTTGCATCCATAGGCTTTTGCTGCATATGCCACACCCTGTGCATGGTTTCCTGCAGACGCAGTGATCAGACCACGTTCGCGTTCTTCCGGTGTGAGCGTACTGATCTTATAATAAGCGCCTCGCAGCTTATAAGCTCCTGTATGCTGCATATTTTCCGGTTTAAAATAAACACGGTTTCCTACCTGCTGTGACAGGCTTTCACTGTAAAGCAATTTTGTCTCTTTGGCAACACGTTTTACAACTTCTGATGCCTCTTCAAATTTCTCCAATGTAAGCATTTCATCTTCCTCTTTTCTTCTTTTAAACTACTCTTCTGTCTGGAAGAGTGCATTCACAAATTCATCAGAATCAAATTTCTGCAGATCTTCAATTCCTTCTCCCACACCAATATATTTTACCGGTACATTTAATTCAGACTGGATTGCAACAGCAATTCCACCCTTTGCAGTTCCATCAAGTTTCGTCAGGATAATTCCTGTTACATCTGCTACTTCTTTAAACTGTCTTGCCTGTTCTAACGCGTTCTGACCTGTTGTACCATCCAGAACGATCAATGTTTCCTTAAAAGCATCCGGATATTCACGGTCGATAATCTTATTGATCTTCCGAAGTTCCTCCATAAGATTTTTCTTATTATGAAGTCTTCCTGCC
>CAZLQJ010000087.1:0-5899 GCA_964561705.1 uncultured Lachnoclostridium sp. | reverse complement strand
TTCACGTTTTGAAGCCATTGTCAGTGCATTGATTGACAAACAGAATGAGCTGTTCTATTGCGATAATACGGAAAAGAAAAAACAGCTGAAAGATGAAATAGAATCCCTGCGTGATATGGTTATCATGTCACAGTTGGAAGGCTGTGGTTCTGATAAAATTCGAAGATACCATGAAAGCAAACGTATGGCTTCTAAGCCATATGTTCTCTGGCAGTTGGATTTTGCAAGGGTGTTCCGTGAAAAAGGTGGATTTGATATTGTAATTGGAAATCCACCGTATGTCGACTCGGAAGAAATGACGAGAAGCATGCCTGAAATGCGTGAAATATACACTAAGAAGTATTCGTGTGCAAAGGGTAATTGGGATTTGTTTGTTTTGTTTATTGAAAAGGGAATGGATTTGTTAGCAGCAAGTAAAACAATTTCTTATATTGTACCGAATAAGTTAATATCTGCTCCGTATACAGAAACGTTGAGAAATAAGATGGCCAAAAACCGAATTATTGAGATTCGAGACTACTCCAATGTAAATGTTTTTAAAGAAGCTGCGGTATATCCAGTTGTATTTCGTATAGAAATTAGTAATAAAAGGACAACTGTAAAGATGGATGTTATGGATGAAATGGAACTGGTGGGAAATCAAAATACCATATCGCCGGATAAATTTTATGCTGATATAAATTGGGACAGATATTTTAATACATCAACAGAAGCGTTAGAGATTGTTGACAAAATGGCAAAATTTCCTGTATTAAATACGATTGCAGATGTAAATGGTGCAGCAACTGTTGGTGAAGCCTATCTTGTGAAAGAATTTATGTGTGATGATAAGGTGGGAACAGACGGTTCTTACATGAAATTTATCAATACGGGTGGAATTGATAAATATAAATCGTATTATGGGATTGAATATATTCGTTACCTGAAAGACAAGTATATGCATCCTGTAGTAAAAGCAGCTGATCTTAAGAATATGTCGATTAAGAGATACAATGAGAGTAAAAGTGATAAAATAATTATCGGCGGTATGAATAAGGTTTTGGAATGCTTTTATGATAATGGCAAATTTTTGGCTGGAAAATCTACAACTATTGTTTATAATAATCCACATTTGAAAGTTATTACAGCCATATTAAATAGTACCCTCATGTCGTTCTATTATGCTACATTTTATAATTCAATGTCTCTTGCAGGTGGTTTTTATAGAATTGGTGCCCCACAAATCAAGGCATTACCTATAGCAATACCTAAGGATGAAGAAACGATTGAAATCCTTGAAAAATTAGTAGACGAAGTGCAGGAAGTGTTGAAATCTTTCCATGAATGTGATGATGTTGTACAAGATATTCTGAAACAAATTGATAGGATTGTATATAGGCTTTATGGATTGACTGATATAGAGATTTCATGTGTAGAAAATAGAAAAAGAATGGTTTGAACAGTGGACGAAAGAAAACAACATAAAAGCAGTGGAGAAGTTTCGCGTGTTGAGGGATGCGTTGTGATAAGAGGGGGCGATGCTCCCCTTCTTTTTGGAAAAATCATCCAACTTATTAATATTTATAAGCAGATATGTTTTGACTTTATCACACTAACGTGTATAATAGACATATGCATTTGAATATCGGTCAGAAGAAGGCTGCAGGAAAGTGGCATGTGCCCGCCGAAGGAGTAATACTCTCAGGTATTTTTGAAAAAAGATAGGACTGCATCTGGATGACACGCTGGAGAAGCTCTGAAAAATGAGTGCCGAAGGTGAAAGCAGGTGACTGCGAATCTCTCAGGCAAAAGGACAGTGGAATATTTATCATAATTTTTTATGATGTGTAGACTAGTGTCCGAAGATGATTCTTCGGATTTTTTTATGACTTTTATCATTTGCATGGATAAGATCATAACAAAGGATGGGACAGAGAAATGGATTTTTTAACAAGTGTAGTGGACGTAGTGAATACTGTATTATGGGATTATGCCCTGCTGTTTCTTTTGGTTGGTACCGGAATCTTCTATACCTTCCAGCTGAAATTTATCCAGGTGCGTAAATTCGGAGCCGGTATGAAACTTTTGTTTGGTGGATTTTCCTTAAGCGGAAAAAATGGGAATGATAAAGGTTTAAGTTCTTTTCAGGCATTGACAACAGCTATCGCAGCACAGGTTGGAACCGGTAATATTGCCGGAGCAGCAACCGCAATCGCATCAGGCGGACCGGGTGCAATCTTTTGGATGTGGGTTGCAGCATTTTTCGGAATGGCGACCATTTATAGTGAAGCAATGATGGCACAGCATACACGAATTGAAAAAAATGGTACTTATGTTGGAGGACCGATCTATTATATTAAACTTGTTTTTAAAGGAAAGTTTGGAACATTTTTATCAACATTTTTCTCAGTAGCAGTCATCCTTGCGCTTGGTTTTATGGGAAATATGGTACAGTCTAATTCGATCGGAAGTGCATTCAGCACAGCATTTGGTATCAATCCGGTCATTGTTGGTGTGGTATGTGCAGTGATCGCAGGGTTTATCTTCCTGGGTGGAATTAAACGAATTGCAAGTTTTACAGAAAAAATTGTACCTTTGATGGCAGTTTTATATGTATTAGGATGTCTGGTGATCCTTGGATTAAATCCAGCAGGTCTTGTAACAGCTGTGAAATCAATTTTTGTAGGCGCTTTTGCACCGGAAGCAGTGATGGGTGGTGCGTTAGGTGTGACTGTTCAGCAGGCACTTCGATATGGTGTTGCCAGAGGATTATTCTCAAATGAAGCCGGTATGGGATCTACACCTCATGCACATGCGACTGCAGAAGTAGCCCATCCAAGCGATCAGGGTCTGGTAGCAATGATGGGTGTGTTCATTGATACATTTATCGTATTAACGATGACAGCATTTGTTATTCTTTCTACAGGCGTTTTGGGAAATGGAGAGACAGGTTCTGTGCTTGCGCAGAGTGCATTTAATGCAGGATTGGGAAAAATTGGACCAATGTTTATTGCATTTTGTATGCTTTTCTTTGCATTTACCACGATTGTGGGATGGTATTATTTTGGTGAAGTAAATGTAAGAGCATTATTTGGTGATAAAGCTATCAAAATCTATGCAGTGATCGTGGTTCTCTGCGTTGCTGTGGGTGCGACACTGAAAGTTGATCTTGTATGGAACCTGTCAGATATGTTCAATGGTCTGATGGTACTTCCAAACCTGATTGCATTGCTTCCATGTGTTGGAATTGTAAAAAAACTTACCAAAGAATACGAAGCAAAAAAGAAATAAAAAGAAAAAACCAAGGCAGTACATAAAATTCACAAAAAAATCACGAAACAAAAGAAAAAGTGTGTTATAGTAAGTCTGAGTAAATCAGGGAGGAATATTCATGAAGAAATTAAGTGTATTACTTATTCTGACGATTGTACTCGGGGTGACTGCCTGTGGTACATCGGATAAAAAGACAGAGAAAAAAACGGAGACAGCAGATAAAACTGTAGAAAACGAAGATCCGGAAATTTTGGATGAAACAGAACAGGAAACGGATCATGTCATGATCGAACTTTCGAACAGTACGATTTTGGTTGATGGAGAAGAAATTTCGGAAGATCCGGAAAGTGCAGTTTATCAGGCAAAAGATATTATCTTTTATCTGGAAGATCAGGGAATTGCCTATGGTGCAGGTACCAAAGCGGATGAGCATTCCCAGATTGAAGGAGATGCACATACGGTAGTGCATATTACCCAGCCGGGAACTTATGAGGTTCGTGGTACTTTAGAAGCGGGACAGATTTTTGTGGATCTGGGAGAAGATGCAAAAGATGACCCGACGGCAGTGGTTAACCTAATCTTGAATAATGCGGATATCACCTGTCTGGTCGCTCCGGCGATTCTCTTTTATAATGTTTATGAATGTGCGGAAGTGACAGATGAGGAGCAGGTTGAGGATGAAGCGACAGCAATGAATGTTCAGACAACGGCAGCGGGTGCGAACCTTATTCTTGCGGATGATTCCCAAAATCAGATTTATGGATCTTATGTAGCAAAAATCTATAAATCCTGTGAATTAAATGAAGATGGAACAGAAGTTTTAGAAGCAAAAAAACTTCATAAATATGATGGGGCCTTATATTCTAAAATGTCTATGAATGTTTATGGTGATACAGGATCTTTAAACATTGTGGCAGAAAATGAAGGCTTGGATACAGAGATGCATTTGACAATCCTGGGTGGAAATATCAATATTCGATCCGGTAATGATGGCATTAATGTCAATGAAGATCATGTTTCTGTGTTTACCATGGAAGACGGAACATTGGATATTACCGTTACCGGTGAAACAGGAGAGGGCGATGGCATTGATTCGAATGGATGGCTGGTGATCAACGGTGGTACAGTTCGTTCGCATGCCTGTGCACAAAGTGAAGATGCAGGGCTGGATGCTGACAATGGCGTTTATGTGAATGGCGGTACAGTGATCGCTTCAGGAAATATGATGTCAGAACTGGCAGAAGGTGAGCAGACATGTATCACATTTATGTCCAGAGAACGTCTGGATGGTGGAAAGACCTATGAAATTAAGGATGCAGAGGAAAATGTGATTTTGGAAGCGGAAATCGCTCAGGAGTTTAAAATTCTGGTGGTTTCGTCAGAAAATCTTACAAAAGACAATACCTACACTCTCTGGTTCGATGGTGAGCAGGTTGCGGAAGGTATGGCAAATGCCGGTATGGGTATGGGAAGTCCGGGAATGCGTCCGGATGGAGAAATGCCGGAAGGAATGGAACCGCCGGAAGGTTTTGATGAAGGTAAAAGACCGGAAAAACCAGGAGAATTTGAAGAAGGAGAACGTCCGGAAATGGCAGATAAGTTACCGGATGGAGAATATCCAAAACCACCGGAAAAACCGGATGGTGCGGAGATTCCGGAAAAGCCGTCTAAAAAATAGAAAAACGAGGATGAATTTTCAAGTTCATCCTCGTTTTTTTATGGTATATAAAAAATATGATTACCGTGTTCCAGGATCCGCACCAGGTGATTGTCATGCCAGCGGCTGTCACAGTGTACAGAACGAAAATATAATGCACCCATGGATGGGTCTTCTCCCTGTAATGCCCGATCTACAGCGGTGACAGTATCCGCAGATACAGTGACCTGTTCGATCCGTCCGTCAGTGGTAGGGGAAAACTGCGGGACACCACGATGCTTTTGATAAACAACCTCTGTGACTGTGTTTGGAAACAAATCGCTCCGCACACGATTGAGGATGACATTTGCAACGAGAATCCTGCCAGTGAGATCTTCACATCCGGATTCTGATTCGACAATCTTTAGCAGTACATGATAATCGTTAGCATCTAGGTCTAAGTGATTTGTATTTTCTTCTGTTACGATTTCGGGTTCAGTAATTGCTTCTTCTGGTAATTCTGTTTCGACGTTTTCTTCCTCTGTCTGGATATTGATCTTGGAAAATCCCCGAGTGAGATCCAATAAGGGGATTGGCTGTTCTAAAAATGCATTGGCAGCATCGGAAGGGAGAACAGTTTCCGTCGGCGACCATGTATCCTCTGCAGCATAGGCATTCAGAAATGGAAAGCTGCAGGAGTCTGAGAATGTATTGCTTGTAAGGAGGATGCCTCCAAGTACAAGTGCTACACTCCGATAGCATCTACGCATTCTTACTCTCCTTTACTTTTTATTAAATCATTGGCATATCTGCAGGACTTTATGCAAGGCATAGAGCCCTTTGGCAGCTATGAGTGGGATTATAGCTTTTTTTGAAGTCAAAAGTCAATATAAATATTACAACTTTGTTAAGAATATATGAAAAGATTTTTGCAAATATGTGATTTATCTGCAATTTTACTGAAACGAAAACCCTGTAAAGTCAGACAAAAATACAATAAAACAAAAAAAT
>CAZLQJ010000086.1:0-5979 GCA_964561705.1 uncultured Lachnoclostridium sp. | reverse complement strand
CAGCGTCCCGCTTGTCCGCAGGCTCGTCAGCAGTACCTTGTGGCATTTCTGTAAGTAACGGAACTTTGCACGACCGAAGCGTCCGAGTTCATAATACTTTTCCTCGGGAAGTGCCAAGTCGGGAAGATAGTAGTCTCCGCAGAGCGTGTAGCTGATACCTGTCTTTTCATCTATGATATGCTTTTTCAGTTCCATAAAAAATCCCTCCTGTCAGATACATTGTACCCGATAGGAGGGATGTGTGCGAATGTGCGCCGCACACTTGATTGATGTTATGTTATCTTACTCTTTTTCTTTTTCTGTATACAGCGGTTCCGGCTAACCCGAACAAGCTTGCCGCCAACAGTGCAATCCACAATGCCATACGGCTGTTATCTCCGGTCTGAGGTGAATCCGTATCGTTATCTACTGCCGTTTTAGCCTTAACGGTAAATGTAGTAGTCGCTGTGCCGTTTGTCGATACAATGCCGATTGTATGCTTGCCGACAGAAAGCGTGGCTACATAGTCAGCCTTTAAGGTTACAATCGTACTGCCTTCTTTAACAGTATAATACTTTTCATCAAGGGTTTTACCGTCAAGCTCCACCCGGAGAAAATCGCTGAACGCCGCATTGGATGTGAAAGACAATTCCTTGTTTTCACCTGCTACCATGCTTTGTCCTTTACCCTTAATGATTTCAGGCGGGAGCGTTGATATTGTACTGTCCTTTTCACCGAGGACATAATACGGACTGCCGTCTGTGGTAAAGGTTATCGTGCCGTTTTTTACATTGGCTGAAAGCAGCTCCATACTGCCGTCGGATTTCAGAGAATAGACAACAGGGTTTTGCAGTGTATTTTCCGGCTTCATTGACACCGATATACCGTTGGCATTGATCATGTTGCCGGTATCGTCAAGATAATAGATATGGAACGCCTGCGGAGCTTTCACTTTGCCGTCTGTTACGCTGTTGATCCAGTCAAGCGCTTCCTTATCCGTGATAGGATCAATCACAAGCTGACCTTTGGTTTTATCCGCATCGCTTATCCCGACTTCCGTGCCGTCCGGCAGGGTAGCCGAGCCTTCGCCGTCCTCATCTGTCGGAACCGTGTTCCACACGGTATTATCCACATACTTCACATACACACCGATGTCTTTTTGCTCTGTGTCGGTGTTCAGATTCGCTTCGGCGGCAAAGGCGGTCATCCCGCAGGAGAGCACAAGCACCGCTGCGGACATAGCCGTTATAACCTTTTTTAATAGTGAGTACCTTTTCATTGATTGATTCCTCCCACAGTAACATTCAAGGATACCGAGCCTGCGCTTTCGTAGGTTTCCGGCTCATATCCCATGATTTTCAGTTTCAAATTCTCGCCTGCGGCAAGTGTTTTTGTCAGCGTTACGGTCTTTACATATTCGCCGGGGTTAAGAAGTCCCGTTTCGCCCAAAATGTTGCCGCCCGTATCCAGCACACGCAGCTTGAGGTATTTTTCATTGCCCTCGGTGTTGGTAAAGTAGACGGTCAGATCCTGTCCGTCAACGGTCGGCACACCGCAAACAGAAACACGGTACGCCATACCCTCCTTGTAAAGCTCGGTGTAGCCCATATCTTCCGCTACCTCCGGTGTACCTTGGACGGCGGCGGCTTCAAAGTCGGGCGGTACAAATTCCGGCGTTTTCGGAATACACACCGCCGTAATCATTACAATCAGAAGTACGGCAAACACACCAAAGAGGATAGGCAAGGTATATTCTTTATTCTTTTTAGAATTTGCCTTTATACTCAATATATTTTCCTCGCTTTTTGCATTTCTATTGCTCTCCTATATAGGCACAAGGCTTGACTTATGCCCATATAGGAAAGGTCAAGGCAGAGCAGGTCGCCCTGCCTTGACAAGAACCAAGTGGAATTATGCACCTTGCATTATTTCTCGGCAACCGTCCATATGCCGTTGTCGTTGGTGATGACGGTGTAGGCGTTGGCGTCCACATATGCGGTGGGATCCACATTGAAGGTACCGCCGGTGATGGTCAGGTAATCGCTGGCATTGCCGGAAGAGACCTCGATCAAGCTACCGCCCTCAGCCACGTTGAAGGTACCGCCGTTGACGATGATCTTCTGGATGTAATTGGTGTCCACGTTTACATAGAAGATGGACTTATCGGCGTTAAAGGTGCCGCCGTTGATGGTGGTGATGGAGGGTACATTGGGAATGTAGTGGTCGAGATGAACGCATGTACCGTAACGCTCGCCGTCATGATACGCATTGAATTTGCCGTCGTTGACGATCACATTGCCGGAGAGGTTGACAATAACGCTGGCAGCGCCCTTACCGTCAAAGGTACCGCCGTTGATCATTACGCCCACAGCGTTGGGATTCGAGGCATACTGTTGGCAGAGGATCACGGCATTGTCGTTGGTATACTTGCCGCTCTCGATGGTGACGGTGGTATGGCTCGCTATGATAGCCGCAGCCTGCCCATGGCCGTTTTCTATCTCGTAGATTTCACTGTAGATGCTGTATCCGCCGTTGTTATTGGTGTCGCGCAGCACGAGATTGTTGGGGGAATCGCCGGTGTTGCCGGTGCTTATAATAGAGCCCCTCAGGGTGTTGCCGTTGAAGTCGATGGAAACGTCCTTCGTTATAGCCAGATAGGGGGTTTCAACGGTGACATCGCTTGCCAAGACGATGTTGCCGTTGTTGACTGCATTCTGCAGCTCCGCAAAGGTGGTCACGACGGTGGCAGTTTCGCCGCCCCCGGCGGAGCCGGCCTTTGCGATGGTCACGGTGATGGTGCCGAGGGTTTTGTCTGCGTCGATTGCCGCACCGCTGATGCCGAAATTTGCGGTTGCGGTAGGAGCGCTTCCAACCTCTGTGCCTTCTGCTGTGGCAAGTTCAAGAACGTTGTCATTTTCGGTACCGCTGGCTTCGGTGAAGGTACCGACTACGCCGGTAACATTTGCAGTAAAGCCAAGCGTTGCGTTCACAGCCGCATTGGAGTGATTGGTGACGGTGATGGCGGGAGTGTTGTCCGACCAGCCGCCCTCTATTGCGCCTTCATAGGCGTGGGTAACGGGGTTCCATGTCCCCTGCGATGCGCCTGTGTAGGTGAAGTCCATAGCATCCCAAGCAATATCTGCGGAGATTATTTCGTCCGCCGCCGCGCCGGGAGTGTAGGTGCCGGATATCTCAATATTATATTTTCCCTTTCCGTTTCCGGTGGATGGGTTTTCGGTAAGTGTTGGAAATAAAGTAAGATGCAATGTACTTTCTTTTTGGATATTGTAATCAGCAAGCGTTTTGCCGTCATCAAGCTCTTTGCCTGCAAAAAGCAATCTTTGCTGAACAGACGGAATCCCCGTTTTTTCCTCTATCTTTCCCTTAACAGCTTCTATCGAATCGCCTGATTCTACCTCGATGGTATATGTAGTTTCGGCGTTGATTGGTTTCACATATATTTCCATAGCAAATGCCGTCATAGAAAGAGAGAGCACCAACACCATTGTGAGAATAAAGGTGCAAATTTTCTTCATAAGCGTTTTATCCTTTCCGAATTATTACCGTTACCCTTTAGGCATAGGTCAAGGAAGAGCAGGTCGCCCTGCCTTGACAAGAACTAAGTGGAATTACTCAGCCTTTGCGATGGTCACGGTGATGGTGCCGAGGGTTTTGTCTGCGTCGATTGCCGCACCGCTGATGCCGAAATTTGCGGTTGCGGTAGGAGCGCTTCCAACCTCTGTGCCTTCTGCTGTGGCAAGTTCAAGAACGTTGTCATTTTCGGTACCGCTGGCTTCGGTGAAGGTACCGACTACGCCGGTAACATTTGCAGTAAAGCCAAGCGTTGCGTTCACAGCCGCATTGGAGTGATTGGTGACGGTGATGGCGGGAGTGTTGTCCGACCAGCCGCCCTCTATTGCGCCTTCATAGGCGTGGGTAACGGGGTTCCATGTCCCCTGCGATGCGCCTGTGTAGGTGAAGTCCATAGCATCCCAAGCAATATCTGCGGAGATTATTTCGTCCGCCGCCGCGCCGGGAGTGTAGGTGCCGGATATCTCAATATTATATTTTCCCTTTCCGTTTCCGGTGGATGGGTTTTCGGTAAGTGTTGGAAATAAAGTAAGATGCAATGTACTTTCTTTTTGGATATTGTAATCAGCAAGCGTTTTGCCGTCATCAAGCTCTTTGCCTGCAAAAAGCAATCTTTGCTGAACAGACGGAATTCCTGTTGATTCCTCTATCTTACTCTTTAGAGCCTCTATTGAATCGACCGGTTCTACCTCAATGGTATATGTAGTTCCGTTAGTTTTTTTCACATATAATTCCATAGCGAATACCTGCAAAGGAATAGAGAGTACCAACACCATTGTGAGAATAAAGGTGCAAATTTTCTTCATAAGAGTTTTATCCTTTCCGATGTATTTAGGGTAACAGTCAATATGAGTTTGACCTTCGTATCGACCATTGCCTTTCAACTTTGAAGCAGCATTTATATTGCTCTCCTATATAGGCACAGGGCTCGCCCTATGCCCATATAGAAAGGTCAAGGCAGAGCAGGTCGCCCTGCCTTGACAATAACTTAGTGGAATTATGCACCTTGCATTATTTCGCAGTAACCGTCCATGTGCCGTCGCCGTTGTCGGTGACGGTGTAGGCGTCGGCGTTCACATAAGAGGTGGGGTCAAAGGTATATGTGCCGGGGAGGACGGTAACGACAGAAGCAGCATAAGTGTTCCTAATGCCGCCTTCCGCGTTCACAGTTCCGCTGAGTGTCAGTGTAACGGTATCGGAGTACGCTTGTTGGTTGCATATCGAATCACCGTAGAGATTTCCGTTCAGCGTGCTGTCCGTCACGATGGCTGTATAACCGTTAATCAAAGGAAAGTAGTTATTGGCATTCAGCGTGCAGTTTTGAACGGTAAGGGTACCGAAGTTATATACTGCTGTCCACATATCAACAGTGTTCGTAACGGTGCCGTTCTTGATTGTGCAGATGACATCCGGCTGAACTTGGATTGGTATATATCTATTGGAAGTCAGCGTGTATCCGTTCAGGTCAAGGATCACAGGGGCGCTGCTGCTCACAACAAGGGATTCATCCCCCAAAGTGATATTCCCGCCCAGCTTGACGGTGCCGCCGGCATTGACTGCCGCCTGCAGTTCTGCAAAGGTGTCGATGACATTTTTGATAGTCACGGTGATAGTGCCAAGCGTCTGGGTCGCGTCGATTGCCGCACCGCTGATACCGAAGTTGGCGGTAGCGGTAGGAGCGTTCGCAACCGTTGTGCCTTCTGCTGTGGCAAGGTTCAGAATGTTGTCATTTGCAGTTCCGCTGGCTTCGGTGAAGGTACCGATTACACCGGCAACATCGGCGGTGAAGCCCAAAGTGGCGTTCACAGCGACATTGGAGTGATTGGTGACGGTGATGGCAGGGGTGTTGTCTGACCAGCCGCCTGCTGTTGCGCCGTCGTAAGTGTGGGTAGCGGGGTTCCATGTACCCTGTGATGCGGCGGTGTAGGTGAAGTCCATAGCATCCCAAGCAACGTCTACGGAAATTATTTCGTCCGCCGCCGTGCCGGAAACAAAGGAACCGTTTACGGTGATTTCGGTGTCCTGTGTGCCGTTGTTCGTTTCCGCTGCGAATGCGGTTACCGACACAGAGGCGAGCATTGCGACTGCGAGAAGTGTTGCAAATAGTTTTTTCATAATGGTATCCTCCTTTCTGACAGATTTTACTTCGTGATTTTAACTGTTATCGTACCGACCTTGGTGAAATCAGTCATGGTGCTGCTCGGTGTGCCGCTGAGCGTGAGAGTGGCAGTGACATAGTCGGCAGCGTTTACCTGTCCTTCAATACCCTTTGCAAGTGAAACTGCGCCGGTGCTGTCAGCGGTTTTGCTGTTGTCGTAAGTAAAGGCACCGGTCAAGGTGTTGCCGCTTTCTGCCGCATAGGTAAAGGTGGCTTTCACATCCACATTGGAGTGGTTGGTGACCTTCACG
>CAZLQJ010000085.1:0-6009 GCA_964561705.1 uncultured Lachnoclostridium sp. | reverse complement strand
GGTGAAGACCGTATCGAATTCAAAAAAACAATGAATGAACTTGGAATCGAAATGGCTAGAAGCGAAGTTGCTTATTCTGTTGATGAAGCACTTGCCATTGCGGACCAGTTAAATTATCCGGTTGTCCTTCGTCCAGCTTATACAATGGGCGGTGAAGGCGGCGGCCTTGTATATAATAAAGAAGAATTAAAAGTTGTTTGTGCCCGTGGTCTTCAGGCCAGCATGGTAGGACAGGTTCTTGTAGAAGAATCCATCTTAGGCTGGGAAGAACTTGAAGTCGAAGTTGTCCGCGATTCCGAAGGCAACATGATCACGGTATGCTTCATTGAAAATATTGACCCATTGGGTGTTCACACAGGAGATTCCTTCTGTTCAGCTCCAATGCTGACAATTTCTCAAGAATGCCAGGATCGCTTAAAAGAACAGGCATTCAAAATCGTTGATAAAGTAGGTGTCATCGGCGGTACGAATGTACAGTTTGCGCATGACCCTGTATCTGACAGAATCATTGTTATCGAAATCAACCCTCGTACATCCCGTTCTTCTGCACTTGCTTCCAAAGCAACCGGTTTCCCGATCGCTTTAGTTTCTGCAATGCTTGCAGCAGGACTGACATTAAAAGATATCCCATGCGGAAAATATGGTACATTAGATAAATATGTTCCGGACGGAGATTATATTGTAATCAAATTCGCCCGCTGGGCATTTGAAAAATTCAAAGGCGTTGAAGACAAGCTTGGTACTCAGATGAGAGCCGTTGGTGAAGTAATGAGTATCGGTAAAACTTATAAAGAAGCTTTCCAGAAAGCAATCCGAAGCCTTGAAACAGGACGCTATGGTCTTGGTCATGCAAAGAATTTTGACAGTTTGAGCAAAGAAGAACTTTTAAAACTTCTGATCACTGCATCCAGTGAACGTCACTTCATCATGTATGAAGCGCTCCGCAAAGGTGCAACTATTGAAGAAATCCACGAACTGACGAAGGTAAAACATTACTTTATCGAACAGATGAAGGAATTGGTTGAAGAAGAAGATGCATTATTAAAATCCAAAGGAAATCTTCCTGCAGATGACGCATTGATCAGTGCAAAGAAAAACGGTTTCTCTGATAAATACTTAAGCCAGATTCTTGAAATTCCGGAAGAAGACATCCGCAACAAACGAATTGCCCTCGGTGTCGAAGAAGCCTGGGAAGGCGTACATGTAAGCGGTACAGAAAACAATGCTTACTACTATTCTACTTACAATGCCGAAGATAAAAATCCGGTAAATACCGAAAAACAGAAAGTCATGATCTTAGGCGGCGGACCAAACCGTATTGGTCAGGGTATTGAATTTGACTACTGCTGTGTACATGCAGCACTGGCATTGAAAAAATTGGGTTTTGAAACCATCATCGTGAACTGTAACCCTGAAACGGTTTCTACAGACTATGATACCTCTGACAAATTATACTTTGAACCACTGACACTGGAAGATGTTCTGAGTATTTACAAAAAAGAAAAACCGGTGGGCGTGATCGCTCAGTTCGGCGGACAGACTCCATTAAACTTAGCAGCAGATCTGGAAAAGAATGGTGTGAAGATTTTAGGAACTTCTCCTGCAATCATTGACCTGGCGGAAGACCGCGATCTTTTCCGTGAAATGATGGATAAACTGGAAATTCCAATGCCTGAATCAGGAATGGCTGTAAATGTTGAAGAGGCAATTGCCATCGCAAATAAGATTGGTTATCCGGTAATGGTTCGTCCTTCCTATGTTCTTGGCGGACGTGGTATGGAAGTTGTTTATGATGAAGAATCCCTGACACAGTATATGAATGCAGCGGTTGGTGTTACACCAGACAGACCGATCCTTATTGACCGTTTCTTAAATCACGCATTAGAATGTGAAGCAGATGCGATCAGCGACGGAACTCATGCATTTGTTCCTGCAGTTATGGAACATATCGAACTTGCAGGTGTACACTCCGGTGACTCCGCATGTATCCTTCCATCTGTACATATTTCAGAAGAAAATGTAAAAACCATCAAAGAATATACACGTAAGATTGCCGAAGAAATGCATGTCAAAGGACTTATGAATATGCAGTACGCCATCGAAAATGGTAAGGTATATGTTCTGGAAGCAAATCCAAGAGCATCCCGTACTGTTCCTTTGGTATCTAAAGTATGTAATATCCGTATGGTTCCTCTGGCAACCGATATCGTTACATCCGAATTAACAGGAAGAACTTCTCCAGTTCCGGAATTAAAAGAACAGGCAATTCCTTACTACGGAGTGAAGGAAGCTGTCTTCCCATTCAATATGTTCCAGGAAGTTGACCCGATCTTAGGACCGGAAATGCGCTCTACAGGTGAAGTTTTAGGTTTATCTGCTTCCTACGGTGAAGCATTCTTCAAAGCACAGGAGGCTACCCAGTCCAAACTTCCGCTGGAAGGTACGGTGCTGATTTCTGTAAACAGAAAAGATAAAGCAGAACTTCCGGAAATCGCAAAGAACTTCCACGAAGCAGGTTTCAAAATCGTTGCGACCGGTTCTACTTACGACATGATTATTGCAGAAGGTATTCCTGCTGAAAAGATCAAAAAACTCTCCGAAGGTCGTCCAAACACTTTGGATATCATTACCAACGGAAAAGTTGATCTGATCGTAAACTCTCCAGCTGGTAAGGAAAGTGTCAGCGATGACAGTTACCTGCGTAAGGCTGCTATTAAAGCAAAAGTTCCTTATATTACCACGATGGCTGCTGCAAAAGCAACTGCAGAAGGCATCAAACAGCTGAAAGCCCATGGAAACAGCGAGGTAAAATCCTTACAGGAATTACACAGCGAAATTCACAACAAATAAACAATGATAAAACATGTGCGCCGAAAGGCGCACAGAAAAAAGGGCACTGTGCAAATGCACAGTGCCCTTTTTTACTTATTTTTATCTTCCGATGGCAATGCTTGCAGCACCATAAATACCTGCATCATTTCCCAATTCAGCTAATGCAAATTTGATTCCTCTGCATCCCGGCCATACATATTTTACAAAATATGACTGTACGCGGTCAACCAAAACCTGTCCGGCTTTCGAAACACCGCCGCCGATGATGAAGATCTCCGGATCGATCACTGCCGCTGTGGCAGCAAGAGAATATCCCAGATAATTACAGAATTTATCAAAAATCTCATCTGCAACTGCATCTCCTGCCTTTGCTGCATCAAGTACATCTTTTGCAGTTACTTCTTCCAAATCACGAAGCGTAGTTGCTCTGTCGCTCTCTGCAATGGCTTTTTTTGCCATACGAACAAGTCCTGTTGCGGAAGAGAACTGCTCTACGCATCCCATTGCACCGCATCCGCAAGGCTGGTCGATTTCATCATCCACATGAATATGTCCGACTTCCCCGGCTGCCCCTCTTGTTCCTGTGATAACTTTGCCATCAACAATGATCGCTGCACCAATCCCCGTACCGATTGGAACGACTACTGCATTTTTATATCCTTTTGCGCCGCCTCTCCAAAGTTCTCCAAGGCCGGCAACGTTTACATCGTTGCCGCCTCTGCATGGAAAACCTGTCAGCTCACTTAATTCTTTTGCAACTGGCTTATTTACCCAATCAAGATTTGCCGGGCATACAGCCACGCCATCTTCGGTTACAGGACCTGGTGTACCAAATCCGATTCCGGTAACTTCCTCTTTGGAAATTCCTTTTTCTTCCATCTTTGCTGCCACAGAAGCTGCAATGTCCGGAAGAATATGTTCGGAATTATCTTCTCTGCGGGTTTTGATCTCCCATTTATCAAGAAGTTCTCCATCCACTGTAAAAAGTCCCAATTTTACAAATGTTCCGCCGATATCAACACCAAAACAATATTTCATAATGATCTACCTCTTAGAATTCTAAGTTCTTGCCTGTTTCCTTATCAAAGATATGTGCTACACTTCCGCTGAATGTAAATCCGATTTCATCACCCATTTCAACAGTGTCATTGTCTAGGGTTGGGATAATAAGGATGACATCCTGTCCTTCATAAGATACATGATAATGAATTTCACTACCCATCATTTCGTATACATCTACAGTTCCTTCCAGAAGATAGTCGCCCTTTAAAGTCAGATGTTCCGGTCTTACACCTAAAGAAACACTCTGTGGTGCTACACAATTTGCAGCAAGTCTTTCCTGTTTGTCTTTGGACAATTCAACTTCGATTCCACCGATTGCGACTGCATATTTGTCACCATTCTTTACAAGTTCTGCATCGAAAATGTTCATACGAGGCATTCCGATGAAACCTGCAACGAAAAGGTTTCTTGGATGATCGAATACTTCCTGAGGTGTTCCAACCTGCTGAATTACACCATCTTTCATAATAACGATTCTGTCACCAAGTGTCATCGCTTCTGTCTGGTCATGTGTTACGTAGATGAATGTTGTATCGATTCTCTTACGTAATTTGATGATCTCAGCTCTCATCTGGTTACGAAGTTTTGCATCCAAGTTGGAAAGCGGTTCGTCCATCAGAAGAACTTTTGGATTACGAACGATTGCACGACCGATGGCAACACGCTGTCTCTGTCCACCGGAAAGAGCCTTTGGCTTTCTTTCAAGGTATTCTGTGATGCCAAGGATCTGAGCTGCTTCACGAACTTTTTTGTCAATTTCAGCTTTATCCATTTTTGCAAGTTTTAATGGGAAAGCCATGTTTTCATATACTGTCATGTGTGGATACAGCGCATAAGACTGGAATACCATTGCGATATCACGATCCTTTGGTGCCACATCATTCACACGTTTGTCATCGATGTATAAATCTCCACCGCTGATTTCTTCAAGTCCGGCAACCATACGAAGTGTTGTAGATTTACCACATCCAGATGGTCCTACCAGTACAATAAATTCTTTGTCTGCAATTTCAAGATTAAATTCCTGAACTGCAACAACGCCTTCTTCTGTTACCAGAAGATTTGTCTTTTTCTCAGTTTCACCTTTTTTTGCTTTTTTCTTTTTTTCGCTGTTAGGATAAACTTTTTTAATGTTTTTTAATGATAAACTTGCCATTACTAATCCCTTTCTGCGTTTGTTTCCGCGGCTGTACTTATTTTAGATTTCGTACCACTTAATCTCATTTGCTTCCATATGAAGTTCGAAGCTGCTGCCGTCGCCACGGTAAACAACTGTATCCTGTGGTTCATAAGTATTGTTAACAACACAATATTTGCCATTCTTTACATATGCATGAACTTCAACATTGAAGTTTGAGCTGAACCATTTCTGGAGATCTTCTTCAGAATGTGCACTCCATAAAATGCTTCGATATAAAATACGGCTGTTTTCAAAGCTGTATGGAAGTCCGCTGATATAAACGGTACGTCCTTTTCCAAAGGAATTTACAGCCATCTGTACTTCTTTTTCTCTCTGTACAAGGATTTCAGTTCCTTCATAAGCAAAGATGCTCTTCTTTCCTTCACCGAAATCTACAGGTTTGGTTGTATCTTTCAAAATGAAGTGTTCCGGATGTTCATCCCAGTTATATTTATCGTAGTTTAATGTAAATCCTGTTTCTTTTTCAACACCAAGCATGCTTGCTAACTGTAAGAAGTGACCCTGATGCTGATGTCCGGATGGTTCACCGACACCAATAAATCCGCCGCCGTTGTAAACAAATTCACGAACTGCTGAGATCACTTCAGGATCTTCCCAGTAATATCCGCCGGTATGTGCTGTATCGCCATCACCAACATTGATGATTACATCTACATCGTCTAATACGTGTGCATCTGCTTTTACATCATCGAAAGAAATAAATCTTACATCAAATGGTGCACCGGAAAGTGCTTCGATAATGCCTGCATAGCTGTAATTCTGTTTCTGATACAATGCATGGTGAACCATATGGCATCCCCAGCTTCTGATCTTACCCCAGCTGTTTAATACAGCAACCGTTTTTACGCAATGAGGAGTTGTTCCTTTTGCATTTTCATATAATTCACGGAATTCATTACATACGCTTTCCACAT
>CAZLQJ010000084.1:0-6086 GCA_964561705.1 uncultured Lachnoclostridium sp. | reverse complement strand
GCGCAGCATAGAAGCCAGGGTGATGATGTCAGCGCCGATGTGGCCATAGCTGATAGCGCCGTGGTTTGCGCCCCAGTTGTTCATGACATCGTAAGCGGTCTTGAAAGCGGAGCCTTCCTTGCCGTCGCAGCGGGGTGCGAACCAGGTGCAGGGCCAGGTGTAGTCGGTGCGCTTCCACAGAGTATCGGTAACCTCTTCGGGCAGCTCAACGGTCCAACCTTCAGCGATCTGCAGCACCGGGCCAAGGCCATCCACCAGGTTCAGGCGGATCATGGTAGCGGGCATTTCGCAATCGGTTACGAAGCGGGAGGAATATCCGCCGCCACGGAAGTAGCCGGCGTCAGCATAGTTCCAGGTGGTGTTTGCCATGATGGCCTTCTGGTCTTCCTCGGTCACTTCCCACCACTTCTTCATGGTGCGGGTGCCGTCGGCTTCACGGGCCTGGCCGTTGGCGTCAAGGCAGCATGCGCCGGAGTTGATCAGGTGGATGATACCGCCGTTTGCTGCGGCCTTGCCTTCCATGTCATAGCCGGTAACGCGCTTAACTGCTTCGGGGCTCCAGTAGGTACGCACGTCTGCGAACATCTGGGCCTTGTTGGTGAGCAACTTCATGAACAGCATGCCCAGACCATTGAGAACGTCGTTTTCAGTGGCCAGGATGTAGGGCTCGCGAGCGCCGTCATAGTCAAAAGAGGTGTTCAGCAGAGCCTCGGGGAAGTCGCAGTTGGGATAGAAGTCGGTCCACTGACGCTGGCCCTGGAAGCCGGCTGCGATGGCATTGTGGCCAACCATTTCTTCTTCACAACCCTTGGGCAGGTTGGGATTGCCGTTCATCAGGTCCTTGATGATGCAGTACATCTTGACCACGAACTCCCAATCCTGATCCTTGCGTGCGCGGTCGCGCTGCAGGAACTCGGGGTTCTTGTCGAAGCCTTCGATGGCGAATTCCTTGGTCCACTTGAGGGCCTTCTGGAACTCAGCTTCATCGTAGATGCCTTCGGTCATGCGGCGGATGATTTCAACTTCGTCCACGGACTCAACGCGCATGCCCAGATATTCTTCGATGAACTTCTGGTCGATGATAGAGCCGCCGATACCCATGCACTGGGAACCGATCTGCAGGTAGGACTTGCCGCGCATGGTGGCAACTGCAACTGCGGCGCGGGCGAAGCGGAGCAGCTTCTCTTCAACGTCGGCGGGGATGGTGCCGTCATCTGCATCCTGAACATCGTGGCCATAGATGCCGAAAGCCGGCAGGCCCTTCTGTGCATGGGAAGCCAGAACGGAAGCCAGGTATACAGCGCCGGGACGCTCGGTGGCGTTCAGACCCCAAACGCCCTTGATGGTGTTGCGGTCCATATCCATGGTTTCGGAGCCATAGCACCAGCAGGGAGTAACAGTCAGGGTGATGGCGACATTGTTCTTGCGGAACTTATCTTCGCAGGCTGCAGCCTCGGCAACGCGGCCGATGGTGGTGTCAGCGATGATAACCTTTACGGGTTCGCCGTTGGAGTAGCACAGGTTTTCCTCAAAGAGCTTCTTTGCGGCCTGGGCCATGCCCATGGTCTGCTCTTCCAGGGATTCACGTACCTTCAGGGGTCCGCGACGGCCATCGATGGTCGGGCGAATGCCGATTACCGGATAATCGCCGATGAGTCTGTTCTTTGCCATTATTGATTTCCTCCTGTTAATTATTCGTGCGAAATGTTACGCATTGTTTCGCTATTTAATCACAATATAACATTGATATAGCACCCTGTATTGTGGTATAATCACAGAAAATGGTCTGATATTCACCAGTCACAAAACGGAGGTAGGCATATGCATTACCTGAATTACCATGAACAAATCCAGCACCGCACGGGCGACTTCCCCCTGGCATATTACCCCGTGGATGAGGATTATCCCCGCTACCGCATGCCCATGCACTGGCATAAAGAAAGCGAGATCATCCGAATCATCAGCGGCAAAATGCGCTTCTATCTGGATGATGACGAGCTGGTGGCGGAATCGGGCGATCTGCTCACCATCGGCGGCGGCGTAGTTCACGGCGGCGAGCCGGAAAACTGTGTATACGAATGCATCGTATACGATCCCCAGGCGCTCACGCCTGCCCTGGAATCCTGCCGCAGCGCCCTCATGCCCCTGCTGCGCAACAGCATCTTTCTGAAAAATGGTAAAATCGAAGCCGATCCCGCCTTTAAGGCCGCTGTAGAGCGCCTGTTTAAGACGGCTGCAAATTTCGAAGGCCACAGCATCGAAATGCTCAGCGCTGTATTCGGCTTTCTGCACTGCCAGCAGCAGAATATGGGCGGCGCACAGCTGCGTACCGTTTCCGAGCGCACTTGGCAAAAGGCGGAACAGCTCAAGCCCGCACTGGAATACATCGAGCAGCACTACGGCCAGCACATCTCCCTGGATACCCTGGCAAAGCTCACCGGCTTTTCGCCCAAGTATTTCTGCCGTTACTTCCGCACCATCGTGCACCGTTCCCCCATCGATTATCTGAATTATTATCGTATCGAATGCGCCGCACAGTTCCTGGCAGCCGCCGATATGAATGTAGCGGAGGTGGCTGTGCACTGCGGTTTCTCCGATTCCAGCGCTTTTATCAAGCAGTTCCGCAAGTACAAAGGCACTACGCCGCGCCAGTATCGCATTCGTATGCAGGACGCAGGCAGAACCTGATTTTTTGTATTTTTCTTCATCATTTATACATTCCGTGCCCGGTTTTTTCACCGGGCATTATTTTTTTACTACATTATAAAATTGTCGCCAAACAGTTACCTTGACAAGGCATGATCCTGTATTTAAAATATACAATGTAGGTATATGACCTGTCACAACGGTATTGGAGGACAAAGTATGTCTCTGAAGAAAACCCTGGCTGTTTTGCTCGTTCTTGTGCTCATGCTGAGCGCACTGCCTGTACCTGCTATGGCTTACAGCATGCCTTATTATATTGAAGTGGATCTGACCAACCAGATCGTTACCGTCTTCAATAGCAAGGACAATTCCATTGCCCGCCAGATGCTCTGTTCCGCAGGCGTAGGCGATAAAACGCCCACGGGTGAATGGATCATGCCCGCCAAGGACCGTGATGATGAACGTACTGAGTGGTACTGGATGCCCAATGCTTATACCTGGGTAAAGTATGCCACGAAGTTCTATTATGCTTATTTCTTCCACTCCATTCCTTTCGATGACGATTCGGATGATAGAATGAATGAACGCTGCCGTGAAGAATTCGGCTATGCTGCTTCCCACGGCTGTATCCGCCTGCAGGTGGAGGATGCTGAATTCATCGCCAAGGAATGCCTGAAAGGTACCTACGTCCGGATTTACCGCAGCGGCGTGAAAAATGATAACCTGCGCGCATTGCTGTTCAGCCAGGGCACCTATATTCAGGGCATTGATAAGAGCTACTCCGAATTCCTGGGAATCAGCGCCAATGATCTGGGCCAGGGCTGTGTAGGTACCGATGTTGTAGACCTGCAGCACCGCCTGTATGACTTGGGTTATTTCAATAAGGAAACCGACGGCGCCTACGGCAATGATACCATCGCTGCCGTCGTAAACGTTCAGAAGGATCTTGGATTGCTGCCTACCGGCATTTGCTCCGCCGCGCTGAAGGATGTACTCTTCTCCGATTATGCACCTGTTCTGACCGGCAAGACCACCGTATCCGAAGGCCAGAGCGGCCCCGTCGTTGAAAAGCTGCAGGAAGCTCTCCAGGCACTGGGCATTTATCAGGGCCCCATTGATACCATCTATGATACCGAAGTTGCTGAAGCTGTGGCCAATTTCCAGCGTCTCTGTGGAATGACCCAGAACGGCGTAGCCTCCCCCGAAGTCCAGCATGCCGTCTACTATGTGCTCAAGAAGATCCGCACAGAAGTTGGTACGGACTTCACTCCTGAGCAGGTAACCGAAGAAGTGGTTTACGGCACCCTCAATTCCAAATCCAATATCGTCGTCCGCCAGAAGCCCGACACGGATTCCAACCGCCTGGGCATTGTGGAAATCGGCGACCGTGTAATGGTGCTCAAGCTGGAAGGTGACTGGGCGCAGATTTTGTGTGACGGCCAGGTTGGCTACATCTATAAAAAGTATCTGGCCAACCCCGAATACGACAAACTGTTCACCATGAAGTATTCCTCCGGCAACGGAAGCAGCTTCATCCTGGGCACCTCCATTCAGAACCTCGCCTCCGGCAACACCGCACTGCTCAAGGAAATCCAGAACAGCTATACCAGCGGCGCTACCATGGATTATCTCCATGACGCTTCCATTGAATATGCTACCGTGAACACCGGCGACGACGGCGTAAAGCTGAACCTGCGCGCTGAACCCTCCTCTGATTCCGCTATTCTGGACACGGCTGCAAACGGCTCGCAGATGCGCATACTGAACAAAGGTGATGAATGGACGCAGGCTGTCTATAACGGCCAGATCGCATACCTGATGACCTCCTATCTGGAGTTCTGGCAGGGCGATTTGGATGATGAAGAAGCAGTCGTTCTTTCCCAGCGCACCCTGGAAGATGTCCCCACCGCCAAGGCAAAGGTTGTTGCTGATACAGACAGCGTAGGTGCAAGGGTTCTCATTTCCTCCACAGATGATGCATCCATCTTCATGTATGCACCTGACGATTTGGAAATCAACATCCTCTCCTACAATTCCTCCACCGGCTGGGCGCTGATCGGCTATGAAGGAAGATACGGCTTCATGCATGCAGAAAACCTATCCCTTATGGCATAATATAACCCCCCTGTCCTAAATGGACAGGGGGTTTACTATGCCTTTTTCAGGGGGCCAAGGTAGATAAAACTAAAATCAATTATTTATCTCATTTACAACTTTGCAAATGGTTTCCAACTTTTCGTAACCATATTGCTCATCCGGTTCCAGAAAAGCGCCTTCACCCCATTCGTTCCAAGCATCCAGAATCAAAAACGGCTTTCCGCCATCAATTGACTTTTTCAACTGGTGCTTGAAATTCTTCGCAAAACGTTTCATTGAAAAGTGCGTATATACCGTACCATTCACTGAATGCCGCGGAGTATTATCCCAACCTGCAAAGGAACCCAGCCAATGATTCGGATCATCAGAAGCATTCTTTTCCATAATACGGCATACCGTATTATAATTAAAGTATCTTGCAACCCAGTTTGCTTTAATTCTCCGCCCTATTGCACGTCTGATACGATTGATTTTAAAATACTTACCCATGTATGAGTACAATGTGTATGTAGGCTCAAAATCAAAACATGCATCAAAATTCTCTTTATCCCAGGTGACAACTTTTCCACCCAGAGTTTGAACAAACCAAATTCCGCCCAAGCCTGCCTGCACAGCCAATTTGTTCCAGGTTTCCCGATATCTCTTGATATCAGAAAACTCATGGGTATTATAAATGACCATCACTGGCTTACCATCATATCGGATATACCTGGGATCTTTAAAGAAGGGCAGCAAATACTGGAAATGCATTTCCAGGTCCTGTTCAGATTGCGCGTATTTCTGTTCACGAAGCAATTCCTTATTGTACGAAAACCATGTACGCCGCCAATCATGATTTGCCCAGGAAAAACAATACTGTATATCTATATCCGGGTTTTCCAGCAAAAGCTGCGAAGGCTTTTCAAGCAATGTCTGTCCGTTGGAGTAATATGAATACATAACAAATCCATCTACTCCATGCTTCCGGGCCAGTTCTGCCTGACGCTTTATGCTTTTGACGTCCGACAAATCGTAATAGCCATCCAGCGGAACCTTGGGGTGACATGTATATCTGCTAATCTTTTTAGCCGCTTTTACCACATTCCACTCAGTGAAACCTTCGCCCCACCATGCATCATTTTCCGGTATTTGATGATACTGTGGTAAATACAATGCCAACACTTTGCATTTATGATCATTTTGCAACATAGCTCGGATCTCCAAGACAATTATTCCTTATGCCAGCGGCTTCATGGTGGGGAAGAGCAGGACATCGCGAATGGAATCGCTGTTGGTGAGCAGCATTACGAAGCGGTCGAAGCCGAAGCCCAGGCCGCCCGTGGGCGGAAGGCCGTATTCGAGGG
>CAZLQJ010000083.1:0-6153 GCA_964561705.1 uncultured Lachnoclostridium sp. | reverse complement strand
CTTATTTACAGACTTTTCTTCATAGTCTCGATTAAAATCAAAAAAGGGGGGGCTGCTTATCGCAGCCCCCTATGTTTTTATTGAAAATCAATAGGATCAATTTTCTTTTATTTCTCGCAATATCTCTGCAAGATGGTTGCCATCTGTGCTCTGGTTGCAAATCCCTGTGGTGCCAGATCGCGCGCTACGATCTGCTCGCCTTTGACTTCCGCAATACCACTGATCAGTTCTGTTCCAACTGCCCACTGCATTTCTTTCAATGCCCAGCTGCTTATCTGATCCGCATTCTTCATGCCGCTAAGGTCGCCTCTTTCTGTCACAGATCCACCTTTGAATTCGGTGTATCTATACAGGAATGCTGCCAGCTGTTCTCTGGTCACATTTGCATTAGGATTAAATTTCTGTGCTACAGGATCCCATGTTGCAATATTGTTATTTAATGCCCATGCAACTGCGTCCGCATACCAGTCACCATCTTTTACATCCTTAAATGCAAGGTATTTGCTATAATCTGTCACTTCTGGAGAACCTTCGATTCTGTAAAGTGTCGTTACGACCATAGCTCTTGACATATTTGCATCCGGCGTAAATTGATCCTGGAAACCGGACATCAGACCTTTGTTGTAGACATACTGCACCGCATCCACATACCACAGACCTTCTACAACATCTGTAAATACTTCTGTGACAGGATCTTTTTCTTCCGGTTTTTCTTCCGGTTTTTCTTCCGGCTCTACTTCCTGCCATGAAAGTGCCGGATAACCCTTGTTCACTTTTCCGTCACTCTTCTTAAATCCTTCACCTAAGAGATCTGCTGCATTTTTTAATTCTTCTTCTATTTTTGCAACACCACCAACACAATCAGTTTCAGCTGTACCGCTCAGATAGTAGTTATTTTCTGCAATTGCTTTTCCTTTGGTTGTCTGTCCCACAATGCCGCCAATTGCAGCTGCATTTCCTGCCTCCATGACTGTCACACTGTAACAGTTGGAAATTGTAGTTTCATCTACAATAAATCCTACAACACCACCAACTTGTGTACCACCTGTAGATGTGATTTTTCCTACGCTGACACAATCTCTGATTTCTGTTTTTTCCTGTGTTCTACCTACGATACCACCAATACCGTTATAGAAATCTAACTCAGGATTATTAATTCCTTCTGTAATGATCTCTCCATCAAATAAACAGTCTGCAATCAGATTTCTGTCAGATTTAATGTAATTACCTACACCTACGATACCACCGGTAATGGTCATACCGCTTCCATAAATCGTACCGCTGTATGAACAATTTGTAATCGTTGAATCATTTCGGAGGGTCGCTGCAATACCGCCTACAACCCAGTTGTCTCCAGTTGTATGAATATCTACATCCACATGACAATTTTCTACAGTTGCTTTTCCTCCGGTAAAATCTCCGGCAGTACCGATCAACGCACCCAGATAACGGGTCTTCATATGTATTTCTCCCTGCAGATTTAAATTCTTAATCGTAGCATTTCCAATGCTTCCAAAGAAACCTTTGTTTTCATGGTTACTCATGGTTGCATCTCCTGCGTCTTCCGGCTGATCCATATAGAAATTAGAAACGGTGTAGCCCTGTCCGTCAAAGCATCCGCCATAAATCACTATATCTTTCCAATTTCCAATCGGTGTCCATGATCCAACTCCTTCACCGCAAACGGTAGAAAGATCAATATCATTCATCAGTTTCGCATTGAGTTTATATTCACCACTGTTGACTCTGTCTGCATACCACTTTAACTGTCCTGCGGTTCTGATCAGATAAGTTCCCTCTTCGTCCTGCTCCGGATGATTTGCATCTACGATTGTAATTACACACTGTGCGGTAAATCCGCCGTCATGTGTCTTTGCTGTAATTGTTACTGTACCATCTGTTAAGATCGTAACAACGCCTTCTTTTGATACAGTCGCAACTGTTTTGTCACTAGATGACCACAGAACTTTCTGATCTGCTGCATCTGCCGGTGTTACGGTTGCTGTTAAAGTAATCGGCTGATCTTTATTTTCAAAATTAACGGTCACTTCTGTCTGATCCAGTTTAATTCCTGTAACAGCAATTCCATCCGCTTCCCCACTTCCGCCTGGAACGGTTGGAGTACCGGAAACAAATCTAAATCCATACATCGGTGTCGGACTTCCATACTCTAATGTTGTCACAAAAGCAACTTTTTCACTATCTGTGAATTTTTCTGCCGGAATACCTACGGTTATGGTTCCATCTGTATTTTCTGTTAATGTCACAGCATTTGAATAATCATAATCATCAATGACACCCTCTTTCGATGCAGCCATTGCAACTTCAATAAATGAAGATCCTGAAGGGAAGGTTACGTATACTTTCTCCGTATTTTCCGGAACGATTACTTCATATACACTTCTATCCCACATTGGATATCCATACATGGAAACCTTAACGGTGGTTTCTTTAATATCGATCAGTGATGCCGCTTCTTCATCTGCTGTAATATTGCTAAATGGATAATTTTCATAATAATTTGGTGCTTCAACTGTTAAGCGAATACCACCCGGTGTAGAGCAAATATCCTCTGTATTAATTCCCTCTTCTCCGGCTACTGCTAAAATATATTCACCTGGTTCCAATGCTGATGTATTTACTTCAAATTTTCCTTCACTGTTTGCTGCCGTCAAAAATTTCCATGTAGTCACATCTCCGCCTACCAGCTCTTCGCTGTCCGTTATCTTTTCCACCGGCACATAATAAATTTCCGGTTCGCAAGCAACTGGTGTATGTGCGGTTCCACTGCTTCCATCTACATTTGGACCTGCAAGATAAACAGTCATAGGGACTTTTTCGCCCTGTTTTGCAGTTGTAACAACAGTATCATCACCTGCTGCAATATAATGGAAAATGCAGTGAGGGTCACCAAAGAAGCTCCAGCTGGTAAAATGACCTAACGTTACCACATCCCCTTTTCTTAAAATAATCTGATCTGAAGTAGAACCCCATCCGTTACTTGCCAGAGGGTATTCATTATTTAAATAGTAATTTAAATTCAGATCTCCGCCCCAGAAATTATTCAACAAACTTGAACCAACAGAACCGCTGATATTTAAGACATCTGTTCCTAAAATTTTTTCATCCTTTAAATAACCTTTTCCTGCATCTTCCGGTTCCACGCCACAATAATAAACTTCTGTTGCATAGATAAAAAGATGAAGCATGGTAGTTTTTCCATAAGCGAATTCTGCTGTACCCGGAGTCAATGCACTTCCCGGACTTCCATCTGGATTTGCTTCATATTTTTCAGAATTAAAATAATAATCTTCTAATCCATAATTTGCGAGATCAAAATATGGCACATCTATTTTCTGTAATGCCATCGGAATTTTGGTAGCTTCCCCTTCTGCAAACTTATCATCGAAGGAAACAGAGAAATAAACGGTAACCGGTTCGCATGGAACCTGCTTAATTTCGCCTTCCACCATCACATTTACATCTGCTGTAATATTTTCAATGGTGTATACACCATCGCTGTCTGCAGTCAGAGCAGTTCCATTTGCCTTTACAACTAGATCCTCTCCAAATGCATAACCATTTTCTGCCTTCAAAGTAAATTTAAAGCTTGCTCCACTTTCCACACTGGTCGTATAACCGTCACAAGGTGTCAGCGTATATTTTACATTTAACGGCAGATTCACAGAATAATTCTTCGGTTCAGTCTCTGCATACTGAAATGCCAAAAATGCAATCGGATCATATGTATTCTGATATTCCAAAGATGTCGCTGTACCTTTTTCATCTGTTAAAAGATAATTCGCAACCGGAATTGCAAAAGTTGTGCTGCCATCTTCATTCTCTGTAAAATTAAATCGCTCACTATTCCATCCAAAAGAATGATCCGGAATTGTCAATGTATACGATGCCGCATTGGTTTTACCTTTTACAATCTTTACTGTTTCCGGGAAGGTCACATTAACACTCTCTGTTCCCTCCGGAATCGTAACCAGATAATATGGTGCATCATTATAACTGATGTAATATTGTTCATTCGCTGCCGGCACCATACTTTTGTAGGTATAGGTTGCTTCTTGTCCATCTTCTGTTGTAATGCTTGTAAACGGTGCCTGATTCGGCTCTGTCTGTTCTTCTGCATACGCATTGGCTGGCAGCATACCAAACATCATGACAACAGCCAATAAAAACGCCAAAAGTTTTTTTCCGCGTTCCATTTTTTTGATTTTCATATGTTTTTCATCTCCTAATCTTTTTCATATTGACAGTAATTCTACTGCATTTTTGTGTACGTTCCTCCATTTCCCCCTTTCCTTGGTAAATTTTTCATAATCGCATAAAAAATGCGTCTGCGCGGCCTAAGCTGACCACACAGACGCAAAGTAAGTTCTTTGTCATATGTATTGATATGTGGCGCAGCCCCGGTGTAGGCAGGTACCGCAGCAAACAGTTCAACGTATCTGACTTATCCGCTCTGATCATTCAGAGGGCTTCACAGTGACCCACTCGCGGGGAATTCCACCCCATTCCGCCTGTCTGCGAGAACTCTCACAGACGGAACTGTCCGCTATTATGAAATTCGTTTATTCGACAGAATAACTGTCCTGCTGACACAAATCAGCACAAGTATCATAGCACCCCGACCTTTTTCTGTCAACCGTTCTTTCTTACATTTCCGGGATGATCAATGCTGCTACGATATATGCCAGCAGACCTGTGCCAAAAGATGCAAAGGTAAACACGATCCAGATCAGACGGATCAAAGTCGGATCAACGTTTAAATACTCTCCAATGCCTCCACACACACCACAAATTGTTCTGTTTGATGATTTTACTAATTTTTTCATTTTTATTTCTCCTTAGAATTTGATTGTTATATTTTTTACATTGCATTCCATGTCATCCGGATATGGAAACTGCAGATGCCACACATCCTCTTCTATGAAATAGAAAGTACCGTTCACTGCATTTTTCAGTTCTTCCATACCGCCTGCTGCCAGAATTCCAGCTCCACAAAGGGCGGTTCCTGCACAGATCATAATTCCTGCTGCAATCAGCATCCATTTTACTGCTTTTTTCATTATGCATTCCCCTTTCCGGAAAATATTTTCTGAAGTACCCTAATGAACCAGCGAATCAACGCCGGCATCACCTTCCATGCAATCCAAATTCCTAAAATTGCAAGCAGCAGACCTAATCCGGCAGCCAGAAGTGCACCACCAAAAAGCATCGCTGCAAGTGCCGGGGACGCAAACAAGCTCGGAACTGCTGACACAAACAAGGCTACGCCCGCCGCAATCATGGCAATTCCTGCAATTGCAACAGAAAAAATCACTGCAAGAATGGCGATGAATATCCCAAATGCCGCAGAAATTACGCCTAAAAGAAGCGGTCCCAATACCGGAATAACTAAAATCCCAAAAATCAAAGCAATCACCAGGCCCGGGGTTCCCATCCCCTTGATCCGGTCACCAAAAGATTTTTTTCGATATCCGACTTCGTCCATTTTGGGATCCCCGTAGCCCTTAAATCCTGTTTCGGAAAACTCGCCCTTCTCACCGGCACCATCATTCAAACCTTCCTTGATGGTTCTTGCCACTTTTTCAGGAGTGCCTAAAGAAGCGATGACTTCCTGCTCATTTTCTACTCCGGCATCATCAAAATAATCTTCATAATAATTTAATGCTTCCTCCCGTTCACTTTCCGGGATGTCAGCCAGAAGATTTTTTAGTTTCTCCATAAACTCCGTTCTACTCATTGATAATTCCTCCCTCAAACATCCAGCTGATCTTTTGCGAATAGATCTTCCATTCATTTTTATAAAGATTTAGCTGTGCATTTCCCTGATCTGTCACCTTGTAATATCGTCTGTTACGCCCGGCACATTCCTTGTCATAAACTTCCAAACATCCATCTTTTTGAAGTCTCCGAAGTACCGGATAAAGTGTGGATTCAGACAATTCGATTGCCTGACGTACATCCTGGGTAATCTTATATCCATAAGTGCCTTCCGGCTCCCTAGATACAACCGCCAGAACAATGGCATCCAAAAGTGCAGCTCCTGTATTAAATACCATCTCTTCGCTCCTCTCTGCTCCATAGATTTCCTATCCGATAAACAATACTGTGATTTTTTATAATATTATATGATAT
>CAZLQJ010000082.1:0-6271 GCA_964561705.1 uncultured Lachnoclostridium sp. | reverse complement strand
CATGTGATTTAAGATTAATGGAAACAATTAAATCTTGTGATATTTTCAAAAACAATACACTTTACGCAGATTCCTACTTAGAAATCTAATAGAAAATGCTGTAACAGGCTGGCAGTCAGACTGCCAGCTCTGTTATAGCTTTTTTCATAATTGACGATGTTTTGATTACACAGTTTATTTGAAAGGATAAGAAGATCACATGGCAAACGTAATTTTCAGATTTGAAGATGGATCACAAGTGAACGCAAGTGCAGCACTTGGCGAAAATCTTCTGGAAGTAGCTAGAAAAGTAAATGTGGCAATTGATGCCCCATGTTCAGGAAACGCTTCCTGCGGAAAATGTAAAGTTAAATTTTTAAACGGCGAGTTAGACTCAAAGATGACTCGTCATATTAGTGAGGCAGAATACAAAGAAGGATGGAGGCTTTCCTGTGTTAGTACGATCACAGGAGATGTGGAAGTAATGGTGCCGGATATTGCATCGGCTTATAAGAGCAGAATGAAGGTGGCAGACCTTAGTTCCCCGGCTGAAATCCAGATTTTTCATAAAGCAACAGAAGAAATTAAAGCGGCTGGCGTAGCATTTAAAAACAGTTTTAAGGTCATCGAAGTGCAGATGGATGAACCGACACTGGATGATACTATGCCGGACAACGAACGCCTTATTTGGGCTCTGGAAGCTCAAACAGGCAAAGAAACGATTAAATTGTCATTTACCGTACTTTGTAAAATGGCACAGGTATTAAGAACTTCAGCTTTTCATGTAAAAGTTGTGGTGACAGAAAAGGAAGAAGAAGTCTTTGTATATGATATTCTTCCGGCAGTCGGTGATGCGTCGGAGAATCTGGTTGCAGGACTTGCAATCGATATAGGAACCACGACGGTTTCCGGCGTAATCGTTGATTTGATTAGTGGAAAGATCCTTGCTAAGGCATCTTCCGGAAATGGACAGATCCGTTATGGCGCAGATGTTATCAACCGAATCATCGAGCAGCAGAAACCGGGTGGAGTAGAAAAACTTCAGAAAGCGATTGTGGAAGAAACCTTAAATCCAATGATCATGAATATGTGCCGCGCAGCAAAAATTGCGCCACAGGCACTTTACAGCATGTGTATTGGTGCGAATACGACCATGAATCATTTGTTGGTAGGTGTTGATGGGGATCCTATTCGTATGGAACCATTTATTCCAACATTTTTTGGAACAGACAGTATTCACGGAAGAGATTTGGGACTACAGATCCATCCGGATGCAAGAGTGATCATTGCGCCAAATATTGGAAGTTATGTAGGTGGCGATATTACAGCCGGCACTTTGGTCAGTATGGTATGGGCAAAGGAAGAATTTAGTTTATTTGTAGACCTTGGTACCAATGGAGAACTTGTTTTTGGAAACTCAGATTTTATGATGAGTTGTGCATGTTCCGCAGGACCTGCTTTTGAAGGCGGAGATATTTCCTGTGGTATGAGAGCAACAGACGGTGCCATTGAAGCATGTACCATTGATCCGGCAACCATGGAACCGACATTTACGATTGTAGGTGATGAGGGTACGAAACCGGTTGGTTTATGTGGCTCCGGTATCATTGATGTAATTGCAGAACTCTTCAGATGCAGAATCATTGGACCAAATGGCAAATTTATCAGAGAAGGAGAGAGAGTACGTCACGATAAATATGGCATTGGAAGCTATGTTTTGGCGACGAAAGAAGAGGCAGGCAGTGTAAAAGATATTGAGATCAATGAAGTGGATATTGATAATTTTATGCGCGCCAAGGGTGCGATTTTCTCCGCAATCTATGTAATGCTGACTTCCTTGGATTTTGATGTATCCATGATTGAAAATGTCTATGTTGCAGGCGGTATTGGCAGCGGCATTAATATGGAAAATGCAGTAAACATTGGAATGTTTCCGGACATTGGAGTAGAAAAATATCATTATATTGGCAACTCATCTCTGGCAGGAGCCTATGCAATGGTATTGTCAGAAGAGGCCGAAGAAAAAGTTTATGAACTTTCCAAGAATATGACCTATATGGAACTGAGCACAACACCGGGTTATATGGATGAGTTTGTGGCAGCCTGCTTTATTCCACATACCAATACTTCCTTATTTCCGAATGTGAAACAGGCAGATTTATAAAATATATGAAAGGGACTTTAGGTCCAATGCAGACAGAAAATAAACAGATTGACAACAATAAAGAAGAAAAACCTTTTGAGTTTTATTTAGAAAAGTATCGAAAACTGGATCCACTAGAAGTGGCGGAAAGATGTAATATTCCTTATGATGAAGAGAAAAAGGAGTTTCTGATCCGTTTAATGGGATATGAGTACGCGATCAGTTTTCCGGAGTTTCAGATTACACCAAAGACAGAGGATGCAGAGGCATACCTGATCATGATGGAGAATATTCCGTCCAGAACTTTTGTGATGAGATATTTTATTGAAGGAAAATACATTCCTGGTACTGGAAAATATATTACATTCCGTGAGGTTCCAACTTATGGAGAATTATATTTACAGCCATTTACGGGAAGATGTATTTCCAGATTGACTTATGGCTTTGGATATAAACTGGACAAGTTTAAAGCCGCCATGGAAAAACTAAATGCAGTGCCGGTAAACATGGGAGATGTTGCATATGAGTTTGAATTGATCAATCATTATCATATGAGATTTATTTTTTGGGAAGCAGATGATGAGTTTCCGCCATCTGCCCAGATTTTATATGAAGATAATTTCTTGACCGGGTTCTATGCAGAAGACCTGGTAGTTGCCGGAGATATCTCAATTACAACGGTAAAAGGCACGCTTCGTTAAGAAATCTTTTACAAAACTTTGATAAAAAAATAACGAAAATGGCTTTACAAAAAATACCATATAGTGTATCATACAGGTATAGAAATACACCATATAGCTATGCTTTTGGTGTATGATATAAAGCGAATATAAAACCTATATTTTTAGAGGCAAGAAAGGGGATTTTTACAATGGGATTTAAATCTGACATTGAAATCGCACAGGAAGTACAGATGCAGCCAATCACAGAAGTTGCTGCAAAAGCTGGTATTGATCCAAAATATCTGGAGCAGTACGGAAATTACAAGGCAAAAATCGACTACAATTTATTAAGAGAAACAAATGCAGAAGATGGAAAATTAATCCTTGTAACAGCGATCAATCCAACTCCGGCCGGAGAAGGAAAGACTACTACAACTGTAGGTCTTGCAGATGGTATGCAGAAACTTGGCAAAAAGGTTATGGTTGCACTTCGTGAGCCGTCTTTAGGACCAGTTTTCGGTGTAAAAGGTGGTGCTGCAGGTGGTGGATACGCTCAGGTAGTTCCGATGGAAGATATCAACCTTCATTTTACAGGTGACTTCCACGCAATCGGTGCAGCAAACAACTTACTTGCTGCGATGATCGATAATCACATTTTCCAGGGAAATGAACTGAACATTGATCCAAGAAAGATCACATGGAGAAGATGTGTAGATATGAATGACCGTCAGTTACGTAACGTCGTAGATGGTCTTGGCGGAAGAACAGATGGAACACCGAGAGAAGACGGATATGATATCACAGTTGCATCTGAAATCATGGCAGTTCTCTGTCTTGCAAGTGATATTACAGACTTAAAAGAAAGATTATCAAGAATCGTAATCGGTTATACATATGGAAAACCATCAGAACAGAAACCTGTTACAGCTGGTGATCTGAATGCACAGGGTGCAATGGCTGCACTTTTAAAAGATGCTTTGAAACCAAACTTGGTTCAGACATTGGAACATGTACCTGCAATCGTTCACGGCGGACCATTCGCAAACATTGCACACGGATGTAACTCTGTAACTGCTACAAAGATGGCATTAAAATTAGCTGATTATACAATTACAGAAGCTGGTTTCGGTGCTGACCTCGGTGCTGAAAAATTCCTCGACATCAAATGTCGTATGGCTGGCTTAAAACCAAATGCAGTTGTTATCGTAGCTACTGTACGTGCATTAAAATACAATGGCGGTGTTGCAAAAGCTGATTTAAATAATGAAAACCTTGAAGCACTTGAAAAAGGTCTTCCAAACTTATTACAGCACGTTGATAACATCAAAAACGTATATGGTTTACCATGTGTTGTTGCAATCAATGCATTCCCAACAGATACAAAGGCAGAACTTGACCTTGTAGAAGCAAAATGTAAAGAACTCGGCGTAAATGTTGCTCTTTCTGAAGTTTGGGCAAAAGGCGGCGAAGGCGGTATCAAATTAGCTGAAGAAGTATTAAGACTTGTTGAAGAACCAAGCGATTTCCACTATTCTTATGAATTAGAAGGAACTATCGAAGACAAGCTCAATGCGATCGTTAAGAAGATCTACCATGGAAATGGTGTTGTTCTGACAGCAAATGCTCAGAAACAGGCAAAACAGCTGACTGATATGGGTTATGGAAATCTTCCAATCTGTGTAGCTAAAACACAGTACAGCTTTACAGACGATCAGACAAAACTGGGCGCTCCGAAGGATTTCGAAGTTACTGTACGTAACCTGAAAGTATCTGCAGGTGCTGGTTTCATTGTTGCATTAACAGGTGAAATCATGACAATGCCAGGTTTACCAAAAGTTCCGGCTGCATGTAAGATCGATGTAGACGAAACAGGTAAGATTACAGGTTTATTCTAAGATCATTAATCTGGAAATAAAAATATTATAGAAACGATAAAGACATACCGCTCCCCTCATAACGAGGGGAGTAGTGTGTCCTTTGCGTATAAGGAGAATATTATCATGGGATTTACACAAAATACATGTGAGGAATTCGTAGAAGTGCTTGCATCCAAAGCACCGGTTCCGGGCGGCGGCGGTGCATCTGCATTGGTTGGTGCAGTTGGTATGGCACTTGGAAATATGGTAGGCAGCTTAACTGTCGGAAAGAAAAAATATGCAGATGTTGAAGCTGATATCATTGCATTAAAAGAAAAAGCAACAGCTCTTCAGGCTGACTTTTTAAGATTAGTCGAAAGAGATGCAGAAGTTTTTGAACCCCTTGCAAAGGCTTATGGTCTTCCAAAAGAAACAGAAGAAGAAAAAGCTGAAAAAGCACGTGTTATGGCAATTGTATTAAAAGATGCATGCTCTGTTCCTATGGAAATCATGGAAAAATGCTGTGAAGCAATCGATGTGATTGAAGAATTTGCAGCGAAGGGATCTGCACTTGCAATTTCTGATGCCGGGGTAGGCGTGGCATTTTGTAAAGGTGCTTTGTTAGGAGCGTCTTTAAATGTATTTATCAATACCAAATCTATGGCTGATAAAGAATATGCTGCACAGCTGAATGAAAAAGCTGATAAAATGATCGAAGAATATGGCAAAAAAGCTGACGAAATCTTCGAAAAAGTAAATGCAAGACTGCGTGGTTAATTTACAAAAAAGAAAAAACGGGATATACCGGAAAATATGGAGGCCCAAATGGCAAAACAGTTATTAGGAAAAGAAGTAACAGCTGCTTTAAATGAAAGAATCAAAGCAGATGTTGCTACATTAAATGAAAAAGGAATCAAACCTACCTTAGGAATCATCCGCGTGGGCGAAAGACCAGATGATCTTTCTTATGAAAGAGGTGCAACAAAACGTTGCGAAACTCTTGGTGTAGAGTATAAGAAATATTTACTTCCTGCAGATGTTTCACAGGAAGAACTTTTAAAAGTGATCGATGAAGTGAACAAAGATGATAACATTCATGGTGTGTTAATGTTCCGTCCGCTTCCAAAACATATTGACCAGACAGTTGTTGAAAATGCACTGGCTGCTGAAAAAGATGTTGACTGTCAGACAGACGCATCTCTTGGTGGCGTGTTTACAGGTAAAAAAGTTGGTTTCCCACCATGTACACCACAGGCATGTATGGAAATTTTAGATCATTACGGAATTGATTGTACAGGTAAAAAAGCGGTTGTTATCGGACGTTCTTTAGTTGTTGGTAAACCGGCTGCAATGATGCTCATCAAGAAAAATGCAACTGTTACCGTATGTCATACAAAGACTGTAGATATGCCATCTGTAACAAGAGAAGCAGACATTGTAATCGTAGCTGCAGGTCGTGCTGGTGTTGTAGGCGCAGAATATGTTTCTGAAGGACAGGTTGTTATCGATGTTGGTATCAATGTGAATGAAGAAGGAAAGCTTTGCGGAGATGTTGACTACGTAGCAGTAGAACCGATCGTAGATGCAATCACACCGGTTCCGGGCGGTGTAGGAAGCGTAACAACTTCTGT
>CAZLQJ010000081.1:0-6480 GCA_964561705.1 uncultured Lachnoclostridium sp. | reverse complement strand
TAGAGATTTCCCTTTTCGTGTCAGGAAGTTTCGTAGAGTACACCCATCTACGAAATGTTTGGAAAATGCTTGAAAATTACGGTGTAAGCAGGAGATGACGGTAAATTTGACCAGTTTTTGACGGAATTTCTTTGGATGGACACAGTTCGCATGAGTTAATGTTTACGGATGATAGCCATTTGGAGTTTTTCCATATTTGTTCGTTTTAACTGCATAGAAGAGTGGACATATTTGTCAAGTGTAAGTTTTACGCTGGAGTGCCCTAATATTTCACTGAGTGTTTTAACATCAAAACCCGATTCAACGCATCTTGTTGCAAATGTGTGACGCAGAGCATGAAAATTTGCGTCTTCGATTCCGGCTTTTTTGAGATATGTTTTGAACCTGTTTTGCATTGTACGGGGTTCTATGAAAATATCACATTGACTAGAAAGAATGGGTGTATTTTCAGATGTATAAAATGGTTCAAGCAATTCTAAAACAAAATCCGGCAGTGGGATCGTGCGTATTGCGGAATGGCTTTTCGGCTCGGTGATGACAATATGTGTTCTTGGAATGGTCAATTCATTATCATGCTGTAATCGTTGGAGTGTTTTTTCGACTTTGAGTGTTTTGTCCTCGAAGGAAATGTCTTTCCATTGGAGCGCACAGAGTTCACCAATTCTTATGCCAGTATACAGACAGATAAAAACGCCCAGTTTGTATCTGTCTGGATCATCCAAAAGGACGGAGAGGAGCAGTTGTTCTTCCCGCAGACTTAAGACACGCATTTCACGGGGGATTCTTTTGAATGTCATATGATCAAAGCTGCAAACAATGATTTCTCCGGATGACTGGGCATATTTAAAAGTTTCTTTTATGATAACCAAAAGATCCGCCATGCTTTTCGCAGAGAGTCCGCCATGACGGTCAATTCTGCCGTATTGAAATTTTCTGGAAATAAATTGTTCCATTAAAGGGGTGCTGATCCGACTGATCGGATATTTACCAAGTTCCGGTCGGATATGGTTTTCAATGGTATTTTTATAACGGATATAGGTAGATTCCTTTACGATCATTCGTTTCCGGTGCAACCATTCATCCAGCCAATATGAATATAGAAGATCTGATTTACATTTTTGCGGTATATGATGTAATCTATCGCTTTGGGCCTTTAGAAGTTTTGCTTTGACCTCGGAATAGGTTTTGGAATAGAGGTAGCGATATTTGGCTTTTCCGTTGCCATCATATTCAAAAATATATCTAGCTTCCCACCTCCCGTCTTTTCTTTTGTAAATGTTTTCGCCTGTTCTTGCCATAATATAATCCTTTCTGTATATGATAGAATGGTTGACGGATAAAATGACGGTAAATAAAAAAATATAAGGATCTATTTTAGAAAAATTGCCGTCTGAAAATCGTAAAATTGCTTTTTTTTAAACATTTTTTTCATTTTTTTGGAAAAATATTGTTTTAAAATTGACAAATCCGTCAACTCTGAGTACAATTCTAATAGAATGTCTTACGTTTTTCTTGTTCGTCAATGGGAATACTCTACGAAGAAATTCCATTAACCAGAAACGAAAGATATCTATGTAGGATGGGCAAACTGTCCTGATCGAAACATGAACACAAAGGAGGCTTAGGGGGAAAAACAAAATAGAGATGTTTTTTGAAATGTAGGATTTATGAAAAATGACAAAATAAGAAAAGGAGAGAAAAACATGAGAAAAACATGGAAAAAAGTGGCAGCACTTGCCTTTGCTGCTGCAATGTTCGTTAGTGTGCCGCATTCATTGGATGTTGATGCTGCATCTAAAGAACTCAGATTGGGAAAAGGAAACTCTACCACGGAACAGGTTTTAGGAAATGTGACCGCAACAAGCGATAGTGATATCGTAACAGTTACGAATACCTATAAGCCAGATGCAGTATTTGATAAAGGCGGTACAGCTGAAAATACTTCAGTGACTCTTGATGGCTCTGCTTTTACATTTACAAAGGTAGAAGATGCTGAAAATACATGGACAGCAGTAAATGGAAGCAATTATCTGATGCCAAATGGAAGTAATTTCTGTGCAGCAGATACCACAAACAACAGTATTATTGTAACAAAAAATACTGATGATACTTTCCAAATCCGCCATCAGACAGGCGATAACGCTTATCGTTATCTTGCATATAATTACAATGCTGATCAGTTTGATTTGGGTAGTTCTGCGGATAGTAATATGTACAACCTTACTTTATTAGAAGTAGCAGAAGAAGGCGATACAGAAGTCCTTACAGGATGGAAAGTAGCTACAGAACTGCAGACAGGCAAAACTTATGTCATTGCATATCCGGTTAATGCAGGTTATGCATTCTTTTACGCTGGCGGCAATAACAGCAAAGTCAATTGCACCAAAATTGTCAAAAAGGCTCATACAGATGTAGTGATCACTGCAGGACAGACTGCCGGAACTGCAACAATTACTGCCGGAACTGAAGAATGGAATGTAACTGTTAAAGAAAAATTAGAAACAGGAATCACAGTTGAAAATTCAAAGAAATCAGTTGTAAGAGGTAGTTCGTTTGATAAATCCAATATTACAGTAACATGTAATTATGATGATAACACAAGCGTTGAATTAGACGAAAGTGCTTATAACGTTACTGTACCTGGAACATCAAACATCGGAGCTTCTACAGGTAAAGTTTCCTATACCGTCGACGGTCTGACTTTTGAAGCAAACTTTAACGTAGTTGTACAAAAGATGGACGAGGTTCCTGTAGATCAGATGAGTGCAACTTCAGGTACTATTTATGATGCTCCAATCAGTGGTGAAGGTAATCCTAATTTCACCTTAGATGGTAATATTGGTACATGGTGGCATTCTGATGGTGGTGTTGACCAGGAATATATCATCTTCACACTTGAAAATCCAACAACGATCTCAGGTATCCGCTTCTTACACCGTGCACTTGTTGATAGTAACAATGGTATTCTCACTAAATACGACTTGTACTATAGTGCATCTGAAACTGGTGATGACTGGACTCAGATTTTAGATGATGCAGTCTTAGAAAGAAATCGAAACTGGCAAAAAGAACTTTTCGCACCGGTAGAAGTAAAACGCATCAAACTGGTAGGTGCTGAAGGTGGAAATAATTTTGCAGCTGCAGCAGAAATCAGATTTATCAAATCCGTAACTTATACAGCAGGCGAAGTATATCCTCAGACAGGATTAGATGTAGTAGCCGGAAGTGAACATGGAACAGTAGATGATGGTGTAATTGAAAAAGCATTTGATAACGATTCAACTACACAATGGCATTCTAACTGGGGTGGCGGTGTAACTGGTACAGCAAATAGCATTGATGACTGTTGGGTAAAAATGGAATTCCAGGCTCCAACGATTGTTAATGCAGTTACCTATCAGCCAAAACAGGATAATGGTCGTATTACCAGTTATGAAATCTATGGTTCAAAAAATGGTTCTGAATGGTTTGTAATTTCTTCCGGTACATGGAAAAATGACAATACAGTGAAAAAGGCAGAATTTCCAGCCATGGAATTATCTGCTGTAAAATTGGTTGCTAAAGCTAGCTATGGAAACTCTGGAACCGCTAATAATACATGGGCATCTGCGGCTGAAATTAATGTAATGACTGCAACAACTGAAGCAAATTACTTTGGTGGCGGTACAATCAGAACTGATCAGGAAGGCCATCCTGAAAAAGCAAGCCTTAAATTCCTGTATACATTCCCAATGGAAATCAACGGAATGAAGGCAAACGTTACAGAAGGCAATGCATCTTGGGGATGGAAATGTGGTAAAACAGCCGAAACTATGGCAGCTGCTACCAAAACAACTCCTACTGGATGGATTGTAAATGAAGCAACGAATACAATTTCTTCGAATATTGTATTTACAAATATTACTGCTGACAACTATGCACAGGATATTTATACACAGCTTGAAATCACATACACCAGTGAAACAACAGGTGAAAGTATGACAATCTATGTTCCGGTTGCAACACGTTCTGTGAAGAGTGTCGTTACAAGCTATCATTCAGATCCTACTGGATTAACAGAAGCTGACAAGAAATTCGTAGACGAACTTTTTGCAAAACTGCAGTAATCTCAGAGAATTGGAGAATAAATAAATGAAAAAATTTGACTATACCGAGCCAACTTTTGAACTGATTGATTTGGATCTGAAAGACGTTATCATGGCTAGTAATACAAATCCATCAGATACAGATGTAGATTTTGGCCAATTACCTTAAATAATATTTGATTGAATTGGAAAGAAGACAGATCTTCATTCCTTCTGCCTTCTTTCCACATTTATATGCATGAGGAGGATATTTTTGATGAATCATATGGAATATGAATACCCTGATTTTGAATTGGTAGAAGTAGATACCTCAGATATCATCATGATCAGTGGAACTCAGGTAGGAAGCCCTGATGAAGGCACCTGGTTACCTGGCGGAAGATAGAAAGAAGGGGCGTGTGACAATTTCACACGCCCTTTTATTAAATATATGGATTATTCTCCAAGGAGATGTGGATCATCCACGTTATTGTCACCACCACTTGCCATGATAACATCTTCAACAGCCATCATAATCAATTCCATATCTGGTTCTGAATATACTAACTTTTTCATGATTGCCTCCTTCAATTAGTTATTTGACACTGTTTCCCATGCTGCTTTGATACCTTCTGCAAATGTTTTTACATTCGCATCTACTTTGCCGGTTGTATCAGCAGAAGCTCTTGTTGCGTATTCATATACGGTATCGCTGGTTAAAGTGCCATAAATAGTTGTATAAATTCCATTTGGATCACCATAGGTAACTTTGATACGTGAAAAATAAGCAGTATTATAGTATTCATCCTTGATTGCTTTATCTACAGATGTACCACCAATTACTAAATTTGAAATATAATTACCTGTTGTTTTATCTACAACATATTTTGGCATTTCTTCAAAAGCTGTAGTTTTCAGTGCCTCTTCACTTAAACCATATTCCCAGTCCCAATCAGCAACTTCCATTTCATTAAGCATTTTAGGAATGCTGTATCCAAAACGAAGTCCTGTTCTGGTATATCCTACAGGTACGTCTGATCCTTCAACAGTTTTATCCTGGTAATCCATTCTTAAAGAACTTCCTAAAAGCATAGATGTTGCTTCAGCTGCTCCGGTCATTACTCTAATTTCAGATACAGACACAAATTTATTTCTGTTTGCATCAGCATATTCTACTGCACCTTCTGAAGACATTGGAACAACTTTGATTGCCTTTAATTTTGTGGCTGGAAAATCTGCTCTATGTTTTCCTGCATCTTTGGTCCATGTACCTTCTGATAATTTAACCCAGTTGATACTGTCTGCATTGGATATGGAATGAGTTGTAGTGTTGGTTGTTTCGTCGATAACCACATCATCGGTTGTGCCATAAATTTCGTAAGAAGTAACCGCACCATTTCCGACACGAGAATCCCATTCTACTGCATTTATTATTTCTTCATTTTCAAGTTTCATAACAATCCATACATGTCCATCGGTGATAAAGGATTCACCAGTCGGATACCAGTTGGAGTGCCAAATTGTTTCGGCATCTTTATCAAATGCACAGGCAACGCCCTGACCACCTTGGGCTTCACTAACAGCATACTTAAGAGCGGCACTAGGATATTCATCACCACTATTTATTACATTAATGTTGAATGTGGTTTCGTGATTTTCATATGCAATAGTGATTTCTTTTGTTCCTGTAGTAGAAGTATCAAAACCACTAATATTAACATTATCAACTGTAGTTGCATCTCCATTTGTGTCATAATAAGATACTAAAAGTCCTGTTTTGTCAAACTCTTCACCTACTCTATAAACGGTTTTTTTAGGTTTCTGGGTGATTGCAAGTCTATCTGTTGCTGTAATTTCAATTTCAGCAATTTGTAACCAATTCTGTCTTCCTGCTTCATCTAAATCTTCTGTATCGGTTAGTCTAACAGCTGAAACATTTTCTATTACACCATCTGTTTGCTGATATGCATAGGTTAATGCAAATGTATCAAAGGTAGTTAAAGAATTCCAGGTACTTCCATCTGTTGTGTACTCTAATTTTGCACTACTGTACCAGTCTCCACCTTCATTAATTCCTGCTGGCGCTGTAAAAGATATTCCTTTAAATGTAATAGGTGTTTTAAAGCTTACTTGAATATAGTCGTCTTTACAAATCCTGTCACCAGATAAGTTATTACCATAGTAATATGCATTTGTACTCACATTTCCATCAAAAAGATTATTCAAATTACCTGAATAAGAGCCAAAATCATTCTCCCCATTATATCTAACAGACAATTGCACATCTAAGTGATTTTTTGTAGTAATCCATTCGCTAGTAACTGTTCTGGCCTCTGCATTCATCACCGGCCAATTTGTGCATGTCATTACCATAGCTGCTGCACATGCCATGGCAATTGATTTTTTCCATGTTTTT
>CAZLQJ010000080.1:0-6589 GCA_964561705.1 uncultured Lachnoclostridium sp. | reverse complement strand
ATCATAGAAGACCTTCCATATCATTATTTACAGAAAAAGTTTCACACTCTCTTTTAATCATTTTCAAAAATAGATAGTTTAAATATTATCTCCACGTTTTACATATCCAGGATTTTCCGGATCAGCCACCAGCTCTTTGATATGATGTACACGTGCATGTTTGTCAACGATGAGATTTTCCAGATGTGTGCCGTCAGCAATTTCAACATCAGAGGAGATTACGCAGTTTTTGATCACACAATCTTTTCCAATCGTACAGCCACGTCCTACAACACAATTTTCCAGATTTCCCTGAATCAGGCAGCCGTTGGAAACTACGGAGCATTTTACCTCAGCTTCATCAAAATACTGGGTAGGGCAGGAATCACTGGTTCTTGTATAGATTGGCCATTTTTCATCAAATAATGTTTTGGCATGATTGTAATCGATCAAAGACATATTTGCTTTATAAACGCTCTTGAAGTCTGTCAATGTTGCAAAGTAACCGGTATGTTCAACTCCACGGATATCGAGTTCATTACAGCAGCTTCCGACGATCTGAGATAACGTATACATAGAAGAAATGCTGCGGGCTCTTGCAATCAGGCTGAGGAAGAGTTCTTTTTTCATAATGTAAGTATCCATGAAAATTTTTGCTTCTTTATCAACCCCACGGTTTCTTTCAATTACACTGACACCGCTTTGGCGGTTTAAAGTCAGCGTATCACAGTTTAAGAATTCTTCATTTGCAGTTTCTACAGAATGATATAATAAAGTAATGTCAGCACCGGATTCAATATGCTGATCCAGTAATTTGTCATAATCCTGCGTATAGATCATGTATCCTGGTGCGATTACAACGTAGTCTGCCGGTCCTTTCTGAATGCTTTCGATGTTCTGTGCAAAGCCGGCCATATTTGTGTTATAGAAACTGGTAGCAGCACCGCCTTCTGTAAATAAAACCTGGATCTTACCGCGTTTGGAATTGATATTATAATGACGGCCGGATCCTAAATGTTCTACCAGAGAACGTGGGTTTTTGTTGACCAGAACGGCAACATGTTCAATGCCGCTGTTGCTCATGTTTGACATTGGAAAATCGATCACACGGTAGCGTCCTAAGAAAGAAAAAGCACCGATGGAACGATAGTCCTGCATCCCTTCTACATGAATATGATTTCCTGAAGAACAGATAATCCCAAATGCTCTCATTCTACTCTACCCCCTTTACATCGTTTGCCACAAGTGTGATTTCAGCGCTGTCTGCGGAACCTACCACAGAACCTTTGCCGATTACAACACCGTCAGCTACCATGGCACGAGTGACAACCGCACCATCTTCAACCACTGCATTCGGCATAAGAACGCTGTCGATGATCTTTGCACCTGTACCGACTTTTGCACCGGTGAAAAGAACGGAATTGGAAAGTTCACCGTCGATCACACAGCCTTGGGTGACATAGGCACGGTTGATATTTGCGTTTGCACCAATGTAATGCGGAAGCGTGGTGCTGTCTTCGGAATAGATTCTCCAGGATGGATCGTTCATATCCAGTTCGCAGTTGGTATCTAATAAATCCATATTTGCTTCCCACAGGGAATCGATGGTTCCAACGTCTTTCCAGTAGCCTTCAAATTTCCATGCATAAAGATTTTTTCCGCTGTCTAATAAAGTAGGAATGATATCTTTACCGAAGTCATGGTGTGAATCTTCATTGGTCATATCATCAACCAACATCTGACGAAGCGTTTTCCAGTTGAAGATGTAAATACCCATGGAAGCCAAATTGCTCTTTGGTACCGGTGGCTTTTCTTCAAATTCAATGATACGGCCGGATTCGTTTGTATTCATGATACCAAAACGGCTGGCTTCCTTCATCGGTACCGGAAGAACAGCGATGGTGGCATCAGCTTTCATCTCTTTATGATAATCAAGCATTTTGTCATAGTTCATTTTGTAGATATGGTCGCCGGATAAGATTAAGATGTATTCCGGATCATAGTTATCTATAAAATCGATGTTCTGGGAGATCGCATCTGCGGTTCCTCTGTAAACATCCAGATCAGCATCTGCCTTTTCACGAGGAGGAAGTACGAATACACCGCTGTCGCGTGCATCCAGTCCCCATCTGCCGCTCTGTGAAACATAGCTGTTTAACAGGACGGATTCATATTGTGTAAGTACACCAACGACATCGATTCCACTGTTTGCACAGTTGGAAAGCGGGAAGTCGATGATACGGTATTTGCCGCCATAGGAAACGGCTGGTTTTGCAACCTTGTTTGTTAAATCATGTAAACGAGATCCTCGGCCGCCTGCCAGAATCATCGCTAACATATTACTTTGAGCCATAGAAGTCCCTCTCTTTCTCTTATTGTCTATATTATACAATTATTTCCATAGATTTTCCATCATATTGTTCAAGAAATCCGTACCAATAATTTACATTCATTTTTGGCACTTATGCTGAATCTGATTTTTTTAGAAAGAAAAACGAAATATTATCGAAGGAACTGCAAATGCTTCTTGTAGGAAGCAGTCGAAAAATAGTATAATGATAAATATCATTTTCAGATATCGGAGGTAACAGAAATGTTTTATGAGGCAAAAGGAAAAAGTCTGAAAATAGGAAATTGTTCTATGGATTATTTTACATTTGGAACAGGTCCGAAAACGCTCATCATGCTGCCGGGTGTGGGAGATGGGTTAAGAAAATCAAAGAATCTGGCAGTTCCTGCAGCACTTTTGTATGGGAAAAGTGTAAAGGATTATAGGGTGTATGTATTTAGCCGCAAAGATCCCCTGCCGGAAAAATATTCTACGGAGCGCATGGCGAAAGATCAAAGGGAAGCGATGAAAATTTTAGGCATCAAAAAAGCAGATGTGGTGGGTGTATCCCAAGGAGGAATGATCGCACAGCATATGGCGATCCAGTATCCGGAACTTATCAACAAACTGGTTCTGGTCGTATCAGCAGCCAAAAAAAATCAATATACCCAGGCAACCCTTTCCGGTTGGATCGAGATGGCGAAGCGGGAAGATTATCGAAAATTGATGGTAGATACATTGAAAAAAATGTATACAAAAGAGTATTTGGAAAAGCATCGCTGGATGCTTTCGCTTGCCGGCAAATTTGGAAAACCGGCATCTTTTGAAAAATTTATTACGATGGCAGATGCATGTATTCGTCATGATACCTATGAGGAACTTGAAAAAATCCAGGCAGAAACGCTGGTGATCGGCGGAGGACTGGACAGAACGCTTGGTGGAAAGGCATCGGTGGAACTGGCAGAGAAAATCCCAAATGCAAAGTTGAAAATGTATCCTCAGTATGGTCATGCACTGTATGAAGAAGCGGAGGATTTTGCACAGGTAGTTCTGGATTTTTTGAAGGAAGACGGTGAATGTGATGTGGCGGAAACAGACTGGTAGATTAGGTGCCGGATGGAAGGTGATTTTGATCTTATTACCCTTTGTGACTGCACTGGCGGCTCTTGGAGCCGGCCGTTATAAAATTTCGATGCCGGAAGTGGTGGACGCTGTTGTTGGACAATTTAGTGGAACTTATCATATCTCTGAAATGGCCTATAAAACCATTTGGAATCTGAGGATTCCCAGGATTCTTCTGGCATTGTTGACAGGTGCGGGACTTTCTGCAGCCGGCTGTGCATTTCAGAGCCTGTTTGCCAATCCTTTGGCAACACCGGATACCCTGGGAGTTGCCAGTGGTGCGAGTTTTGGCGCAGCCCTTGGAATTATACTTGGCTTTGATATGCTGGGAATGCAGGTGACCTCTTTTCTGATGGGAATTTTAGCCGTTACCCTGACTTGGCTTGGAGGTTCCGGAAAAGGCAAAAATTTAAGTTCGGTGGTTCTTTCCGGCATTATGATGGGATCCTTGTTCAATGCATTGGTTTCGTTGGTGAAATATCTTGCAGATGAAGAAACACAGCTTCCGGCCATTACCTATTGGCTGATGGGAAGCCTAAACGGTGCAGGTTATAAAACATTAATGTTTGGGGCACCCCCAATTCTGATCGGCATTGCAGTGCTGTTTTTGTTCCGCTGGAAAATGAATCTGTTGCCCTTATCCGAGGAGGAAGCCAGAGCTTCCGGAACCAATATTTACGCATTGCGTATTGTTGTGGTAATCTGTGCCGCAATGATCACCGCATCCTGTGTTTCCATGTGTGGCCAGGTGGGATGGGTAGGTCTTTTGATTCCTCATATGTGCCGGATGAAGTTTGGAAGCAATCATTTATCCCTGTTTCCTGCATCTGTAAGTTTGGGTGCCGTATTTATGGTTCTTGTTGATACAGTGGCAAGGACGATCAGTGCTTCGGAAATTCCGGTTTCAATTTTGACGGCAATCATCGGGGCACCGTTCTTTATCATTTTGATGAGAAAAAGCGGAGGATGGCAGTTATGAGTTTTCTAGTGAAAAACGGCAGCTTTTTCTATAAAAAAGGACAGCCTATACTATCAAATGTTCAGTTTGAAGTTGGTGAGGGAGAAGTTTTGGCAATTTTGGGGCCAAATGGCGCAGGAAAGACCACATTGCTTCGTTGTATGACAGGGATACTGAAATGGAAGAGCGGTGCCAGCTTTTTGGATGAAGAAGATATTTCTGCCATGAAAATGAAGAAACTTTGGCGTAAGATGGCATATGTTCCGCAGGCAAGAGAGGCATCCTGTGCTTACACCGCATTAGAAATGGTTTTGCTGGGAAGAAGCAGTCATCATAATGCTTTTGAAATACCAAAGCAGGAAGATGTGACAAGAGCCATGGAAGTGTTGAAGTTTTTGAAAATAGATCATTTGGCGGATCAGAAATGTTCCAAAGTCAGCGGGGGAGAACTTCAGATGATCCTGATTGCAAAAGCGCTTGCGTCTGAGCCCAAAGTGCTGGTTTTAGATGAGCCGGAATCAAATCTGGATTTTAAAAATCAGCTGTTGGTATTAGATGTGATAAGCGAATTGGCGAAGAAAGGAATGACCTGCATTTTTAATACCCATTATCCAGCCCATGCACTGCAAAGAGCCCAAAAAGCCCTGGTCTTGTCAAAAGGCGGAACGTATCTTTTTGGAAATGTAAATGAGGTAATCACGGAGAAAACCATTCGGGATATTTTTGGGGTAGAGGCATGGATCGGAGAATTTTCTGCCCCGACAGGAACAGCAAAAAGTGTCATTCCCCTGGGAATTACACCGGAGAGGGGGGAATAGTTTGACCAATCAGGAGCTAATCGAAAAATTAGAGAACACACATTCCTTAGAGTACTCGGAATGGAAACAGCTGTTTGCTACCTACACAGAGAAGGATTTTAGAGAAGCCAGAAGACGGGCCAGGGAAATTGCCGTTGCGGAATTTGGGAAAAAAATATATTTCAGAGGAATAATCGAATTTTCTAATTTCTGTAAAAACGACTGTTATTATTGCGGTATCAGAAGAAGCAATCGAATGTGCCAAAGATATCGTTTAGAACTGGAAGATATTCTGGAATGCTGCCGGGATGGATATGAAAACGGATTTCGAACATTTGTTCTTCAAAGCGGTGAGGATGGATGGTATACAGATGAAAGACTGTGCGAAATGATACATCGCATCAGGGAAAATTATCCGGATTGTGCCATTACCCTGTCTTTAGGGGAACGCAGTTTTGAATCTTACAAAATGCTCAGGGAAGCCGGTGCAGACCGCTATCTGCTTCGGCATGAAACGGCAGATCCTTGTCATTATCAAAAACTTCATCCTAAAGAACAGCTTTTGGAAAACAGAATGAATTGTCTGAAGTATCTGAAAGATTTGGGATATCAGACCGGATGTGGGATCATGGTAGGAACTCCGGGACAGACGCCGGCAGTTTTGGCGAAAGATATGAAATTTATGGAAGAATTTGTGCCGGAAATGATCGGAGTCGGACCATTTCTTCCTCATAAGGATACGCCTTTCCATGCAGAACCCAAGGGCAGTGTGGAACTGACGTTGTTGATCCTGGCACTTTTAAGGATAATGTTCCCTAAGGTGTTGCTTCCGTCTACAACGGCATTGGGTACTGCTTGGGCAGACGGAAGGGTGCAGGGAATTTTGGCAGGCTGCAATGTGGTGATGCCAAATCTTTCCCCATTTCATGTTCGGAAAAAATATATGTTGTATGACAAAAAAGCGGGTACAGAAATCACAGCAAAAGAAGGGATTGATCTGCTTCGGCAACAAATGGAGCAGATCGGTTATGAAGTGGTTGTAGGCAGAGGTGATTTCGGGAAGGAGATAAGATGATCAAACTGGCTGTTTACGGAAAAGGTGGGATTGGGAAGTCCACCACAGTTTCTAATCTTTCTGCAGCATGGAGTCATATGGGATACAAGGTGATGCAGATTGGATGTGATCCAAAAGCAGATTCAACAGTAAGCCTTCATGGGAAAGAAAAAATGACGACAGTCTTAGATCTTGTCAGGGAAAAAAAGAATGAGTTTACCTTGGATGAAATGGTGACAGAAGGGGATGCTGGTGTGATCTGCGTGGAAGCAGGCGGACCGACACCGGGACTGGGCTGTGCGGGTCGAGGGATCATTGCAGCTTTGGAAAAGCTGGAAGAAAAAGGTGCC
>CAZLQJ010000079.1:0-6730 GCA_964561705.1 uncultured Lachnoclostridium sp. | reverse complement strand
CTTTCAGTTCTACATTGAATTCAAGGTTATTTACCAAGCCTGCTTCAGAAAAGTTGCTGGAACCGGTAATTACACTTCCAAATGTATCCGGCAACTTATCCTGATCTTTACGCATAATATAAACCTTTGCATGAATTGGTGCTTCGGTGTACATACGCATTTCCAATTTTCCAGATTTCAACCAATCCATGAAAATACGAACACCTTTTTCTACATGTTCTGAGCTTGCCGCTGTTTCAAACTCTTTTTCAATTTCCTCCGCAATCATCTCTTTGCCATCTGCAGTTGCGATCGCAGCATATTTTGCTTCATCATTGACACGATCGATAATCTTAACCGTATATCTATCGACATTTAAACCAACCAATATTCTGATTTTTTCTACTTGTTCCAGAGCTTCGTACATTTTGAAAAAGCCGCTGGCTCTGAAATAACCAACCAGAACATCAAAGAATTGTGTATTGCTTTTCAGAATGGCAGCAAAGCGACTATACAGATCTCTTTCCGGCTCATTTGTAAAAAATTTCAAATCCGTATGAACCATGATGTTTTCCCCCTTTGTCCCCCAATCGGCACTTTCCAAAATGTGTACGTTTTGGATATAATCAAAATGTCTTTTGACATATAGCAGAAAGCCTGTAAATCTATGGAAAAACACTGGTTTTTGTGGTATGATTTAGATGGAACAAAAAAATAGGCATTTTACAGGAACGTACACATTCCTGTAAAATGCCCTTTCAAAATAATTTGGATTTTTCGTAAATTTCCGCTCGATAACGAAATGTTGACATTGGCATTCCACACGCCTTCGCTGCTGCCAGACCTGTAATTTCGTCATTTTTCCATCGCTGATAGACTTCATGGAAATTCATTGGCAATGGACTGGGTGGTCTTCCAAAACGAACGCCTCTCATTTTCGCCGCTGCAATACCTTCGGCCTGTCTTTGCCTAATATTGGTTCTTTCATTTTCAGCAACAAACGATAACACCTGCAAAACAATATCACTCAAAAAGGTTCCCATAAGATCCTTTCCCCGACGTGTATCCAAAAGTGGCATATCCAATACCACAATATCAATTCCTTTTTCCTTCGTAAGCATTCTCCATTGTTCCAAAATTTCAGCGTAATTTCTTCCAAGACGATCAATACTTTTCACATAAAGCACATCATCTTTTTTTATTTTTCTTAGCATTCGTTTGTACATTGGACGTTTAAAATCCTTTCCGGATTGTTTATCCACAAAAATATGCTGCTCAGGAACAGACATTTCTTGTAATGCGACAAGCTGTCGATCTTCCTTCTGATCCCTTGTACTCACTCGTACATAGCCATATACATTTCCCACGATTTCTCCTTTCCCACTCATCGCACAATCTAAAAATCATAAAAAAAATGATGGACTTACTCTATACCTAAACATAAGCCCATCATGATTATACATTCTTCAATCTATTGATCATTTCATCCATTTTATTAAATTTTTAGATGCCATGCTTCTATTTTATATCTTAAATAAATACTCCGCATTTTTATATGCAATCTGTTCCTTTTCCCCAGCACTGATCGGTGCATTTTCGATAAATGGTTTTGCCCCCTCATTGCTGATAAATGGACAATCCACAGAATGAATGATTCGATCCGCACCTACTACTTCAATACAAAACTTTAACTGCGGATAATCGAAAATTCCACTCGGTGTAATATACACATTTTCTCTAAAAGTTTCTGTAACTGTACGATCTAGTTTTGTGACAAATTGCGGCATTGACTGGTCAATTCGCGAAAGAAAGAATGGAAGCATTTCTCCCCAATGTCCCGAGATCAATTGTAATTTAGGAAATTGCTCAAATCTTCCTGCTAAAATTGTTCGTAAAACCTGTATTCCTGCTTCATTGTGCCAGCCCCAGCCATGCAAGGACAATCTCGCACTGATCTCATCACCCAATCCGCCATAATAGGGTTCCTGCACCGCCTTAAGCGGCGCACCCGGATGCACATAAATCGGAAGGTTCAATGCTTCACAGGCTTCTAAAACCGGGAGAAATTTTTTATCATCAAGAAATTCATTTCCCGCAGATGCTCTTCCTGCAAGCAAGATTCCTTGAAATCCTAACGATTTTATACGTTCTGCTTCTTTTACAGCCTCCTTTGGTGCTGACCAAGGCAGCAGTGCAAAAGCACCATATCGGTCAGGATGCAACTTTACAACCTGTGCAATGTAGTCATTGGTTTCACTTACAATCGTCAATGCTTCCTTTTCCGGAAGAAGCTGGGATTTTGCAGGACAAGACAAAATCTGCATGCTGATTCCATATTGATCCATATCTTCGATGCGACGTTTATCCAGATCAGCAAACAATTGCGGATCCGCATCATATGGTCGTCCTTCTTTATGCGCCATTGGTGTGTAAGGTGCATCTACCATACTATATTTGGCCAGATGCTGATTAATCGGAGCACCTGCTAAATGTTCTTCTATTGTAATAATCTTCATATTTGTCACCTCAAATGATCGGCTTTCCGTCGATCCAAATTTGTTTGATTTTTTTCGTATCTGCGATGTTTTTGTCTGGTCTTCCCTCAATCAGTAACAAAACTGCTCTTTTTCCTTTTTGGAGTGCACCTAGGTCTTCTACTCCAAACACCTCTGCAGTTGCACTTGTGGCACTAGCTAAAACTTCAGTTGGTGTCATACCTGCTTTTACTAGAAGTTCCATTTCCCGATGCAAGGAAGCACCATATGCCACTGCCGGAGCAAAAGTTCCAGGATTTGCATCTGTTGCTGCCAGAATTGTTACACCACATTTTCGAAGCAATCTCACAGCATTTTCTGCATTTTGATAATGTTCCGGTTGATAGCCTCTACTTCCACTGTTTGCAAAAGCTTCCATCATAACAAGCGTAGGAGCTACTGCAATTCCCTTCTCAGCAATCGTTTTTGCAAGAGTTTCCGGAAATTCTTCTTTCATAGGTACATGTAGCAAAATATCCGCACCACATTCAACGGACATCTGTACCGCCTTTACAGAAACTGCGTGAACTGCCACTTTTCTGCCCTTCTCATGTGCAGCTTTACAAATATCTTTTAAAACACCTTTCATCATCAGATTTGGTTCCATCAGCAATACCTTGATATACGCTGCACCGGCTTCTATCGATTTTTTGACATATGCCCGTCCGTTCAGCGTTCCCATCGACATTCCTGCAGACGAGACAATCGTAAATGGCTTTGCAGCATGAACCAGCATTTCGTCTGCCACCACATCACAGGCTGCAATGACACCATTTTTTTGCATTGCCTGCACCTGTCCCATAGTACTTAAATGGGTATGAGCATCCATGAGTCCCGGCATAAGAAAATAGTGGTTATCAGAAGATTCGGCCGGCACAATTTCTTTGATCCTGCCACTCTCAATCACAATCGCAACATTTTCGATCACTTTTTCTCCATCAAACATCGGATACTTCAGCGCTATCTGCTCCTTTGCCTGATCCTCTTTTGGATCCACGGAGACCAATTCACTATATTTCATAACTGTACCAAAAAGATTGCTCATCACCAAATAATTCGCACAAACCGTTACCTGATCTCCCACGTTTACCTTTTTATAATGATCGTCCGTTGGAAATATCACCAGGGCATACGTCTGCCCCTCTATTCGATCGGAAATCTCAATCGACGGCTTATTGTGAATATCTGGGCCAATCTTTTTTGCAATACCAGTCACCTCAAAACGTTTATCCACATAAGTCGCAAAAAATTTGTCTGCATTTTCCGTAAACTCCTCATAAAGATCCTTTACATGAAATGGCGCTATCTGTTCAAATTTGGGCATTGCACATGTTTCAATCTGATGTGTCTTTATTCCTGAAGGATGTTTCGGATAAAATTCCAATTTTTCTGTATGCATTGTCTGCCTCCTTTTCATTCAAAGAATTATTTTCCGTCGCTATATCTGCTTTCTCCTGTTTGATAATCAATCTCTATCCCCGGCTGCACATTGTAGACAAATACACAAAAAGACACCCCTTTTCCGGCATCTTCCACAGAACAGGCTTCCATCAGCACACCATCTGCAACCAGATTATCATCGGTAAATATCGGCGTTACCCGATACAATACATGTTGATCGGTCTCCTCAACATAGTCTGCCACTTCATTTTCAAATGGCAGCATCCCTTTTACATTTAAATATCTCGTCCCGGTAATCAGATTTTTTTCATTTGCATTTTCTCCGGCTAATTGAAATCCAATCAAATGGCAGCGATTATACAAATACAGATCCTTGATCACCTCCGGATATTTTACTGTATGCCAGCCTGAAGGTTTCACTCTTCCAATTTCACCTCGTTCCTCCGTCGGCATCAATTCCTGACATATATTCGCATAAGCCACACCACATCTTCCCAATGCATCCAGCTCAGAATACTCTTCAAAAGGCTCTGTTGTAAATTCACCCTTTTCAAAAAAAGGCTGATTATCATTGATTTCAATATACGGAGAGCCGGAATATGCCGGAATATCATAATCAGACGAAATCATTGAAGTATTTTCAAGATCCCCCCAATTCTGATAAATTTCTCCACCGAAGAACATTGTTCCTAAACTAATGCATATTCCAACAATCGTAGTTATTATTTTTTTCTTTCTCATTATCTCTTCCTCACTCTTACAAGGCAATTCAACCCTGTAAATGATTTAAAATATCACTTGTACCAGAAACATATAGCAGATTGTACCACATACAATACTGATCAATGTATTACGTCTCCACAGATAAAGGCCTCCCACAACACCACCGGCAATGAATGTAGGTAAGAATCCCTCCATTTTTGAAAATGAAATTCCCTTTATGCAGTAAATAACCAACATTCCCATGATTGCATAGGGCAGGATTCTTCCCAATTTTTCTATGATTCCGGGGGTCTTTTCCTGATTGTTAAATATTAGAAATGGTAAAAATCTCAACAAAATCGTTACCGCTGCAATCACTGCAATGGTGCTTCCTGTATGCAGATCAAGCATTTTCCGGCACCTCCCGATACAATCCAAGCAATATCGTAATCATCAACATTGCAGGGATCAAAAAATTGTCGCTTCCAAAAATCAGCAAACAAATGATTGATGAAAACACGCCGATCAGCGCCGGCACATGATCTTTGGCCGTCATCCATTGTTCCAAAAATACTGTCAAAAACAATGCTGTCAATGCAAAATCAATTCCTTCACTGTTAAACGTAAGAACCGTTCCGGCCACGGCACCCAACAAAGAACCTGCCACCCAATAAATCTGATTAAACAGGGATACAAAAAAATCATATTTTATCCTTTGTTCCGGTTCCATTTTTTCCTGCTCCTGACATACTAGAGAATAGGTTTCATCTGTCAATGCAAATATCAGATAAGGTTTCCATTTCCCTGCACCTCGATATTTTTCCAGCATCGAAATGCCATAAAATAAATGTCTTGCATTTACCATCAAAGTTGTAAACGCAGTTGTTAACAGGGATGCTCCGCCTGTCAGCAATTCCACTGCGACATATTGCATTGAACCTGCATAAATAAAAAGACTCATCAAAAATGCAGTTAAAATCCCGTAACCAGCTGCTTTTAATATAATTCCAAACCCAAAGCCAAGAACCAGATATCCCGTTAAGACCGGAATTGTCGCTTTTAATGCAGTTTTTATGATGTTATTCACTCTCCGACTTCTCCTATCCAGTTTTTATACACAAAGAATTGCCCCTTTTGTAAACAACCCAAGGCAATTTTTCCTCAAAATCAGAAGATAAAAGCCGCCGCATCCATGACCATTAATCATCTCTGCAGCGGCTCCCATTCCCGTTATTTTATTTTGCTAAATATTCTTTAACTCTTTTGTAAATGCTTTCTGCATCAAGGCCGTATTTTGCAATCAATGCTTTTGCAGGACCTGATTCACCATAAACATCATTTACACCAATGCGAAGAACCGGTGTCGGTACAGTTTCTGCGAGTGCTTCACAAACCGCACTTCCCAAACCGCCAATGATCGAATGTTCTTCTACTGTTACAACTTTACCTGTTTTCTTTGCAGATGCTGCAACCAATTCCCGATCGATCGGTTTGATTGTATGGATATTGATTACTTCCGCATGAATGCCGTCTGCTTCTAAAAGTTTCGCTGCACCAATTGCTTCATTTACTTCCAGACCTGTCGCAAAAATAGACACATCTGTTCCTTCTTTTACAACAACGCCCTTACCCATTTCAAACTGATAAGTTTCAGGATCGTTGAATACCGGCACTGCCAAACGGCCTAATCTCAAATAAACTGGTCCATAATATTCTGCTGCTGCTCTGACTGCTGCTCTTGCTTCCACATCATCAGATGGACAGATTACTACCATGCCCGGAATAGAACGCATAATTGCAAAATCTTCGTTGCACTGATGGGTTGCACCATCTTCACCTACAGAAATTCCTGCGTGGCTTGCACCGATTTTAACATTTAAATGCGGATAGCCGATAGAGTTTCTAATCTGTTCATAAGCTCTTCCGGATGCAAACATGGCAAAAGAAGAAGCAAATACTGTTTTTCCGGATGCTGCAAGACCTGCTGCTACAGACATCATATTACCTTCTGCGATACCGCAGTTAATATGTCTTTCCGGAAATGCTTTTCCAAAAACTGCTGTTTTTGTAGAACCTGCAAGGTCAGCATCTAATACAACGATATTTGGATTTTC
>CAZLQJ010000078.1:0-6894 GCA_964561705.1 uncultured Lachnoclostridium sp. | reverse complement strand
GTCCCTCTCCTGCTTTTGGATTTTCATAAGCAAATGTATAGCGGTTGCAAGCGTCAGGATCGCCCTGATTGCTCTTTAAAATGGACATGGCATAATTATATTTTCCGTTTTCAATATGCATGACACCTGAAATTCTTGGGGTATAATTTGGTCCATCCGGTTCAAATTCACGACATCTTAAAGACTGTTCAAATGTCATTTGCTTATCCATATTTTCATAGATGGTATCGGTCTGATCACCGTTTGTCACGATGGTTTTATTGCCAAGAACGCGTACCGGCGCATAAATGATCAGACTTGGATCAACCATTTTGGATGGATCAAAAGCCTGGGTACGAATACCTTCACCATCTTCTACAAAAACGCGGTTTCGGCTGTTTTCGCTTCTACCCATAATGAAATAAGCACAAATTGCCTTGGTGCCGTCAACTGATTTGCCAAGCACGATCCCGCGTCCAGGATAAGTTTTGTTTTGAAGTTCTTCAAAGATTGAAATTTTTTCCATGATTTTTCTCCTTGTTTTTTATACATAAAAAGACCACCTGAACACACTTGCTTCAAGCGTGCCCAGGCGGTCGGCTAATCTAATATAATACATACACTCCCTGTAGGTAATCCTACACAGCAAAAACTGTTTCCGCCAGTCATGTACAAGAGAAACTATAAACGATTTCTCTCAAAAAAGCAAGCGCTTTTTATTTAAAGAAACGGAACACTCCAAATACTTTTCCAAGGATCTCCACAGTATCCAAAATAATCGGATCCATATAATCGTTTTCCGGCTGAAGTCGGATATGTCCTTCTTCCTTATAAAATGTCTTTACAGTCGCCGAATCATCTACCAGAGCAACAACCATTTCGCCATTTTCCGCATGATTCTGACGTTCCACAAGAATATAATCTCCGTCTAAAATACCGGCATTGATCATACTCTCTCCTTTGACTTTTAATAAAAAGGTTTCTTTGTTAGGCATATATTCCGATGGAATCGGGAAATAATTTTCAATATTTTCTGTGGCAAGGATCGGCTGTCCTGCTGCAACGGTTCCGACGATCGGTACATTTACCATCTCTCTTCTGACCAGATTAAAATTATCATCCAAAATTTCAATCGTACGCGGTTTTGTCGGGTCACGACGGATATAGCCGTTCTTTTCCAGTGTTTCCAAATGTGAATGTACGGATGAAGTGGATTTTAACTGAACAGCCTGACAGATATCACGCACTGATGGCGGGTATCCTTTGTTCAAGATTTCTGATTTGATATATTCTAAAATTTGTGATTGCTTTTCTGTAATCTTTCCTTGAGACATATGCTTTCCTCCCAAACATATTTTCGTTTCTTATTATTTAGATTAACATAAGATCACCAAAAACGCAAACAAATGTTTTGGTTTCTGTAAAATATTTTTCTGTGATATAATAAATGAAAAATCGATCGGAGGAACACTTTCGTATGAAAAACTGTTCAAAATATTTTGCAAATCTGGAATGTGAATACTATCCATGTCATAAAGATATTGAAAACTTTAATTGTCTATTCTGCTATTGCCCCCTGTATTTAAGGGAACATTGTCCCGGAAATCCCAAGTATATTGAATGCAACGGAAAAAAAATCAAATGCTGCGATGACTGCACCTTTCCTCATAAACCGGAAAATTATGATACCATTATAAAATTTCTTATGAAATAATGTGTGAATCATAGAAGAAACGGTTGCATTTTTTTCCATTTTTCGGTATTATAAAAGATATTTTGAGATAGATTGTATACAAATATACAAAGATACAAATTATCCGGTAAGATAAGCAGAAAAACTTCTGTTTAAAGAATGAATATAGGAAAGTGAATGAGGAATATTTATGAAAGCGTATAAGGATCTTACAAAAGACGAATTACTCACTTTAAAGGCTGCTTTAGAGGAAGAATACAAAACAATGGAAGCCAAAGGGCTCAACTTAAATATGGCACGAGGAAAACCAGGTTTTTCTCAGTTAGAACTGTGTATGCCGATGCTCGATGTGGTAAACAGTTCCTCTGATATGAGAACTGTACTTGGAAATGATACACGTAACTATGGTGACTTGGATGGAATCGGTGAATGCCGCCGTCTGATGGCTGCAATGATGGGGGTTGAAAAAGATAATGTTGTTGTCTGCGGAAACTCTAGTTTAAATATCATGTATGATACCGTTTCCCGTTCTATGATTCACGGAGTAAATGGTTCTACACCATGGTGCAAATTAGATCAGGTAAAATTTTTGTGCCCGGTTCCGGGATATGACAGACATTTCAAAATCACTGAAACCTTTGGCATTGAAATGATCAATATTCCGCTTTATGAAGATGGTCCGGATATGGATCTTGTAGAAAAATATGTAAACAATGATCCTGCTGTAAAAGGAATCTGGTGCGTGCCAAAATATTCCAATCCAACCGGTATCTCCTACTCCGACGAAGTAGTTCGCCGTTTTGCAAATTTAAAACCGGCAGCTGAAGATTTTCGTATTTACTGGGATAATGCATATGGAATTCATCATTTATACGAAGATACACAGGATGAAATTTTAAATATTTTAGAAGAATGTGCCAAAGCAGGAAATCCAAATATGGTTTATATCTTTGCTTCTACTTCAAAGATCAGCTTCCCTGGATCCGGTGTTTCAGCAGTGGCTTCTTCTTTAGAAAATATTGAATTTATCGAAAGTTATATGACCGTTCAGACCATTGGTCATGACAAGATCAATCAGCTCCGTCATTCCAGATTTTTCAAGAATATTGACGGCTTAAATGCACATATGAAAAAACATGCAGAACTGCTCCGTCCAAAATTTGCAGCCGTTTTAGATACATTGGAAGCGGAACTTACCGGACTAGAAATCGGAAGCTGGGTAAAACCGCGTGGCGGCTACTTTGTATCCTTTAATTCTATGCCTGGCTGCGCCAAAGCAATCGTTGCAAAATGTAAGGATCTGGGTGTGATCATGACAAACGCTGGTGCGACCTTCCCTTACGGAAAAGATCCGGAAGATTCCAATATTCGTATTGCTCCTACTTTCCCATCGATTGAGGAAATGAAAGTTGCTTCAAAAGCTTTTGTACTTTGTGTAAAACTTGTAAGTGTAGAAAAACTTTTGGCAGATAGAAAATAATCCATAAAAAGTAGACAAAAAGAAATTGTTATGTTAATATGTTAACAAGTTAATGAACGTGCAAGAAATACAAGTTCCGAAAGGATTAATAGAGAAATCGGTGTAATTCCGGTACGGTCCCGCCACTGTGATAGGGAGTCAGAAAGCAATATGTCACTGGAGAAATCTGGGAAGGCGCTTTTTGATGATGAACTTAAGTCAGGAGAACTGCTTGTATGGATTTATAAAATGATTCTTACGGTCGATAGGAAACATACCATATTGTTTTGTAAATCGAACGATCGTATTTCTGCACATACGATCGTTTTTGCAAACGGATTAACGATTTATTTTGCCTCTATAGGAGAAAGGAGCCGAATTCCTGACGGTTCCTTTTTTCACGTTTACAGACGATAAATCCCGCACAAATCCATATAATTTAGGAGGTATCTTATGGAACTGACTCAATTGATCTCAAAAATCACCCCATCTGATCATGAAGCATATGAGGCTTGTATTTCTCATTTTGATCACATTGCCAAACCAGTAGGAAGTCTTGGAAAATTAGAAACTTTGCTCGCATCCGCTTCTGCTGCTTTGGGTACACCTTATCCTGATCTTTCAAAAAAATGTGTGCTTGTATTCTGTGCAGATAACGGAGTTTTGGCACAAAACGTTGCACAGAGTACCCATGAGGTCACAACTGCCATTGCAAAATCTCTGGTAAATCACACAACGACAGTAAATGCGATGGCTGCTGCCTGCGGTGCAGATGTATTTCCAATCGATATGGGAATGATTGATCAGGTAGATGGCTTAATTCCACGCGCAATTGCCCCAGGAACCAACGATATGACGATGGAGCCTGCAATGACCAGGGAACAGGCAAAACAGGCTGTTTTGACCGGAATCCAGCTTGTAGAGCAACGCAAAAACGAAGGATACCAATTAATTGCGACTGGAGAAGCCGGGATTGGAAATACAACAACCTCCAGTGCAATAATGTCTGTACTTCTTAATCTTCCTGCAGAACAGGTTACCGGACGCGGTTCCGGTTTGACAGATGATGGATTGCTGCGCAAGCAAAATGCCATTAAAAAAGCAATCGAAATCAACCAGCCGGATGCGAAGGATCCTTTGGATGTTTTGGCAAAAGTGGGTGGATTTGACATTGCCGGAATGGTTGGAGCCTTTATTGGCGGTGCCCTTTATCACATTCCTGTAATTATGGATGGATTTATTTCCGGTGTTGCTGCACTTTGTGCAATCCGACTTTGTCCGTATGTAAAAGAATATATTATACCATCGCATATCAGCGCAGAACCTGCCGGACAACGTTTGATGAATGAATTAGGCTTTGATCCTGTAATCCATGCAAATATGCGTCTAGGGGAAGGTACCGGTGCAGTGGCTCTGATGCCGCTTTTGGATATGGCTGTTTCGGCCTATAAGCATGCGGCAAGTTTTGATGATATTCAGGTGGAGGCTTATGAAAAATGGAAATCCAACTGATTTTAGGACCAAACAATAGTGGAAAAAGTCTTTATGCAGAAAAAATGACTGTAGAAACACCTGATTGTCCACGGATCTATCTGGCAACCATGGTTCCTCAGACAGCAGAAAACGATCAACGCATTGCCAAGCATCTTCGTCAGCGTGAAGGAAAAGGATTTTTTACCATTGAAGAACCCTGGGAAATCCATAAGATCGATATTCCTTCCGATGCCGTCGTACTTTTGGAGGATGCTTCCAATCTTCTTGCAAATGGGATTTTTATCCATCATTCAGATGCCGAAGACGCTTTTAAACGTATTCTGGCACTCTCCCACCGTTGCAAAAAGCTGATCATTGTCAGTATTGCAGGGTTGGAAGAAGGAAATTACGACGAAGGAACGAACCAATATATCCGTCAACTGAATTCCTTAAATATAGAATTGGAAAAAATTGCTTCCCATACTACAAAATTTACATTAAAGTCATAAAAAAGAGCTGTTCAAAATTGAACAGCTCTTTTTGTGTACAAAATTTTCTTATCACAGAAACCTAGTCAAGTTCTGCGGTTCCGTTCAGATGCTCATGCATACTTCTTTCCATTTTTTTCAGTTCTGTTGAAAATCTGGAAAGACTTTTTTGGAGCTCATCTTTTCGCGCATCCTCACTTTTGTAACAGATGCGGTGCTCCATACTTGCCCAAAAATCCATAGACATTGTCCTAATCTGAATTTCTACCGGAAAATATTCCATTCCATCAACATGATAAACAGGAACACCATAAATTACATGATAGCTGGTATAACCGCTGTCTTTTGGATTCTTGATATAATCCCGTTCCCTGATAAAAATAAGATCCTGCTGCTGTCTCAGACATTCGGCAACTGCGTAGACATCTTCTTCAAAATAGCAGATCACTCGAATCCCGGCAATGTCACGAATATTATCTGCCGCAGCCTCTACCGTTACCGGCAATTCCTTTTTCATCAGTTTCTTTTCCAGACTTGGTCTCTTTTTGATACGGGTCTGAATGAAATGAATTGGATAATTGTTATTCTTTTTTCGATAATCCTTATTCAATACTTCAAGGCGCATTCGCACGTTGTTCATGGCATCTGTATAAGGTCTGATCAATTCCTGATATTCTTCTTCAGGAATGTTATTTAATAATTCATTTGTCATGATCTACTTGTTTTCTCCGTTAAAGCATCGTTGTTTTATAATTATATTTTACTGTAGAATCTAGGTATTTTCAACCAGATTGACAGAAAAATCACAAATATTTAAGAATTTCTTTATAAATCACGGCTGTCTAGAATGATCGTAAAAGGACCATCATTCAAGAGCGAAACCTTCATATCTGCACCAAAAATTCCCTTTTCAACCACAGGAACACTCTTCTTGCATTCTTCACAAATATATTCATATAATTCGTTGGCCATATCCGGTTTGCCGGCTTCAATAAAACTTGGACGATATCCTTTTTTACAATTTGCATATAACGTAAACTGGGAAATCATCAACAGTTCACCTCCAACATCAGCCAGAGAAAGATTTGTTTTTCCTTCGGAATCTTCAAAAATTCGAAGTCCAACCAGTTTTTTTACAAGTTTATCGGCAACCTGTCGATCATCTTCATCTGAAATACCAACCAAAACAAGGAATCCTTTTCCGATTTTTCCAACAACCTTTTCCTCAACGGTTACAGAGGCTTCTGTAACTCTTTGTATTACAAATTTCATGATAATTCTCCTTTATCTCAAAAACCAGAACGGATCTTCGCTGTGGATAAAATTCATAAGCAAATATCCAGCCATAACTGATACTTTCTGTGTTTTTAATATTTCTTTCGCCATCTCTTTGTTGGCCAGCACAACTTCAATATCTTCCGTATCCTCTAAAAAGGCATTCGACGGCTCTCCGAAGGCTTCTCCGTAAACAGTTCTGCAGGATTCGTCAGTCATTCCTACTGTCGTAAAAAACGGTTTGCTGTAGCAGGTATCATGTGGTACCGGCACAAAAGAAAGACCGGTTTCTTCCATCATTTCACGAACGGCAGTTTTTTGATAATCTTCTCCCTCATCGATCAACCCTGCCGGTAATTCATAAATAAAATCTCCAATGGAATACCGATATTGTTTTACCAGTACAATTCGATCACATTCCCCTTTGTGAACTGCATAAATAATCACGCCATCCGCAGGATTTTCCTTTGTGATTGCCTTCAGATCTTCTGTTTTTAAAGCTCTAGAGGCTACATAATAGGGATAGC
>CAZLQJ010000077.1:0-7220 GCA_964561705.1 uncultured Lachnoclostridium sp. | reverse complement strand
TTCAAGGGTTTGCGGGTTGTGGTCACGGGTTCAACTCCCGTCAGCAGCTTTGAAATTCATAAAAATCGAAGAGACACGATGAAAAGCACCTTGTTTGAGGTGCTTTTTTGTTGTAGAAAATTTAACGATCAGAGGACTAAAACATAGATTTTTTTGTGAAAAATATTCCAAAATTTGTCTTTTGAAATCTAAAAAAACAATAAATTGACAGCAATTTTTGTATACAATCATTGATTTTATGTAGAATAATGTATATACTATAGGGTATGTGTGATTTTACACTGGAAGGAGAAGTGAACATGGAAAGAAAAAATATATGGACAACTTATGGAGAAAATCAGTTAAAAGAGATTCATGAGATTAATGAAAGATACAAGGATTGTCTTGATAAAGGGAAAACAGAGAGAGAATGTGTCAACCTGTCTGTAGAAATGGCAGAAAAAGCAGGTTACAGAAATATTGAAGATGTATTGGCTCAGGGGAAAGCACTTGTTCCGGGGGATAAGGTATACGCAGTGTGTATGGGGAAATCAATTGCATTATTCCAGATGGGACAGGAACCAATTTCTAATGGTATGAACATTTTGGGAGCACATATTGATTCTCCACGAATTGACATCAAACAGAACCCGTTATACGAAAATGAAGATTTTGCATATCTGGATACCCATTATTATGGTGGTATTAAAAAATACCAGTGGGTTGCACAGCCAATGGCGATCCATGGTGTGGTTGTAAAAAAAGATGGTACGGTTGTGAATGTTGTAATCGGTGAAAAGGATACAGATCCGGTGGTATGCATTACAGATCTTTTGATCCATCTTTCAGCAAAACAGATGGAAAAGAGTGCAGCAACAGTGATCGAAGGGGAAGGACTGGATATTCTGATCGGAAATCAGCCGATTGAAAAAAATCCGGATCTTGATCAAGAAGAAAAAGAAGCAGTGAAAGCAAATGTATTAAAAATCTTAAAATCCTCTTATGATATTGAAGAAGAAGATTTCGTATCAGCAGAACTGGAACTGGTGCCAGCCGGAAAAGCAAGAGACTGCGGTCTTGACAGAAGTATGGTTATGGCATATGGACAGGATGACAGAGTTTGTGCCTTTACTTCACTGTTTGCAATGTTGGAAACAGAAACAACAGAAAAAACAAGCTGCTGTCTGCTGGTAGACAAAGAAGAAATCGGAAGTGTGGGTGCAACCGGTATGCATTCCAGATTTTTTGAAAATATCGTAGCAGAACTGATTGCATTAAATGAAGGGGAATCTGAACTAAAGGTTCGTCGTGCGATGGCAAATTCCCGCATGCTCTCTTCTGATGTTAGTGCGGCTTACGATCCAATGTATGCAGAAGTATTTGAAAAACGCAGTGCTGCATTTTTATCCCGCGGACTTTCCTTTAACAAATTTACGGGAAGCAGAGGAAAGAGCGGATCGAATGATGCCAATGCAGAATATATCGGAAAACTCCGAAAAGTATTTGATGATGCTGGCGTGAACTACCAGTTCTCAGAACTTGGTAAAGTAGACGTAGGCGGTGGCGGAACCATTGCGTACATCATGGCAAATTATGGAATGGAAGTCATCGACAGCGGTGTTGCAGTGTTAAATATGCATGCGCCATATGAAATCAGCAGCAAAGCAGATGTTTATGAAGCTGTGAAAGGCTATAAAGCATTCCTTTTAATGAAGTAAAGCAATATAGCAATAGTATAAGAAAGTAAAACTGCTTGCTTTTTGGCGGATCTTATGGTAGAATTGAGCCATTAGGCTGTCGCTTTGTTCTCCAAATGATAGAATAGACTTCAGTTTAGAAATATTCTATCATTTTGGAGAAACTGATAGAAAGCATCCATGAAGCTTCATGGAAGAAACATTACAAAAATATAAAAGAGAAGGAGAGTATACCATTGGCTAAGTATATCACAAAACGTGTATTCCTTGCGATTGCCACCATTTTTATTGTATGCGGGATCACATTTTTTGCAATGAATGCAATTCCCGGTGGCCCATTCGATGGTGAAAAAGCGATTTCACCGGAAGTAAGACGTGTATTAGAAGAAAGATTTAATTTAGACAAATCGGTTCCGGAACAGTTTATTCTTTATTTAGAGAATATTGCTCACGGAGATTTCGGCGTGTCTACAAAAACAGGACGTGACATTAAAACAACGATTTTTTCATCATTCGGCGTTTCTGCAAAGCTGGGTGGATTGGCTGCACTGGTTGCGGTATTCTTTGGTGTAATCCTCGGATGTACAGCTGCGCTGAATCGTAATAAGCTGGCGGACCGATTGATTATTTTCTTGTCAACCTTGTTTACCTCGCTGCCAAGCTTCGTTTTTGGTACCTTGCTGTTGCTTGTATTCAGTACAAAACTGAATCTTGTATCTGCATGGAGTGCTGACAAAACAAATTATCTGCTTCCAGTGATTGCTTTATCAGCATCACCGATGGCATATATTACCCGTCTGACAAAGACAAGTATGTTGGACGCATTGGGACAGGATTATGTCCGTACAGCAAGAGCAAAGGGTGTTGCACAGATTAAGGTAATCTTTTTACATACTCTGCGTAACGCACTGATTCCTGTAATCACTTATGTAGGACCGATGACGGCTTCTATTATGACAGGATCTCTTGTTATTGAGAGTATTTTCTCAATTGGTGGTCTGGGTGCGAAATTCGTAGAATGTATTACAAACCGTGACTATCCGATGATTATGGGTACTACAATCTTCCTTGCGACACTGTTGATCACAGTAAACCTTTTGACAGATATCGTTTACAAATTAGTAGACCCACGTATCCAGCTTGATTAATGAAGGAGGTTTGACATGAAAAAAGAATATGATGTAGATCAGATGCCAAAGAAATCTCCTTTGAGTTTTCAGGTGGATCTGGCAAAATTTGAAAAAGCAACTGAGGATGAAAAAAGACAGCAGGAGGTTATGAGTGAATCTGTGTCTTTTTTCAAAGATGGTATGCGTAAGCTGATGAAAAATCCATTGGCGGTAGGAAGTATCGTTGTATTGTTCCTTGTCATTGGAATGATCATTGTTGTTCCACATGTTGTTCCGTATGAGTATTCACAGATTGTAACAGTAGATGGAAAACGTGATAAAAAAGCCGGAAATATGGCGCCATTTGAATATTCTGAAATGGAACAGGCGTACATGGAAGATGGTGGGGAAGTATTCCCGCATATTATGGGAACTGATGAACTTGGTCGTGATTACTTTATCCGTGTTATTTACGGTACAAGAGTATCTTTGATCGTCGGAATTTTTGCGGCATTGATCGTTGTAGTGATTGGTGTCGTCTACGGTAGTATCGCGGGATATCTTGGCGGTAAAGTGGATATGGTCATGATGCGTATCGTAGATATTATCTATTCTCTGCCGGATATGCTGATGGTGGTACTTCTTTCAGTCGTACTTCGTGAAATCCTCGATGTAAGTGCAATCCCGGCATTGAAAAAGATCGGACCGAACATGATCTCTCTGTTCCTTGTATTTGGTATCCTTTACTGGACAAGTATGGCGAGAATGGTTCGTGGACAGGTATTAACTGTAAAACAGAATGAATATGTACTGGCTGCAAAGGTCAGTGGCGCGAAATCAGGAAGAATTATCCGAAAACATATTTTACCGAATATCATCAGTGTTATCATCATCACTGCTGCACTTCAGGTTCCGTCCGCAATCTTTACAGAAAGTTTCTTAAGCTTTATTGGTCTGGGTGTACAGGCTCCGATGCCTTCTCTTGGATCTTTAGCAAATGCAGCTCGTTCCGGTATTACCCAGTACCCATACAAGCTGTTGTTCCCGGCAATGATGATTTGTCTGATCACTTTGGCATGCAACCTTCTGGGTGATGGTCTGCGTGATGCCTTTGACCCGAAATTAAGGAGATAATATTATGAGCGAAACGATACTTTCCGTACAGAATCTGCATACCTCCTTCACAACAAGTAAGGGTGATGTTCATGCAGTCAACGGTGTGTCCTTTAATCTTGATAAAGGAAAAATTTTAGGAATCGTTGGAGAATCCGGTTCCGGTAAATCCGTAACAGCTTATTCCATTATGAGAATTTTGGAAAGCAACGGACGGATCAGCGATGGAAAGATTCTCTATAAAGGAGAGGACGTAGCACAGTTCTCTGAAAAACAGATGCGGGAATTCCGTGGAAAATGCTGTTCCATCATTTTCCAGGATCCTATGACAAGCTTAAATCCTGTATTTACGATTGGATATCAGTTGAAAGAAGCAATTGAGCTTCATACTCCTAGAAAAGGTAAAGAAGCAGAAGCACGTGCGATTGAGATGCTTACACTGGTAGGTGTCAACGAACCGGAAAAACGTATCAAACAGTATCCGTTTGAATTATCAGGTGGTATGCGTCAGCGTGTTATGATCGCCATGGCATTGTCCTGTGAACCGGATATTCTGATTGCAGACGAGCCTACCACAGCACTTGATGTGACGATTCAGGCACAGATTCTGGAACTGATGCAGGAATTGCAGAAAAAACTTGGAATGGCAATCATCATGGTAACCCATGATCTTGGTGTCATTGCTGATATGTGTGACGAGATTATCGTTATGTATGGCGGACGTGTATGTGAAAGAGGAACAGCAGAAGATATCTTCTATCGTCCGGCACATGAATATACAAAAGGTCTGCTCCGTTCCATCCCAAATGTGGACAGAATGGGTGAAAGACTGGTTCCGATTCCGGGAACACCAATCAACCTTTTAAATATGCCGAAAGGATGTGCATTCTGCCCTCGCTGTACGAATGCCATGAAGATCTGTCTGGAAGAAAAAGCACCGGAAATGCAGATGCCTGATGGACATTATGCGTCCTGTTGGCTGAACTTAAAGAGAGCAATGGAAGAAGGAGAGGTATAGGCAATGAGTCATGAAACAATAAACAAAAGCGAATACCTCATCGAGGTCAAAGATTTAAAACAGCATTTCCCAATCAAAACAGGATTTATGAAATCTTTACCGTTAAAAGCGGTTGACGGCGTTTCATTTGGAATTAGACCGGGAGAGACTCTTGGTCTTGTAGGGGAATCAGGCTGTGGTAAAACAACCGTAGGACGTACCTTGCTCCATTTATATAAGCCGACAAGCGGTACGATTACATTTGACGGAAAACCGGTAACAGAAAAGACCATTCACGAAATGCGAAAAGAAATGCAGATGGTATTTCAGGATCCGTATTCTTCTTTGAATCCTCGTATGACAGTAGAAGATATTATCGGAGAACCTCTGGATGTTCATAAACTTTATGCTACGAGAGAAGAGCGCAGAGAAAAGATTCTGGAACTGATGAAAACAGTAGGTCTGAACGCAGAGCATGCAACACGTTATGCGCACGAATTCTCAGGCGGTCAGAGACAGCGTATTGGTATTGCCAGAGCATTGGCTACAAATCCACGTTTTATCGTTTGTGATGAAGCGGTTAGTGCGCTGGACGTTTCTATTCAGGCACAGGTAATCAATATGTTTGAAGACCTTCAGGAAAAATTGGGCGTTGCATACCTTTTCATCGCACATGACCTTTTGGTTGTTCGTCATATCTCTGACAGAATTGCTGTAATGTATCTTGGAAGAATCGTGGAAACAGCAGATTCTGATGAATTATGTGATTCACCGATCCATCCATATACACAGTCTCTTTTGAGTGCGGTTCCTTATCCGGATCCAAAGATGGCAAAAGAGAGAAAACGTATCGTTTTAGAGGGGGATGTGCCAAGCCCGCTGCATATGCCAAGTGGTTGTGCATTCCGTACACGATGCAAGTATGCGACAGAAAAATGTGCACAGGAATGTCCGCCATTAACTGACAGAGGAAACGGACATCAGGTGGCTTGCTGGAACAGATAAGCCAATTTGTCGTAAGAAATGTCACATTTGAACATAAAAAATTCATAGAATATTCACAAAAAGTCAATTATTTTGAAAAAAGTAATTGACTTTTTTGTGCTAAAGCGGTAGCATTAGAAATCATATGGTTTTTTAAGCACCTTAGGTGCAAGAGAAAATCAGAAGAAAAAGGAGAATGAAATATGAAAAAGAAATTACTTTGTACACTTCTTTCAGTTGCAATGGTAGCATCTCTTACAGCTGGATGCGGAAGTAACGACGGAAGTAACGATGCAGCAACAGACACAAATGTAGGTGATACAGCTGCAGATGACACAGCAGATGTTCCAGAAACATCCGCACCAGAATGGTCTGGATACGATGAAAGAATCGCAGCAATCAGAACAGAAATGGATCTTGAAAAACGTGAAGCATTGATGCATGAAGCTGAAGATGAATTAATGGCTACATGGGCAGTTGTACCTCTGTACTTCTACAACGATGTATATCTTCAGAAAACAGATGTAGAAGGTATTTACTCTAATGCATACGGATTTAAATATTTCTCATATGCAAAAACTCCAAACAATGAGTTAGCACTTCAGGTTGCATCTGAACCAGATAAACTTGACCCAGCATTAAACTCTTCTGTAGACGGTGCTTGCCTTGCAATCGCAGCATTCTCTGGTTTATATGCATATGATGAAAACGGACAGGTTGTTCCGGAATTAGCAGAAGGCTATGAAATGAGCGAAGATGGTATGACATATACTTTCACATTAAGAGATGGACTGAAATGGTCTGACGGTGAAGTACTTGATGCCAACGACGTTGTTTACAGCTGGAACAGATTAGCAGATCCTAACACAGCAGCTGACTATTCTTACCTGACAGACATCATCGCTAAAAACGATGACGGAACACTTCAGATTTCTGCTTCTGAAGATGGAAAAACATTTACAGCACAGTTAACAGCTCCATGTGCATACTTCCTTGACTTATGTGCATTCCCAGCATTCTATCCAGTACCAGAACAGTCTGTAACAACAGCAGAAGGTGCTGATACAAATCCAGGTGCTTGGGCTCTTGAAGCTGGTTTCGTTACTTCTGGTCCTATGAAACTCGTTGAATGGAAACATAACGAATCTATGACCTATGAACCAAACGAAAACTACTGGGCAGCTGACAAAGTATCTTTAACAAAAATGACATTTATGTTAAGTTCTGATGATGCAGCAATCTATAGTGCATTCGAAGATGGTTCTATCCAGTTTGCTGATACAATCGCTACAGATATGATGGCAACTGTAAAAGGAACTCCAGAATATCATCAGATCGATG
>CAZLQJ010000076.1:0-7236 GCA_964561705.1 uncultured Lachnoclostridium sp. | reverse complement strand
AGCAGCAGTTATTCTTAGAAAGAGATCCTCACGGAAACGTACAGGTTTCCCTGATCGAATCTGAAAAATTATTCTCTGCACTTGTTGCTGACAAATTAGCAGCTAGAAAAGCAGCAGGCACATATACAGGCAAATTCAATGCACTTCATCACTTCTTAGGTTATGAAGGAAGATGTGCTTTCCCATCTAACTTTGATGCTGACTACTGCTACTCTTTAGGATACAACGCATTCATGCTGATCCAGTACGGCTACAACGGATACTTATCAAAAGTTTCCAACCTGTCTCAGCCGGCAAACGAATGGGTTGCAGGCGGTATGCCGATCACAAAGATGATGAACATCGAAAGAAGACATGGCGAAGACAAGCCGGTTATCAAAAAAGCACTTGTAGAACTTGATGGTGCACCATTCAAATTCTTCGAAGCTCACCGTGAAGAATGGGCTGTTGATACATGCTTCGTATATCCGGGTGCAATTCAGTACTACGGACCAACAGAAGTTTGTGATATCACAACAGAAACTCTTGCTCTTGAACAGGCAAAATAATTGAAAAAAATTATCCCTCAGGAATTTCCTGAGGGATTTTTCTTTTATCTTTGTTTCTGATATTTTCTAAATTCAATTCCAATGCACACAGCCGCCGCCCCAAAGGCTGCCACTTCTGCCAGCAGGATTGCCCACCAGATCCCATTTTCTCCCATGATCCATGGAAATACAAAGAGAAAAATGCTATTTAAGATCACACCACGCAAAAGTGATATCACTGTAGCCATTTTCGGACAGGCAATCGACTGCAGATAATAGATTACAAAACTGTTGATGGACAAAGGAATAAAAGAAACACCATAGACCCTGACAATATAAGGTGCGATCTTCTGGATCTCCTCAGTCATCTTCATAAAAAGTGCTGTAATCTGCAGTGGAAATGCAATACTTAATCCTGCAAAGATCACCCCAAGGATCACTGCCGTTTTCATTCCAAGCTTTTCCGCTTCCCAACAGCGATCCAAATTTCCCGCTCCGAAATTTTCCGATACGATTGGCTGCGTCGCCTGTCCCACACCGGAAAATACACTGTTTAACACCGCTGCAATGGTTCCGAGCATTCCATAGACTGCAAGTGCCGCCGTACCGGAATATTTCATGATCTGATTATTTGTGATAAAGGTCACAACAAGTACTGCAAGTGATCCCACACCTGCCCCAAATCCTACCACCAGGATCTTTTTCAGTGCCGGAAGCCAGCGATAAGGCTTTACCAATCTCAAAGAAGTCTTTTTAAAAAGGATATAACCCAACAAAAGAATGACCTGAAGCGTAGATCCCAAAACAGTTGCCAATGCTGCTCCGGTCATTCCCATCTGCATTGGAAAGACAAACAGATAATCTCCGATCACATTGACCACACCGCCGGCCAGCATGACATGCATAACAAATTTGGGGGATCCATCTGCTCTGATATAACCGCTTAAAAATGTGGTAAATACAAAGGTTGGATGGAATGCAAAAATCCACTGACCATATTCTTTTGCATAAGGCAGCAATGCTTCGTCTGCACCACACAGTCGGTAAAAGTCCTCTTGAAAAATCATTCCCAGGATCCAGATGATCACTGAAACAATTCCCAGAAAAACGGTCGCTGAGGTAAAATAGGCATTTCCTTTTTCCTCATTTCCCTCTCCTTTCGCCTGACTTCGCAGGACACAGCCTCCAATGCCAAACACCAGTGCAATAAAGGATGCCAGAGAAAAGATCGGAAGAACGACTGCGTTGGCGGCCGCTCCATTGGCTCCCACACCTTGTCCGATGGCAATGGTATCTACCAGGCTGTAGGCTGCCACTGCAACGGCTCCGCTGATGGCAGGAACCAGAAATTTGTAAAACAATCTGCTGATATCTTCTTTAAGTAAATTCACGTTTATGATCTCCTGTTTTTATTCTGTGAACGACTATTATATCAAATTTGCCGAACAATGAACAGCCCTTATTTTTAACGAAGCATCGGAAACTGCCACAAGGCATAAACTGCCCCCGGAGAAAGTTTCTTCCGAAACAATTTTTGAATAAAAAAACCATTCCGATCAGTGCTGTGCTGCTGATCATAAAATAAATCCAATTCATGGCAAGCTCCTGTCTATTCTTCCATATGATCCAGCATTTCCTTTAGTTCCTCAATTTCTTTTTTGTCAGTTTCTGCTCCTTCACTGCATTGCTGACCATTAAAAGAAGATCCCCCCGATAAACACGATCTAAAATAGAATGTGTTTCTTCAAGAATCGTTTCTTCCTTACTCCATACCGGTGAATATTTTTTCACTTTACCGCTTTCATCCACCGTAATTGCGCCCTTTTCCAACATTTTCTTTAAAAATGAGGTAACCGCATGACGGCTCCATCCTTTGCTGTCTTTTAAGGCATCACAGATTTCCCGTAAAGCTGCCGGAGAATTTTCCCACAGCACCTGCATAATATACCATTCATTTTCAGATAAACCTGTACTATACTTCATCTTTCTCTCCTGTATGTTAATCATTTTATTAACAATTGTATTGTTCGTTCCAAATCTCATACATCTTCTTGCATTTCTTGACTTTCCTAACAGATGTTTTATAATAAAAAAGATGTGCCGTCATTCCTATCCGGAATTTAGGCGAGAATGTACGTTTGGAGAGAATATCATGAAACAAAAAAAGAAATTTTCACTCATTCCTTATTTATTGAGGTATAAATATCATTATCTGGCCGGAATTCTGGTTCTTTTGATCGTAGACCTGGCCGGGCTCTATATTCCCCAATATATTGGCGAGATCATTGACGGCCTGACTTTCGGAACTATGAATTTTTCAGGGGTGAAACATGTTCTAGGCAAGATTTTAGGCATTGGACTGATCATGATGGCCGGACGCTTTGGCTGGCGTTATTTTATCATCGGTGCCTCCCGTGGCGTGGAATATCACCTGAGGAACGATATGTTTGCCCATATAGAGACTTTATCCGCCCGCTACTATAACAGCCATAATACAGGCGATTTGATGGCTTATTTTACAAATGACCTTCAGGCGATCCGTCTGGCAGTAGGAATTGCTGTGATCACTGCCTTCGATGCGATCATCATGACTTTTATGGTTCTGATAAAAATGATTTTCTACATAGACCTGAAATTGACAATCATTGCCTTCCTGCCTCTCACGCTGGTCGCCGTAACCTGTTACTATTTCGGTTTGGAATTTGACAAACGGGCTTTAAAATCCCAGGAAGCTTTTTCTCAGCTTTCAAACAGAGTTCAGGAAAGTCTGACAGGGATCCGTGTGATCAAAGCCTTTGTACAGGAAGAAAAAGATTTTGAAAATATTGAGAAAGCAAGCATCCATTCTATGGAAAAAAACATGGATCTGGTAAAACTTCGTGCCATCATCGGACCACTCTTTGACACAATCACAGGGTTAAGCATTCTGGTAACCTTAATCTTTGGCGGAAAAATGGTCTTAAACGGCAGTGTTTCCATCGGACAATTTGTCGCATTTAATTCTTATATCGGTATGCTGGTCTGGCCAATGATCGCCTGCGGTGACTGCATCAACTATTTCAGTCAGGCAACTGCAGCTTTTCGACGGATCTCCGAAATTTTCAATGAACAGCCGGATATTGTAGATAAATCTGCAGAAGAAATGAAGTCTTCAGAATTAAAGGGTGAGATCACCATGAAACATTTAACCTTTACCTATCCAGATGGAACTGATCCGGTCTTAAAAGATTTGAATCTTCATATAGAAGCCGGTGAAACCCTTGCGATCATGGGACGTACCGGCAGCGGTAAAACTTCTCTCGCAGATCTTTTCCTGCGGGTTTATGACTGCGAACGGGGAATGCTCCTTCTGGACGGAAAACCCATTGAAGATTATCCGCTTTTTGTTCTGCACCGCGATATTGCCTATGTACCTCAGGAAAACTTTATGTTCTCTGATACTTTGGAAGAAAATATTGCCTTTGGACTGGAAGAACGTTTGGAAGATCATCCCGAGATCCGGGAACAGATTCACCAGGCCGCAAAAGATGCCTGCATTCATGACAATATCATGAATTTCCCAGAACAATACGAAACATTAGTAGGGGAACGCGGCGTTACACTTTCCGGAGGACAAAAACAGCGAAGCTCCATTGCAAGAGCACTGCTGATGGATGCGCCGATCCTTATTTTAGACGATTCTTTGTCTGCAGTTGATACTGATACAGAAGAAAAGATCCTGGAAAATCTGGTACGTATTCGTGAAGGAAAAACGACTCTCCTCATTGCACATCGCATTTCCACACTGCAAAAAGCAGATCACATTGCGGTCTTATCTGACGGAACGCTCAGTGAATATGGAACCCACGAGGAGCTTTTAAAACAGAATGGATTTTATGCAGAAATCTATCAAAAACAACAATTAGAAAATGAATTGGAAGGTATGTAAGATGCAGAAACGTTCATTAACAGAAGACACGATTGAATTTCATACAAAAGGAAATGCACTGCTTCGGCTGCTTTCCTACCTGAAACCTTATGCCGGTCAGATGATTTTTTCCCTGTTTTTGGTACTTTGTCTGACAGCGTTCGACCTGTATCGGCCAATGCTGATCGGAGAAGCCATCGATCATTTTGAAGCCCATGGAGATTACCAGCTGCTCCTGCATACCGCCTGGAAATATGCAGCCGTACTCCTTCTGTCTTTCCTTTTCAATATGATACAGACATGGATCCTTCAAAAGACCGGTCAAATGATCATGCTGACAATCCGTAAGGATCTCTACAAACATATCCAAACACTTGGCAGTCGCTATTTTGACCTGACTCCAGTTGGAAAACTGGTCACCAGAGTTACCAATGACGTCGTTGCTTTAGAAGAAATGTATTCCGGGATTCTGGTAAAAATGTTCCGCAATATCGTAAAGATTTTAGGGCTTGCTCTTGTCATGCTTCTGATGGATTGGAAGCTTGCCCTCTTCTCTTTCACCCTGCTGCCTTTGGTCATTGCATTGACGCTGATCATGCGCCGCATTTCCAGGGAAACCTATCGTATGGTACGTACCCGATTAACGGATATCAATACATTTCTTTCTGAAAATCTTTCCGGTATGAGGATTATTCAGATTTTTGGAAGAGAAAAAAGAAAATTTGAAGAATTCAACCATAAAAACCACAAACTGTACCGTGCTTATTTCCGCGAGATCATGGTCATGGCGATTTTCTGGCCATTGTCCTATATTTTAGGCATCTTATCCCTGATGATCGTCCTTGACGTCGGAAGCCGTGAAGTCCTGGGAGGCGCCATTTCCATTGGTTCGCTCTATATCTTTTCCCAGTACATTCAGACCTTCTTTGAACCGATCCGTGAGCTGTCAGAACAGTTTACGACCCTGCAAAATTCCATTGCCTCTGCAGAAAAAATCTTTACAGTAATGTCTGAGGAACCAATGATCACTGAGCCGAAAGAACCTGTATTTCTGCCGTCCATACAGGGAAAGATCGAATTTGACCATGTATGGTTTGCCTATGATGGCGAGAACTATGTCCTTCGGGATGTCTCCTTTGTCATTGAACCCGGACAAAAAGTAGCCTTTGTAGGTGCTACCGGAGCCGGAAAATCATCGATTTTAAATCTGATCGGAAGATATTATGATATCCAAAAGGGACATATCTATATTGATGGCGTAGATATACGCCTCTTAAGCCGCAAACAGCTTCGCAACGCTATCGGACAGATGCAGCAGGATGTATTTATCTTTGAAGGCACCATTGCCAGCAATATCCGCCTGAACGATCATGATATTTCCATGGAAACCGTCAAAAAATCGGCAGAATATGTCAATGCATCCTATTTTATCGAAAAGCTTCCTCACGGATACGAAGAACCCGTGGCAGAACGCGGGGTTACCTTCTCCGCAGGAGAGCGACAATTATTGTCATTTGCCCGCACACTGGCACACAATCCTCAAATTCTTGTCATGGATGAAGCAACTGCCAATATTGATACAGAAACAGAAATTCTCATCCAGGAAGCTTTAGAAAAGCTGATGACAGGACGCACCACCATCATGGTTGCACACCGACTGTCCACCATCCAACATGCAGACTGCATCATGGTCATGCACAAAGGGAAGATCCGTGAACGAGGAACCCACCAAGAACTGCTGGCACAGGATGGAATTTACAAGCGATTATATGAATTACAGATACAGAAGGAATTATAAACGCAGCACCACAAGAGACTATGTAAATCTTGCTATAATAAAAGGTCTTCTATGATCACTTATCATAGAAGACCTTTTATATCATTATTTACTGAAAAAAGTTACACATTTCATTTTCATTATCTCAAAAAGTTTAAACTACGAATGATTGCCGGTTCTTTTGCTTTTCCGGAGCATATCTGGAAAAAGCAAACAATTTTCAACACAAATAATATAATATATGCGATACAAACAGCAATCACCACAAGAGCACAAATAAACCATCCGAGAATCGGAATAATACACAAAACTGTGGAAACAAATATTGCGATCATCATAACAATCTCAACAACTAAGAATTTTAAGGCTTGACGAAGATGGAAGGATACATATTTCGATGAATTGCTTGCTAACAAAGCAATTATCACACCAATCGCTCCCATCAGATAAACAAGCATCGCTATTACTTTGTTATCCGAAATATCTTGCGGATCAAATTCCGCTGTATGATCGTAAGGATCATACTGAGGTGTGCTATTCGGTTGCGGTTGTGCTGCAAACTGTGTTCCGCAATTCGTGCAAAAAGCAGCACTATCGTTAAGTTGTGTATTACAATTAGGACATACTTTCATGATCATTCTCCCTCTTTATATAGCAGGGCTGTCACACAAAGTGTGACAGCCCTTTCCAAAATTTAATCCAATTTTATTTGTCTGCAATCGCTGCCTGTGCTGCTGCAAGTCTTGCGATTGGCACACGGAATGGTGAGCAGGATACATAATCTAATCCGATTCTGTGGCAGAATTCTACAGATGTAGGATCTCCGCCGTGTTCACCACAGATACCAAAGTGCAGGTTTTCATTTGCCGGCTTACCAAGTTTGATAGCCATTTCCATGAGTTTTCCAACACCGTTCTGGTCGAGTTTTGCAAACGGATCGTTTTCAAAAATCTTGGTGTCATAGTATGCTTCTAAGAACTTACCAGCATCGTCACGAGAGAAACCGTAAGTCATCTGTGTTAAGT
>CAZLQJ010000075.1:0-7530 GCA_964561705.1 uncultured Lachnoclostridium sp. | reverse complement strand
GAAGGAGAGTATTTTAGAATCAATCAGATGCTTTCCAGCGATTACGAAACAAAGGTTAAAGTAAATAAAAAAGAATTTTTAAGCTGTATTGACCGTGCAACACTTCTGGTGAAAGAAGGTGACAAAAAGCCGATCATTATGGATGTAAATGAAGAAGGAATGAAGCTGCAGATCAATTCCCAGTTAGGTTCCATGAATGAAGAAATGGATATTAAAAAAGAGGGAAAAGATATTTTGATCGGTTTTAATCCGAAATTCTTAATCGATGCACTTCGTGTCATTGATGATGAAATCGTTACCCTTTATATGGTGAATCCAAAAGCACCTTGTTTTATCAAAGATGAAAATGAAACTTATACTTACCTGATCTTACCGGTGAATTTCAATAATGCAGCAAGATAGGAGAATATCATGGAAGTTATTAAATTAAGAGATGAATTTATTAAACTTGGTCAGGCTTTAAAGGCTTGCGGACTTTCTGAAACAGGGGTAGATGCAAAGATTGCCATTCAGAATGGACTTGTAAAGGTTAATGGAGAAGTGGAATACCAGAGAGGAAAAAAACTCTATGATGGAGACCTGGTAAATTTCCAGGGAGAAGAAATTAAAATTGAAAAATAGTGGTGGGATATGATTGTAGAATCTCTGAGTTTGAAAAATTACAGAAATTATGAAAATTTAAAACTGGAATTGAGCAGTGGTACAAATATTTTTTATGGTAATAATGCTCAGGGAAAAACAAATATCTTAGAAGCTGTTTATATGAGTGGTACTACAAAATCCCATCGAACGACGAAGGATGCAGAACTCATTCGTTTTCGTGAAGAGGAATCTCATATCAGTACCATGATAAGAAAAAACAATATTTCTCACAAAATAGATATTCATTTAAAAAATAACAGATCAAAAGGGGTAGCGATTGATGGAGTTCCTATAAAAAAAGCCAGTGAACTTTTTGGAATGATCAATTTTGTATTTTTCTCTCCGGAGGATCTTCATATCATAAAAAATGGACCTGCGGATAAAAGAAGATTTATTGATATGGAGCTTTGTCAGCTGAACAAGTTATACCTTTCTGATCTTGCAAAGTATAATAAAATTGTTATTCAGAGAAATAAATTGTTAAAAGATCTTTCCTACCGCAGTGATCTGCAGGATACACTGGATATCTGGGATATTCAATTGTGTCAGTATGGAGAAAGGATCATTCGGGAGAGAGAGGCATTTGTAGAACGCCTGAATCGGATTATTTATGAAATCCATGATTCTCTTTCCGGAGGAAAAGAAAATTTAGAGATTGTCTATCTGAAAAATTGTGAAAAAGAAGACCTTTTGGAACGATTAAAAGAAGGAAGAGAAAGGGATCTTCGTTTAAAGACTACCGGCACCGGTCCTCACAGAGATGATCTGGGATTTTATTTTGATGGCATGGATGTCAGAAAATTCGGTTCCCAGGGACAGCAAAGGTGTGCGGCTCTATCATTGAAATTATCAGAAATAGAACTGGTAAAGGAAATGACAGGGGATACGCCAATCTTGTTATTAGATGATGTATTGTCTGAATTGGATAAAAATCGTCAAAACTATTTATTAGACCACATTCATGACATTCAGGCAATGATCACCTGTACTGGATTGGATGAATTTGTAAATTGCAGATTTTCCATAGATAAAATTTTTAAAGTTACTGATGGAACTGTTGTTAGCGAAAATTAGGAGGAATTCATGAGCGTTGAATACGGAGCTGATCAAATTCAGATATTAGAAGGATTGCAGGCAGTAAGAAAAAGACCGGGAATGTATATCGGCAGCACTTCCTTGCGTGGACTTCATCATCTGGTTTACGAGATCGTAGACAATTCTGTTGATGAAGCGTTGGCAGGATTTTGTAAAAATATTGAAGTATCTATCAATCCGGATAATTCCATTACTGTTACGGATGATGGCCGTGGAATCCCGGTAGGAATCAATCAAAAAGCCGGAATTCCGGCAGTAGAAGTGGTATTTACCATTCTTCACGCAGGCGGAAAATTTGGCGGTGGAGGATACAAAGTATCCGGCGGTCTTCACGGTGTTGGTGCATCGGTTGTAAATGCCCTTTCTGAGTGGCTGGAAGTTACCATCTGTAGTGAAGGAAAGGTATACAGACAGCGTTATGAGCGCGGAACTACCATTTATAAATTAAAAGTTATTGGTGAATGTGCACCGGAAAAAACAGGAACCAGCGTAACGTTCCTGCCGGACAAAGAAATTTTTGAAGAAACAGTCTTTGATTTTGATACTTTAAAGACCAGACTCCGTGAGATGGCATTCCTTACCAAGGGACTTCGAATTGTTTTAAGAGATTTAAGAGAAGAAGAGATCGTCGAAAAGGAATTTCATTACGAAGGCGGTATCAAGGAATTTGTACAGTATTTAAATCATAGCAAAACATCACTTTATGACGATATTATCTATTGTGAAGGAACAAAAGATGATGTTTATGTAGAAGTTGCATTCCAGCACAATGATTCATTTACAGAAAATATTTACAGTTTTGTTAATAATATCAATACACCGGAAGGTGGTACCCATCTGACAGGATTTAGAAATGCTGTAACAGAAACTTTTAATTCCTATGCCCGTAAAAATAAATTGTTAAAAGATTCTGAGGAAAATTTATCAGGAGAGGATATTAGAGAAGGTATGACAGCCATTATCAGTATCAAGATTTCTGAGCCACAGTTTGAAGGACAGACCAAACAGAAACTTGGCAATTCTGAAGCGCGCGGGGCGGTAAAAAATATCGTATCTGAAAAATTGGAGATTTATTTAGAACAGAATCCGCAGATTGCAAAGATGATTCTTGAAAAATCCATTTTAGCTCAGAGAGCCAGAGAAGCGGCAAGAAAGGCAAGGGATCTGACAAGAAGAAAATCGGCACTGGATGGAATGGCACTTCCGGGAAAATTGGCAGATTGCTCCGATAAAAATCCGGAAAATTGTGAAATTTACATTGTCGAAGGGGATTCTGCGGGCGGTTCCGCAAAAACAGCAAGAGATCGTGCCACACAGGCGATTCTTCCGCTTCGAGGTAAAATCTTAAATGTTGAAAAAGCGAGACTTGACAGAATCTATGGAAATGCAGAAATTAAGGCAATGATCACTGCATTTGGAACCGGGATCCATGATGATTTTGATATTTCAAAACTTCGTTATCATAAGATTATCATTATGACGGATGCCGATGTTGACGGTGCCCATATTGCGACACTTTTGTTAACATTTTTATATCGTTTCATGCCGGAACTGATCAAACAGGGCTATGTTTATCTTGCACAGCCGCCTTTGTATAAATTAGAAAAAAATAAAAAGGTCTGGTATGCTTACAGTGATGAGGAATTAAATAATATTCTGAACGAAGTTGGACGTGACAACAGCAATAAGATCCAGCGCTACAAAGGTCTGGGTGAAATGGATGCAGAACAGCTTTGGGAAACAACCATGGATCCGGAACAGAGAATCCTGCTTCGTGTCAATATGGATGACGATGATGCTTCGGAACTGGATATTACCTTTACCACATTGATGGGTGATAAAGTAGAACCTCGACGCGATTTTATTGAAGCAAATGCAAAATATGTAAAGAATTTAGACGTATAGTCAGGAGAATAAAATGGAACCAAATATTTTTGATAAAATCCATGAAGTCGATCTGAAAAAGACGATGGAAGAATCTTATATCGATTATGCCATGAGCGTAATCGTTTCCCGTGCCCTTCCTGATGTAAGAGACGGTTTAAAACCGGTACAGCGAAGAATTTTATATTCCATGGTTGAATTAAACAACGGTCCGGATAAGCCACATCGTAAATGTGCCCGTATCGTCGGTGATACCATGGGTAAATACCACCCACACGGTGACAGCTCAATTTATGGTGCATTGGTAAATATGGCACAGGAATGGTCTACCCGTTATATGTTGGTAGACGGACATGGAAACTTTGGTTCAGTAGACGGCGATGGTGCCGCAGCCATGCGATATACAGAGGCAAGACTGAGTAAGATTTCCATGGAGCTGATCTCAGATATTAACAAAGATACTGTAGATTTTCAGCCAAACTTTGATGAGACGGAAAAAGAACCGGTTGTTCTTCCGGCAAGATTCCCGAATCTTCTGGTAAATGGAACCACGGGAATTGCCGTTGGTATGGCAACCAATATTCCGCCGCACAATTTAAAAGAAGTAATTGCAGCAGTTGTGAAGATCATTGATAATCGGATTGAAGAGAAAGAAACCACTATGGAAGAACTTCTTCAGATCGTAAAAGGTCCTGATTTTCCAACAGGAGCAGAAATTTTAGGTACCAAAGGGATTGAGGAAGCCTATCGTACTGGTCGTGGAAAAATCCGTGTACGTGCCGTAACCAATATTGAACCAATGCCAAACGGAAAAAACAGAATTGTCGTTACGGAACTTCCATACATGGTAAACAAAGCAAAACTCATTGAGAAGATTGCAGACCTGGTAAAGGAAAAGAAAGTCGATGGAATTACCTATATCGGAGATGAATCCAGCCGTGAAGGAATGAGAATCAATATTGAACTTCGAAAAGATGTAAATCCAAATGTTATCTTAAATCATCTTTACAAACATACCCAGCTTCAGGATACCTTTGGCGTGATCATGCTCGCTTTGGCAGACAACCAGCCAAAAGTAATGAGTCTTATGGAAATGCTGACTCATTATCTGCGTCATCAGGAAGAAGTTGTTACAAGAAGAACAAAATATGAATTAAATAAAGCAGAAGAACGTGCACATATTTTAAAGGGATTGCTGGTTGCACTGGATCATATTGACGAAGTGATAAAGATTATCAGAAATTCCCGTTCTGCACAGATCGCAAAAGAAGGATTGATCGCAAGATTTTCTTTAGATGATGTGCAAGCACAGGCAATTGTAGATATGCGTCTGAGAGCTTTAACCGGTTTGGAAAGAGAAAAACTGGAAGCGGAATATAAAGATCTTATGGCAAAAATTGATTATTTAAAAACCATCCTTGCGGACGAAAAAGTTCTTTTAGGAGTAATCAAAGAAGAAATTTCTATAATTGCTGAGAAATATGGAGATGAAAGAAGAACCTCCATCGGATTTGATGAAGAAGATATTTCCATGGAAGATCTGATTCCAAGAGAAAATGTGGTTATTACGATGACAAGAATGGGTTATATCAAACGAATGACACCGGATAACTTCAAGAGTCAGAATCGCGGCGGCAAAGGAATCAAGGGAATGCAGACTCTGGAAGAGGATAATATTGAAGATCTGTTTATGACAGATACGCATCAGTTTATGTTATTCTTTACCAATAAAGGTCGTGTTTACCGGCTCAAAGCCTATGAAATTCCAGAAGCATCAAGAACTGCCAGAGGAACAGCCATTATCAATATCTTACAGCTCCAGCCGGGAGAAAAAGTAACCGCTGGAATTACTCTGGAAGATTATGCAGAAGAACAGTATCTTTTCATGGCTACCAAAAACGGAATTGTAAAGAAAACATCATTGAAGGAATATGCAAATGTCAGAAAGACAGGTCTTGCAGCCATTACACTTCGGGAAGATGATGAATTGATCGAAGTAAAACTGACGGATCAGACAAAAGACGTCATTCTTTCAACAAAATATGGAAAATGTATCCGTTTCCATGAAAATGATGTAAGGGCTACCGGAAGAACTTCTATGGGTGTCATTGGAATGACACTGGAAGATCAGGACGAAGTCATTGGAATGCAGCTTTCCTGCCAGGGTGAATACTTATTATTCGTATCTGAAAATGGATATGGAAAACTTACTGCAATGTCAGAATTTAAGGTTCAGAATCGTGGCGGTAAAGGTGTAAAATGCTATAACATCATTGAAAAAACGGGAAATGTAGTCGGAATGAAGGCTGTTGACACTGAAAATGAGCTTTTAATGATTACTACAGCAGGAATCGTGATCAGAATCTCCTGTGAAGATATTTCTGTTTTAGGAAGAATTACTTCCGGCGTGAAACTGATGAACATTTCAGAAGAAAATATTTCTGTTGCAAGTATCACAAAGGTCAGAGAAACCGAGGAAGAACAGCAAGAAGAAGCATAAAAATGAAAAAAAAACAGGTATCGGAAGAATCTTACAACCGGTACCTGTCTTTTTTATTAATCTTTTTTCAAACTGTTTTCTGCTAAAATATAAATAGGTCTGTGTTTTGACTCTAAATAAGTCTTTGCCAAATACTGTCCAATGATTCCCATGCAGAATAATTGGATGCCACCGATCAAAACAATAATACAGATCATGGATGGCCAACCGGAAGTAGGATCTCCAAAAATCAATGTTTTGATAATAATAAATATAATAAAAAAGAATGCGACAATACACATAAACATACCAAAGAAGGAAGCGAGTGCCAGAGGTGCAGTTGAAAAACCAATGATTCCTTCTAAGGAATAGCTAAAGAGCTTCCAAAATGAAAATTTTGTTTTTCCTGCTGCACGTTCAACATTTTCATAGGAAATCCATTTGGTACGAAAACCAACCCACCCGAAAATCCCTTTCGAAAATCGGTTATATTCGGTCATGGAAAGGATCGCATCGACCATAGGACGTTTCATAAGGCGAAAATCCCGGGCACCGTCTACAATATCAGCATCTGAAATCCGATTGATTAGACGATAAAAGCATCGTGCGAAAAAGGATCGAATAGGGGGTTCGCCTTTTCGGTTAGAACGCCTGGTAGCAATACAATCATATTCTTCAGTCTGCAGCTCATGCATCATTTCAGGAAGAAGTGATGGAGGATCCTGCATATCAGCATCCATTAATGCAATGTATTCACCCTTTGCATGCTGAAGTCCTGCGTAGATTGCGGCCTCTTTTCCAAAATTTCTGGAAAAAGAAAGATAGTTCATACGAGAATCTTCTATATGATAGGTTTTTAAAATATTTAAAGTTTGATCTGTAGACCCATCGTTGATAAAAAGAATTTCAAAATCATAAGGAGACATCTGCTGTATCACATGATAAAGAGCTTCTTTTAGAATAGGCAGAGCCTGTTCTTCATTATAACAAGGGATGATCAGGGAAATTAATTCTTTGCTCATAAATTCTCCTTTGTAATTCAATAATTAGATTATAACCAATGATAAAAAAAAAGTCACTAAAAAAATAAAAAAAGTAATTGACAAATAAAAAAACATCACTTATAATAACTCATGCGCTGCGGTAATAGCAGTGAACAAAAGAAGTATTTTACTTCAGCAGAAATACTCAAGAGGCTGAAGAGGCGCCCCTGCTAAGGGTGTAGGTCGGGTGACCGGCGCGAGGGTTCAAATCCCTCTTTCTGCGTTTTAAATTTCTGAAAAAAAGAAATTTAAAAAAATAAAAAAAGTTGTTGACAAAACAAACAACGTATGATATTATAAATGAGTTGCTGATGAAAAACATTCATAAGTAACGCTAATGAACATTGATAACTAAACAGTAAAACATGCAAGCAACGTTCAAATGCA
>CAZLQJ010000074.1:0-7614 GCA_964561705.1 uncultured Lachnoclostridium sp. | reverse complement strand
TGTTGAAAGAGATTGGAAAAACGTAAAAATTTGATATGAAGTTTTGAAGGTATATATTATAATGGGGATGATACGAAAGTATCATCCTCTTTTTTCATATGTGATTGAATAATGGAGTTAAGGAAGATGAAGAAGATTTATCTTGTCCAGATTATTTGCGGAATTATTTTTCTGTATGCAATTATACAAATTTCTGAAATCTTTTGTGATTACAAGCAGGCATCCAAGGAGTATGAACATTTGTCAGAGAATGTGTTAACAATTACAGAAAATATTTCGGATGCTGAAAAGCTACCAGGCTATGAATTGGATTTTGAAACAGTAAAGGCATTGAATGAAGATTTTGTTGGATGGATTATTTTACCGGATAGTAAGATTAATTATCCGATTGTAAAATCTATGGATAACGAAAAGTATTTGACAACAACATTTGAAGGGAAAGAAGCAAGTTCTGGTGCCATTTTTATGGATCGAAATTGTGAGAATGATTTCAGCAGTAAAAATACCATCCTATATGGACATAACATGAAAAATGGATCGATGTTTCGGGCATTGAATTTTATGACAGATGAAGAATATTTTGCTAGTCATCATACGTTTTGTATTGATCAGGGAAACGGATTCGAATATTATGAGGTGATTTCCTGTTATGAAACGGTAGAAACAGACACTAGTTCATGGAAGTTGATATTCGAGTCTGAGGAAGCATATGGAAATTGGCTTTTGCAGATCAAGGAACGATGCACATACGAGTGTCAAGAATTTGATGTAAAAAAGAATACGATTACACTTTCGACCTGCCGGGGAAAAAGCGGTGGAGTTGGAAGATTTATTGTACATTTACAGAAAAAGGATTTAGATTAGGAGGAAAAAATGATGTTTAAAGAACTTTTAGAAGATTTGCAGCAGTCAAAGTGTGTATTGATTGGGCTTGGAGAGGCATTTACATTAAAAGATAAAAGTGATGAATTGAAATATATTCAGTTTTATAAGAATTTAAAAGAAAAATTGGGGGCTCGGGATTATTATATTTTAACTCAGTCGGAAGATGATCTGATTTTTCAATGTGGATTTGATAAAAAGCACGTGGCAGCTCCTTTTGTATATCCGGAAGATGAAGAAAACTGGAATGATTATATGAAATGGTTAAGTTTTACCTTGAATCGACAATTATTGGTATTAGAATTGGGAGTTGGCTTTGCAAATCCGATGGTTATCCGTTTCCCATTTGAAAAAACTGTATTTTTAAATCAGAAATCTAAAATGTATCGGGTGCATCCGACATTACCACAGTTAACAGCTGAAATTGGTGAACGCGGAACTGCAATTCAGACAGATCCATTGGAATTATTTACTTCAGAAAAAATATAAGAGGATAGTTTGGAAATGAGAAATTTCCGTTTGGGAGAACGATATGGGAGCAATAAAAAATGATTGGTTGGAGCCGTTGACTCCGGAATTTAAAAAGTCTTATTATGCAGAATTATATAAAAAGGTCAGGGAAGAATATAGCAGTACACAGGTTTTTCCGCCTGCGGATGAGATTTTTACTGCATTTGAATTGACACCTCTATCAAAGGTGAAAGTCGTCATAATTGGACAGGATCCTTATCATGGAGAAGGGCAGGCTCATGGTCTTTGTTTCTCAGTGAAACCGGATATTGAGACACCGCCGTCATTGGTAAACATTTATAAGGAGTTAAATACTGATTTGGGCTGCTATATTCCAAATAATGGATATTTAAAGAAATGGGCAGAACAGGGAATCTTACTTTTGAATACAGTATTGACAGTGAGGGCTCATCAGGCAAATTCTCATAGAGGATTTGGTTGGGAGCAATTTACTGATGCCGCAATTCGTATATTAAACGAACAGGATCGTCCGATTGTATTTATTCTTTGGGGAAAGCCTGCACAGACAAAAAAAGCCATGCTAAATAATCCTAATCATCTGATTTTAGAAGCACCACATCCAAGTCCATTATCGGCTTACAGGGGATTTTTCGGCTGTAGACATTTTAGTAAGACAAATGAATTTTTAACAGAACATGGTTTAGATGCCATTGACTGGCAAATTGAAAATATTGAATAAAAAAGTGCTGTCGGAACGATAAGATTAGTTCCGACAGCACTTTTTTTGATTCGTTTTAGGATTTTTTTTCTAGGTTTTTAAATGCTGTAGAAAGCATTAGTTTGATTCGATTCAGCTGATTTACTTCACTTGCACCCGGATCGTAGTCAATGGCAACAATATTTGCCTGCGGATATTTGGCGCGAAGTGACTTGATAACACCTTTTCCAACGATGTGGTTTGGAAGACAGCCAAATGGCTGGGTACAAATAATATTTGGTGTACCGGTTTCAATCAATTCCAGCATTTCAGCAGTCAAGAACCATCCCTCACCGGTCTGATTACCTTGTGATACAAAGGCATCAGACATTTTTGCCATGTGATGAATATTTCCTTGAGGAATGAAATGTTCACTCTTTTCCAATGCTTTTCGTGCCGGTTTTCGAAGTGTTTCGATAAACCAAATTCCAAGATGACCGATTTTTTTCGAAGAATTATTTTTTCCAAATTTATCTACTTTATATTCCCCATTTTTAAATGAATAGAGCAGGAAATCCAAAAGATCCGGCATAACTGCTTCAGCACCTTCTGCTTCCAGTAAATTTACCAGCTCATTATTGGCAACCGGAGAGAATTTTACGAGAATTTCTCCAACGATACCCACTTTTGGTTTCTTTATGTCAAGGCGTGGAAGTTCGTCAAATTCCCTAATGATATCCTGACACATTTTTTTGAATTTGAAAGGACTTGGGAAGCCTTTGGAACAAAAATCAATACAACGCTGTTTCCATTTTTCATGAAGGGCATCTGCGGATCCTGGTACTGCTTCATATGGTCTGGTAGCATAAAGGACACGCATAAAAATGTCTCCAAATACAGCTCCGAATACTCCGCGGACTGCCAATGGGAGGTCAATTTTAAAGCCAGGATTCTTTTCCAGTCCACTTAAATTAATGGAAATAACCGGAACTTCCGGATGTCCGGCTTTTTCCAGCGCCCGTCGAATAAATGCAATATAGTTTGTAGCACGACATCCACCACCAGTCTGAGAGATTAAAAGTGCAGTTTTTGAAATATCATATTTTCCGGATAATAATGCATGCATTAACTGTCCAACAACAATCAGGGAAGGGTAGCAGGCATCATTATTTACATATTTTAATCCCATATCAAGAGACTCTTTTTTCTTGTCCGGGAGAACGACTAAATTGTAGCCGGATGCCCGGAATGCCGGTTCCAGGATCTCAAAATGAATTGGACTCATATTTGGACACAAGATTGTGTAATTCTTTTTCATTTCTTCAGTGAAGATAACTCGTTCATAAGCAGAGGACTGAATTGTTCTGCATACGTTTTGTTTTTCACGTACTTTTAAAGCTGCGATCAGCGAACGAATACGGATCCTAGCAGCTCCAAGGTTATTGACCTCGTCGATTTTTAAACAGGTATAGATTTTCCCAGAATCACCTAAAATATCATTCACCTGATCAGTGGTGACTGCATCCAGACCACAGCCAAATGAATTGAGTTGAATCAGGTCAAGATCATCTCTTGTTTTTACATAATTTGCTGCAGCATAGAGGCGGGAATGGTACATCCATTGATCCATAACAAGCAGAGGACGTTCTACTTCGTGTAAGTGGGAGACAGAGTCTTCCGTAAGAACTGCAATGTTGTAGGAATTGATCAATTCTGGGATTCCATGATTGATTTCTTCATCCAGATGATAAGGACGGCCGGCAAGGACAATACCACGGAGGTTGTGTTCCTCCATATATTTTAATGTCTCCTCACCCTTTCGTCGGATATCTTCCCGTTCTTTGGCAAGCTCTTCCCAAGCTTCTTTTGCAGCACTCCGAACCTCTGCTTCTGTAAAACCAAAATCCGAAACGGCGAATTCTTGTACCAGTCGATTGCTTAGGATTTCTTCACTTTCGAAGGAAAGGAATGGGTTCATAAAGCGGATTCCAGGTGCATTGAGTCCTTCCACATTATTTTTAATATTTTCTGCATAAGAAGTTACAATCGGACAATTGTAGTGATTGCCGGCATCTGCAAATTCTTTTCGCTCGAATGCGACACATGGGTAGAAGATCAATTGAACGCCTTCACGCAGCAGCCATTCAATATGTCCGTGGGCAAGTTTTGCCGGATAACATTCGGATTCACTCGGAATGGATTCAATACCCATTTCGTAGATTTTTCTGTTAGAAGCAGGAGAGAGTACCACACGGTATCCCAGGTTTGTAAAGAATGTATGCCAAAATGGATAGTTTTCATACATATTTAAAACACGAGGGATTCCGACAACTCCTTTTGCTTTTTCCTCCGGTAATGATTCGTATCCAAAAAGACGTTGACGTTTATATTCAAAGAGGTTTGGAACCTGATTGGCATTTTTTTCTTTACCAAGTCCGCGTTCACAGCGATTTCCGGATACAAAAGTACGTCCACCGGTAAATTTATTGATGGTGAGGCGGCAGTTATTGGTGCAGCCTTTACATTTTGTCATCTTTGTTGTAAATTGCAGATTTAAAATTTCTTCCATAGAAAGCATGGAAGTTCTTTTTCCTTCGTGGCGTTCTCTGGCAATGAGTGCAGCACCAAATGCACCCATGATTCCGGCTATGTCAGGACGGATCACTTCACAATCGGCAATCTTTTCAAAGCTTCGAAGAACCGCATCATTGTAGAAGGTTCCACCCTGGACAACAATGTTTTCACCAAGTTCAGAAGCATCTGAAACCTTGATTACTTTAAATAAAGCATTTTTGATTACGGAGTAGGCAAGACCGGCTGAAATATCTGCAACACTTGCCCCTTCTTTCTGCGCCTGTTTTACCTTGGAGTTCATAAATACTGTACAGCGTGTACCAAGATCGATCGGGTGTTCTGCAAAAAGGGCTGTTTTTGCAAAGTCTTGTACAGAATAATTTAAAGATTTTGCAAAAGTTTCAATAAAGGAACCACATCCGGAAGAACAGGCTTCATTTAACTGAACATTATCAATGGTACGGTCTTTAATACGGATACATTTCATATCCTGTCCACCAATATCCAGAATACAGTCTACTTTTGGATTGAAGAAAGCAGCTGCATAGTAGTGGGAGACGGTTTCAACCTCGCCTTCGTCTAATTGCAATGCGGATTTGATCAATGCTTCGCCGTATCCCGTAGAACAGGAGTAAGCAATGTGCGCTTTTGGAGGAAGAATTTGGTAAATTTCCTTTAAAGCTGTGATCGTCATGTTCAGCGGACTTCCGTTGTTATTATGGTAGAAGGAATGGAGCAAAGAACCATCTTCTGCAACAAGGGCTACCTTTGTCGTAGTGGATCCTGCATCAATACCCAGGTAGCAGTTTCCTTCGTAGGTCGAAAGATCTGCGGTATGAACTTTATGACGTGCGTGACGGCTGGAAAAATCTTCGTAAGCCTTTTGATCGGCAAATAAAGGATCCATACGGTCAACTTCAAAATCAAGCTGAATATGGGCTTCTAATCGTTTGCGCATTTGAGAAACAGAAACAGATTTTTCACATTTGCTGTTTAAGGCAGAACCGGAAGCAGCAAACAGATGAGAATGTTCTGGGGTAATGGCATGCTCATCATCAAGATTTAAAGTTCTGATAAATGCCTGTTTCAATTCGGATAAGAAGTGAAGTGGTCCACCAAGGAATGCGACATGTCCGCGGATTGGTTTTCCGCAGGCGAGACCGGAAATGGTCTGGTTAACAACAGCTTGAAAAATAGAAGCAGCCAGATCTTCCCTGGTAGCTCCTTCATTGATCAGCGGTTGAATGTCAGATTTTGCAAATACACCGCAACGGGCTGCAATGGTGTAGAGAGAGTGGTAATCTTTGGCTAAGGTGTTCAGACCTGAGGCATCGGTTTGAAGCAGAGAAGCCATCTGATCAATAAAAGAGCCTGTACCGCCGGCACAGATCCCGTTCATACGCTGCTCTACATTTCCGCCTTCAAAATAGATGATCTTTGCATCTTCTCCGCCAAGCTCAATTGCAACATCAGTTTTTGGTGCATAGGTATTGAGGGCTGTGGCAACAGCGATGACTTCCTGCACGAATGGAACCTCTAAATGGTTTGCCAGGGTCAGTCCGCCGGAACCGGTGATCACTGGATATACTTCAAGTGCACCAAGGGCAGTTTCCGCTTTTTCCAAAAGATCAGCTAAAGTTTCCTGAATATTTGCGAAATGTCTTTGATAATCTGAAAATAATATTTCGTGATGATCGTTTAGGACTGCAATTTTAACGGTCGTAGAACCAATATCGATACCTAATCGATAAATCATTTGTTTATTCATAAATACTCCTTTGTATTGACGTATTTTTAAAAACTATGTAAAAATTTCCAATAATATTCTATTCCTAATAATAAAAAAAAGCAAACCATATTTTGTAAAATATTTATAAAAAAACAATGAAGCTTTTGGAATAACTGGACAAAGAATAAGAAAAACAATATAATGTCTTTTGAAGTGATAGTGAGAAAGGAACGATTTATGAAATTACTAAATAAACTTGAAAAAAAGTTTGGAAAATATGCAATAAAAAATCTGATGTATTACATTATTATGCTGTATGCGTTAGGATTTGTTATTTTGTTGGTGAAACCGGAAATTTATTATGATTGGTTATCTTTAAATGCACCTGCAATCTTGAGCGGACAGATTTGGAGAATTTTTACTTATATTGTATATCCGCCAACAGGAAGTTTGATTACGATATTGATCTCCTTATATTTTTATTATACGATTGGTACACTTTTAGAAAGACAGTGGGGAACTTTTCGATTTAATTTATATTTCTTTACCGGTGTGCTACTGCATGCATTTGCTGCGATTTTTGTATATTTGGTATGGGGAATGGTACTGGAACTTGGAACCTATTACTTGAATTTGTCCATGTTCTTTGCTTTTGCAGCCATGTTTCCAGATATGCAGGTATTGTTTATGTGGATCATCCCAATCAAAATGAAGTGGCTGGCATGGATTGATGGAATTTATTTTGCAATAACGATTGTGGCAGGATTTATGTCTGATCATCTTTCTGTGGAAATGATCTATAGATTATATGATTTTGGTATTTTGGCAAATAAGGCATACGCTGTGATGGCATTGGTTTCTTTGTTGAATTTCCTGCTGTATGCCGTAACATTTCGCAGTGTTCAGCGAATGGCACCAAAAGAAGTATATCGACGGAAAGTTTATGAACAGAAGGTTCAGCAGGCACAGCAGGTGAAAAATATGCCGCGTCATAAATGTGCAATCTGTGGAAGAACAGAAAAAGATGCACCGGATCTGGAATTTCGCTTTTGTTCAAAATGTGAAGGAAATTATGAATATTGTCAGGATCATTTATTTACCCATGAGCATGTAAAAAAATCATAATCGTACAAGTGTGGCACCGGAAATTCCGGTGCCCTTTTTATAAGAGAACAGTTGTTTAACATTTTACTGTTTTGTCAAATTCAGGATTCATAATATAGAAATTTTTACTGTCTAAATGATCCTGAACAATGCGAAG
>CAZLQJ010000073.1:0-7740 GCA_964561705.1 uncultured Lachnoclostridium sp. | reverse complement strand
GCCATACATAAGTCACATGTTTTGGATCGAAACTTACCGGAATTCCCCAGGTAAAGGAAGTTCTGGAAACACAAAGATCCTGTAATCCCGGAAGTAAGAAGTTATTCATCATTTCATTTTTACGGGATACCGGCTGAATAAATTCCGGATGTTCATTAATATATTCAATGAGTCTGTCCGCATACTTGCTCATTTTAAAGAAATATGCTTCTTCCTTTGCAGGCTGAACTTCACGTCCGCAATCCGGACATTTTCCATCCACCAACTGACTTTCCGTAAAGAAAGATTCACAAGGAGTACAGTACATTCCTTCATAATATCCCTTGTAAATATCTCCCTTATCATACAGATATTTGAAGATTTTCTGAACCTGTGCTTCATGATCTTTGTCCGTTGTACGGATAAATTTGTCATAGGAAGTATTCATCAGATCCCAGATTTCTTTGATCTGTCCTGCAACACCGTCTACAAATTCCTGTGGTGTCACGCCGGCTTCTGCAGCCTTTAATTCGATTTTCTGGCCATGCTCATCTGTACCTGTCTGGAAAAATACATCATAACCCTGATATCTTTTATATCTTGCGATCGCATCTGCAAGCACGATCTCGTAAGTGTTACCAATGTGTGGTTTTCCGGATGTATAAGCAATGGCAGTGGTCATATAATATTTTTCTTTTGCCATGTTTTAACCCTCTTTTCTTTTTTGCTGGGAATCCTCCCTTTTACATACTACTCAAAACTCTAACACAACCCAAAGTATTCGTCAAGGATTGTGACTTTAAATCATACAATGTAACAATTGCATTTTGGAGGTTTTTATGAAACGCCGCCTTCCCCTTTTTCTCATTTTCTTATGTGGACTTATTTTGTCTGTTTTTCTCTATTTCGGTATTTCTTCCCCCGCAAGATTTGATGATTTCTGCGATAGCTTTTTCCAGGAAGAAATTGTCTCAAATTCCCTTACGCTCCACTATACTGTGGAACATCCGGAAAATTACGGTCTCTGCGATGCTCCCATTACCCTGGGAACCTATGATTTGGACACCTTCTCTCAGAAAAAGTGGCTGTTTTCCAAATTGCTCACTCTGCAAACCATTTCCCGGAGTTCTTTAGAACCACAGAAGCAGATTACCTATGATCTTCTCCTGTCAGCTCTGAAAACAGAACTTGACGGGCTTGCATTTGCACTTCTGGAAGAGCCTCTGATTCCTTCCATCGGCATCCAGTCCCAGCTTCCCATTCTCCTTGCAGAATATACCTTTTCTGACGAAACAGATGTTGTCAATTATCTTTCCCTTCTCTCCTGCCTTCCGGAATACTTTGATTCTCTTTTGGAATTCGAAGAAAAAAAATATCATGAAGGACTGTTTATGGATGCAGAAAGTGCCGAGGAACTGATCGGCTACTGTCAGGAATTTCTGGCAGATCAAGAAACCCATTTTTTAAAAGAAACCTTCCGGGAACGCCTTTCTTCTCTGCAGATTGATACACAAAAACAGAAACTGTATCTTGCCCAAAATGATACTGCCCTTGAAACCTGGGTTTTTCCTTCGTATGAAAAATTGGAAGATTTTCTGACTCTACATAAAAATGACGGTATAAATGCACATGGACTTTTCTATGCACCGGGCGGTACCGATTATTATGCATGGCTGCTGCAATCACAGGTAGGCACCGACCGGAGTTTTCAACAGATTGAAAAGCTTCTGGAACAGGCACTTCGGAAGAATGCAGCAACCATTGCCGGGCTGCTCAAGGAACATCCCACGCTTTTGGAAGATCGTCAGAAAATTGTTCTAGATACCTCAAATCCTGCCGGGCTGACCTCCTATCTTTCCAAAAGAGCTTCCCATGACTTTCCGGAGATTACAGACGTCGCCTTTGAAATCTGTAATGTGCCAGTTTCCATGGAACCACACCTGAGTCCGGCCTTTTATCTGGTTCCGCCCATTGATAATGGCCATCACAATGTGATTTATTTAAACAATGGTTACCTCAAGGAAGGAATTTCCTTTTTTACAACCCTGGCGCACGAAGCCTATCCCGGACATCTTTATCAGACAGTCTTTGAAAATGCTTCCAATCCGCATCCGATCCGCCGTCTTCTATACTTTGGCGGATATATTGAAGGCTGGGCAACCTATGCTGAGCAATTTTCTTATCGTTATGCACCGATTTCCGAAGAACTTGCAACCCTTCTCTCATGCAGCCGTGAAATGATCCTAAATCTTTACAGCCATCTGGATCTTTATATTCACGCCTATGGGTGGACCGAAGAAGATTGTGGAACCTATTTAAAGAAATTCGGCATTACCGGTGCCCAATCTATCCATGATATGTTTTTACTTGTCAAACAGCAACCTGCCAATTATTTAAAATATTATCTGGGCTATCTGGAAATCTGTGAATTGAGAGATTTGGCAAAAGATGCCCTTGGCGAAAACTTTACTGATAAGGATTTTCATTCCTTCATCCTCCGCTACGGACCGGCACCTTTTGATCTGATGAAAAAATATCTGGAGGAGTGGCTGCACTCCTCCAGATAAAACCTGTTTCATTCGATATTCTGTTATTCGCTTCTAAGAGCAACGACTGGATCTTTTTTCGCCGCACTGCGGGACGGGATAATTCCTGCAATGAGCGTCAGTAAAATACTGATCACGATCAAAATTAGCGCTGTTTCTATCGGAAGTACCGCTTTCAGACTAGAAATTCCGGTCAGCTGACGGATCACCGCATTGATCGGAATACACAGGATTTCCGTCACCAGCACCCCAATGGCACCGGATGCGAATCCGATCATCACGGTTTCTGCTGTAAACATGCTGGAGACATTCCGTTTCGATGCTCCAATGGCACGAAGGATACCGATTTCTTTGGTTCTCTCCTGTACAGAAATCAATGTGATCACGCCGATCATGATGGAGGATACCACCAGAGAAATCGCAACAAAGGCGATCAATACATAGGTAATCGCTTGAATGATCGAGGTTACAGAGGACATCATCAGCCCCACATAATCGGTATACTGAATTTTGGAAAGTTCTTCTACATCCTGATTATAATCTGCGATAGCATCTTCGATCACATCCTTGCTTTCAAAGGTGGCAGCGTACAGATTCATAGATGCCGGTTCTTCCAGATCAATGCATCCAAGCATCACCAGATTATCCTCATAAGTAGATTCTGAAAATTCCAAAATCTCATCATAATAAAGCGCACATTCCTCTTCTGTATAGTTCTCCAAGGCCATTTCCAATGCACCTGCCAGCTGTTCTGCGGACATAACAGACATCTGTGCCTCCACTTGGGCTGCATACTGCATTTTTATCTGTTCTTTCAACATTTCCGTAAACAATTCCGTGATCTCATCATCACTCATGTCACTGATATAGGAAGTAACCTCTTCTTCTCCCATATTCATCTGCTGGGTCATCGCCTGGATCATCACTGCTTCCATATCATCACGGGTCCGATCACCCATAGCCTGATCCACCATCTGTTCCAACTGTTCCTTGGTTGGAATTGACTGAATATCAATATACGCCTGTGCTTTTCCTTCTGTATCCAGTCCATCCATATGTTCCCGGAATGCACGTTCTTTAGCACTGTTGCTAAGATCACCGGTATTTTCCTCAAATGGCAATCCGGTAAAGATATCCGTTGTAGGATCTGCCTGCTGGGCTTCTACGGCTTCCGATGTCTTGGATTCTGCAATCACATGTTCCGTCAATGCACTGGTATATCCGATTGATCCCGTCAGCATACTGGAGACAGCATCCTCGCTCGGACGGATGATACCGGAAACCTTTAAAATCGTTCCATGATCGTAGAGATATCTTAACCCGGCATCCGTAGATCGAAGATCTGTATAAGTTCCTGTCGCTTGATCATAAGTAAAACACTGTGACGGTAAAATGGTTCGAAACTCCATGTCACAGATTTCTTCATAACTCCAGCTGCTCTGGTCAGCTTCTATGGTCTTTTTGTCCATAGCTGCCTGCATGATTTCATTGATATCCTCCTCAGATTTCAGTCCCAATGCATAAAGGGTCATATCATCCAATTCATTATTTTCATCCAAAACCAAAACAATTTCATGGTAATCTGTCGGCCAGGAACCATAGACCACATCATACTGTTTTTCTAAAAGTTCACTAACCAGCTTTCCATTCTCTCCCGGAAGCATTTCCTGCCAAAGTTTCATGGCAGACATCCCGCCTCCTGCAGAGGACATCATACTCATCACCGGACTTTGTTCTGCAAGATCCGTCATCGCCGTCATATCCATACCCACATATTCACTCATCATCTTCTGCATCAAGGTCAGGGTATCTGATTCAATGATATTTCCATCTACATTTTTTGTATAAATTGATAAATCCAGGTCGTAAGTATATTGGATGCCGGAAATTGCATCATGTAGAGGACTTTCCGGATTCTTTCGTTCCGTTTCAATATATTCTTTAAAGGATGTCAGATCATTCTCCGTTGTTTCCATATTGTTCATGGCATTCATCATGTCATAAATGGCTGGTTTTGTATAAACGGCATCCTTTTCGTGTACATGAGAAGATTCCGCCGTTTCCATAAATGTACTCATCAGCGTACTCATATCCGTATGTGTTGCTTCAATGGTCAACGGATAGGAAGAGAGGGTATCCTCCTGTAAGGTATCAATATAGGTCGTCATTCCCTGAGAAACGGCATAAATCAGTGCAATTCCAATGATCCCGATAGATCCGGCAAAACTGGTAAGAGTCGTTCTGCCCTTTTTGGAAATCAGGTTTTTCAGACTCAAGCCAAAAGCAGTCATTAAAGACATGGATGGTTTTTTCTCTCTTTTGTTTCCGGACTTCTGCGCCTCATTTGTCTGCATCAGCTCCGTTTCTTCCAGCGGTGCCGAATCATCCAAAACGGTTCCGTCCAACATTCGAATGATACGGGTGGAGTATTTTTCTGCCAATTCCGGATTGTGTGTCACCATGATTACCAGCCGGTCCTTTGCAACCTCTTTCAGGATTTCCATAACCTGTACACTTGTTTCTGTGTCCAAAGCTCCTGTGGGTTCATCGGCAAGGATAATCTCCGGATTATTTACCAATGCCCTGGCAATGGCGACACGCTGCATCTGACCCCCGGACATCTGGCTTGGCTTTTTCTTTAACTGGTTTCCCAGTCCCACTGCTTCCAAAGCTTCTACCGCCCGTTTCCTCCGTTCCGCTTTAGAAACACCAGAAAGTGTCAAAGCCAGCTCTACATTCTGCAGAACTGTCTGGTGCGGGATCAAATTATAACTCTGGAATACAAATCCTACTGAATGATTGCGGTAAGTATCCCAGTCTCTATCTTTATAATTTTTTGTAGAACGCCCATTGATGATCAAATCTCCCTGGGTGTACTGATCTAATCCACCAATGATATTCAGCATGGTAGTCTTTCCACATCCGGAAGGTCCAAGAATGGAAACAAATTCCGAATTTCTGAATTGAAGGGAAATCCCTTTCAGCGCTTCCACCTTACCATCACCGGCAGGATATTCTTTGTGAATATTTCTAAGTTCAAGCATCTTCATTTTCCTTTCTATTTTCCCGTTGGTTGACATTCTATGCAACCGCTGTTATTTTATTATACAGATGTCGCACATACAAGCAACATTTTCTCCAAAAAGAGAAGATATAAAACAAAAAGCACTCAACTGTTGCGTGTTTATAAAAATTTAAAAATAATAAAATTTACGGAGTTTTTCATGAAACATGACTTAAGAATTGCCATTACCAAACGAATGATCAAAGAATCTCTCCTGGAACTTCTGAAGACGAAATCTCTTTCAAAGATTAAGATCAGTGAATTATGCGAAAAATCCGGCATCAACCGGGCAACTTTTTACCGGCATTATGCCTCTCTGGAAGAAGTACTTCAAGAGATTGAATCTGACTTTGTGAAAGAGATCCCACACAAAAAACAACCGCCTCAAACGATGGAAGAGGCTCTTCTTCATATAGAAGCCGTCTGTACCTATCTTTATGAACATTCTGATCTGTTAAAATTATTTTTTTCGAATAAAACCACGCTGGATATTGTACAGGACATGAGCAGATTTTATCGGGAATTTCTGGAAATCAAAAAAGAAACCCTTCCTTTTGGTGAACTGGACGAAGATACCCTTCAGATTCGGATTGCTTTCATTGTCGGCGGTGGTCAGAACCTGCTGCGCAAATGGATCCTGGAAGATATCCATAAGACCCCGGCTGAAATCGCCGCCATCCTATGCGATATGATCCGCTGGCCTTAGCGGCTTCATTTTCCAAAACCTATAGAAACATCTTTATCGCATAGAGCACAACCAGGTGCATCGGATAGTAGAAATAAAACAGGTTTTTCAGACGAGCACTTCCTCTTTGTTCGTTATACATTCCCAAAAACGGGAGTGCCAGCAGGCAAAACCACTGAATGCCTCCGTAAAATAAGGACAATGCGATGAGCCCTAATGCATATCCAACAAGCCGTCTCCCTTTTCCCCTGGCAAAATAACTCACTGCTGGAAGCAGAACCCCGATAATGTTATAATCCACCTGATAATCTGTTTTGTGCAAAATATCCGGCAGACCCAGGCACAAAAAGGAAAGTGCTCCAACTACCAATCCTACGCAAAGCCAGTCCTTCCACTGACCGCTCTTTTTCGCCTGATCGATGGCATAGATCAACAGGATTGCCATCGTAAAAGAAATAAAAACCGACTGATACAAAGATCTTGTCCCAATCCATAACACAACCTGCATAAAAATACCCAAAAACGCAATCTGCTGTAAATATCTGCTGCGTCTATGCGTATACCGGCATCCCTCTCCGATCATAAATGCGAAAATCGGGAAAGCGATCCTTCCAACGATCCGCATCCAGGATGTCCCCGGAAACAGCAAAAGTCCCATATGATCTATGGTCATAGCTATCAATGCAATCATTTTCAAAATATTGGCCGACATCCGTTCGAACCTCCCCTGTTTTTCTATATCATAGCACTCCTTTTTCTGAGTATCAATATAATGGTCACTTTCCTGACATTGTAGCTGTCTACGATCCTCTTGCGAAAAGATTGATATTTGCTTAGGGGGATCGCATTTATCCCCCTAACGAATAGATTATTTACTGATGTTCTTTTATCTGCTTTTCAATATCTTTAATTGCCAGTAAATATTCTTCTACCGGCGACAGGTTTTTCACCTGAAATTTCTGATACTCTTCATTTGCCGTTGCCATTGCCTGTGCATTTCTGCAAGGTGTCCGTCTTTCGTCTTTATTCAGCTACTTCCATTCCCGATTTAAGGGTTGGAATATCAAGTTCCATGTCACCGTAGCTGGTGTGCATTATTTTCTGAGAATGACCATTTCGACTGTTATCAGTTTCTTTGTTACGATAATCATATTTAGAATATCCAAGCTCCTGATCAAGCTCTTCATCCAATGCACCTTCCAGGATGACAGACATCATATCTCTCATGATGGAATTCACATCAGTGCCATCTTTGATTTTTACATTGTTTTCTTTCATGTAGGAACTCATCAGTTCCCGAAGTGCTGCTTTCTGTGGCGTATCTTTTTTTCTTGCCATAAATAAAACCTCCAAACTGAGTAATCTTATCTTACATCAGTTTGAAGGTTTACACAAACTTTGGGATATTCCCTATTCAGATAAAGAAAGCCATGACTGTGCTCAATAATTGGAGTAACAGTCATGGC
>CAZLQJ010000072.1:0-7748 GCA_964561705.1 uncultured Lachnoclostridium sp. | reverse complement strand
AAATGATGGGTCTCATCGGTGCAGGTAACAACCCAATGGTTGGTATGACTGTAGCGGTAGCAGTTTCTGTTCAGGAAGCAGCAGACGCAGGCAAATTCTAAGAAATCCTTTAAAATCAAAGGCTATCGTGGTTCCAAGTGGACTGCGGTAGCCTTAAATTTTGCCACGTAGCATATCTGTATCAAATAGACTGACGTACCGGAAAAACGTAAAAAATGAGTAAAACATTTAAAAACGATATGCTTATGAAATATTTTGTCTTTGCCAATTGATACAGTCTGTATTATAATGGGTTAAAATGTATAGATGATAAAGGAGTTTGAAAATGAAAATTGCAGCAACCTATGAAAATGGTGAAATTTTTCAGCATTTTGGAAAAACAGAAAATTTTAAAATATATGAGGTAGAAAACGGTCAGATCGTTTCGGGTGAAGTGGTAAGTTCTAACGGCAGCGGACATGGTGCATTGGCAGGCGTTCTTGCTGGACATGGGGTGAATGTCCTTGTTTGCGGCGGTATTGGCGGCGGTGCAATGAATGCGCTGGCGGATGCAGGGATTGAAGTATGTGCCGGTGCATCGGGAAATGTAGATCAGGCAGTACAGGATTATTTAGATGGTAAACTGGTTCATGCGGGAACAACCTGCAATCATCATGATCATGGCGAAGGACACAGCTGTGGAGATCATGAAGATGGTCATTCCTGTGGACACGGTGGCTGCCATGGTGGCTGCGGCGGACATTCGGCAATTGAAGGAGCAAATGTAGGAAAGACTGTAAAAGTACATTATACAGGAACTTTTGATGATGGTACTAAATTTGATTCTTCTTATGATCGCGGACAGACATTAGATTTTGTTTGCGGCGCTGGCATGATGATCAAGGGATTTGATAAGGCAGTAGCAGTTATGGAAGTTGGTCAGATTGTAGATATTCATTTGATGCCGGAAGAAGCTTATGGAATGCCGGATCCAAATGCAATTTTTGATATCAATATCAGTGATCTTCCGGGATCAGAAGAACTGGAAGTGGGACAGCAGGTGTATCTCCAGAATTCCATGGGACAGCCGTTCCCGGTAAAAGTGGTTGCAAAACAGGACGGAGTCATTCGCTTTGATGCAAATCATGAAATGGCAGGAAAAGAATTGAACTTCAAGATTGAACTTGTGGAAGTTTGTTAAAATATGTGTAGTAGAAAACCAGCCGGTTAAGGCTGGTTTTTGTTTTCGTCAAATACATACATGCCCCAAAATGCCAAGGCACCATCTTCACAGGTGTAGCTCATGGAATATTCTTCTGCGAGAAGCCGGACAAAGATGCAGTAAGCAGACATACAGGAAAAAGCAAACTCCGGAAACCTGCAAGGCTGCTGCAGCGCATTCGATGATTTTATCATAAGTCATAAAAGTAACCTCCCAAAATGATATGCACATTATACGCTTTTTTTAGAATAAATGACAGGGATTTTTGAATTGGTATTGACAAAGACGGTGTTGGAACAGCATTTTCAGGCATGATCGCTGTCCCCTTTTAAATAATGAAGATGAAGGTCAACGAAAAGGAATCACGAAAAGTGGTTCCTTTTTGTCGAAAAAAATATTTTTGTGGAAATTATTGCATCTTTGGACTAGATAATGTAAAAGAGAAGTGTTATACTTGGTAATGTAGTAATGGTAAGTCTGTGCTTTTGTCAGTTCCTACATTTTTGTGTGCAGAGGAAAAAGGCAGGGACGAAAAAACAGAAGATTTACAAATCAATTTCATAAGGAAGGTGAGAAATTGGAGAACTATACAAAGTATAAGCTGAAAAGTAACGATGAATTAGTGTCATTACTTGCTGATAAGGACAACCTGTTTGTCATTGCTTGTAATAAGTGCTTCAAGGAGTTTGATACTCCGGATGAACCGGATTGTGGCGAATTTGAAAAAATTGCCCAAGAATGCGGTAAAACGATTACAGGTACTGCGACAGTTGATTTTTTGTGTAATAAAACTCAGACAACGAAGAAAATGCAGGATATGATTCCGGAAGGTACGGAGCATGTTGTTGTTATTTCTTGTGGTTTAGGTGTTCAGACAGTTGCAGATCTGAAAAAAGGTGAAATGCCGGTTTATGCAGCTGCGAATACATTAAATTATACAGGACATCATGGCATGGCACTGACAAAGAAAAGCTGTGATGCGTGTGCACAGTGCTATCTGAATATTACCGGTGGTGTCTGTCCAATCGTTGACTGTTCCAAGAGTCTGGTAAACGGTCAGTGCGGCGGCGCGAAGAACGGAAAATGTGAAGTGGATAGCAATAAGGATTGTGCATGGGAAAAAATCAATAAGAAACTTGAAAAACAAGGACGTCTTGAAGAATTTTTGGCCCAGCCGGTTCAGGTGCGCGACTACTCCAAAGTGAATTTTAAAGTAATTAATGATTATGTAAAAACAATCCGCGAAAATAGATTTGAAGGCTATTACGGCGGTATTCATCCATCAGAACGTAAGGAATTTTCTGAACATATTGATCTGGTTAGATTCCCGGATCCGGAAACAGTAGTTATTCCATTGTCTATGCATGCAGGTGCACCGGCAAATGCGATTGTTGAAGTGGGAGATGAAGTAAAAGTTGGACAGAAGATTGGTGAAGCCGGAGGTTTTATCAGTAGTCCTGTTCATTCGAGTGTCAGTGGTACTGTAACGGCCATTGAAGTACATAAACATGCCACAAGAGGCGAATGTCTGTCTGTTGTGATCAAATCAGACGGAAAAAATACTCTGCACGAATCAGTAAAACCAAACAAAGATCTGGAAGATCTAACTCCGGATGAAATCGTTGATATTGTCCGCGAGGCTGGTATTGTAGGTATGGGTGGTGCCGGCTTCCCTACATTTGTTAAGTTAAAGCCTGCAAAACCGGTAGATACCATTTTGCTGAATGGCTGTGAATGCGAACCATTCCTGACAGCAGATCATAAGGTTCTTTTAAACTATGCGGATGATGTGATCTTCGGTTTGAAAGCGATGATCAAAACAGTTGGTGCTGAAAAGGGAATTATTGTTATTGAAGATAATAAGATGGATGCAGTTGAGCTTATGGAAGCGAAAGTTGCAGACATTGACAACATGGAAGTTGTTGTGGCAAAAACAAAATATCCACAAGGCGCTGAAAAAATGCTCATTAAACGAGTGATGAAAAGACAGGTGCCAAGCGGCGGTCTTCCGGCAGATGTTGGATGTGTTGTTGCAAATATCAGTACGACAAAAGCGGTGGCTGATGCAATCAAGACAGGTATGCCTTTGATTGAACGTGTGGTAACGGTTACTGGTGATAAATTAAAAAATCCTGGTAACTTTATCGTGAAGATCGGTACCAATACCAGAGATCTGATCGATTACTGCGGTGGTGTTACGGATGATGATGTAATGTACAAAGCCGGTGGTCCGATGATGGGATTTGTATTAAATGATACAAATGTACCTATTATGAAGGGTTCAAATGGTATCATTGCTGTAGAACCTGAACAGAGTGTTGCAGTAGAATGTATTAAATGCGGACGTTGTGTTGACGTCTGTCCGATGGAACTGACTCCGCTTCATTTTGCAAAACTTGCAGATGCAGAAGACTGGATGGGAATGAAGGAAAAGAACGTCATGGATTGTCTGGAATGCAGATGTTGTGAATCAATCTGTTCTTCTAAGATTCCATTAGTCAGCAAGATCAAAGCAGGTAAAAATGCCATAAGGGGGATGAAGTAAGATGTTGATCACTGAATTAAAATCAAAAGAAACCCTTACTTCCCTGATCAGCGGAAAAGTTTTTATCGTGAACTGTCATGGATGTAAGGAAGTTCGTTTCCCTGAAAAAGAGGCAGATGAGTTTCAGAAAGAACTGGCTGCTTCCGGATGTGTAACAGGGAAAATCACAACGGATTATATTTGTAATCCGGAAAATATGAAGCTTCGCCTTGAAAAACACATGGATGAGATCAATGCGGCAGATATGGTGCTTGTATTCTCTTGTGGTGTTGGTGTGCAGACGATTGCAGAATATTTGGGAGATAAAAAGGTGTGTGCAGCTTGTGACACCTATCCATTGCCGGGATTTCAGGGAGTAACCCCGCTGGAATACGATTGTAAACAGTGCGGTGAATGCTATTTGAATATTACTGGTGGTATCTGCCCGATCACAGCTTGTTCAAAGAGCCTTGTCAATGGACAGTGCGGCGGATCAAAAAATGGAAAATGTGAAGTGGACAGCGAAATGGAGTGTGGCTGGGAACGCATTTACAGACGCCTTGCACAGCTTGGACGTCTGGATGTGTTGAAATGTCCGGTACAGATACGAAATTACGTAACAGATGATGAAGTGTCCAAATAAGATAGAAGGAGCAATCGACAATGAGAATTACAGAATTATTTGATCGTGGTGAATTTGTAGTTACAGCAGAAGTAGGACCGCCAAAAGGGATCCATATTGAAGGTCTGCTGGAAGAAGCAAAAACATATTTAAGCGGCATTACAGCAGTCAATGTGACTGATAATCAGTCTTCTGTTATGCGTCTGGGTTCTCTTGCAACATGTAAAGCACTGAAAGATGAAGGGTTAACCCCGATCTTCCAGCTGACATGTCGCGACAGAAACCGTATTGCATTACAGTCAGATCTTTTAAGCGCTGCAATGTTAGGTATTGATAATATTTTATGTTTGACGGGTGACCATACAAAAATGGGTGATCATCCGCAGGCAAAACCTGTCTTTGACCTTGATTCTGTTTCCTTGCTGCATACAGTAGGACAGTTGGAAAAAGGTGTAGACCTTGGTGGAAATGAATTGGTTGGCGAACCGCCAAAATTTGCAAAAGGTGCAGTTGTATCTCCTTGCAGTGATTCGATTGATGCACAGCTTGCAAAAATGGAACGTAAGGTAATGGCTGGAGCTGATTACTTCCAGACACAGGCTGTTTATGAACCGGAAAAATTCATTGAATTCATGGAAAAAGCAAAACAGTTTGGCAAACCGGTTCAGTTGGGTATCGTTATTCCGAAAAACGTGGGAATGTGCAGATACATGAATGCAAATGTTGCAGGTATCCATGTACCGGAGTATATGATCGATGAACTGAAGGCTGATAAAGAAAAAACAAAAGCCGGAATTACTGGTGTGGAAATTGCAGCACGTATCATTAGAGAGTGTAAACCGTACTGCCAGGGTGTACATATCATGGCACTTGGATGGGAAGCAAAAGTACCTGAAATCCTGAAATTAGCCGGAATTTAAGCTGATTTATATCGAAAAAGATAACCTCATGTCGCTTTTTGCGGTCGTGAGGTTATTGTTTTTCTGTAAAAACATCACGAGATTCTGGAAAAATAGATTGCGAAATATCCCCTGATGGGGTATAATGTAGAAAAATGTGAAAATATTAACAAGAGAATTTGCAGCACTAGTAATCCTATGCTGTATTTTCTGCATGTTAAAAAACATTACAGGCTGAAGTTCACAATACTCGGTTTTGTAAGTGAAATTCGAACGAAAGTGAGAATTTTTCATGTTTGCAATTTATTAAGGAGGTGGAACAAATGCACGGAACACATGATGAACATTGTACTTGTGGATGTGGTGGGCATAGTCATTCCCATGAACATACACATACGCACAGTCATGAGCACAGCCACGAACATGGACACGATCATGATCATCATCACGAAGAATGCGGATGCGGACATGATCATGAACATGAGCATGAAGGCTGCAGCTGTGGATGCGGTGGACATAATCTGCCGGATGAAAATGTGGCAATCTTAAGTTATATGCTGGATCACAACAAGCATCATGCCTTGGAACTGAAAGAAATCGCTGCACATTTACGAGAAGCAGGAGAAGATGAAGCTGCTGTACAGATTGAAAAAGGTGTGGAAGATTTTGAAAAAGGTAACATGAGATTAAGCATTGCTCTGTCTCTTGTGAAATAAATGATTAATTATATACGGAGGTGATATCCATGTGCTTAGCAACCGTATATGGAACAAAGAATGACACAGAAAGTGTTATTTTGAAAAATGCCAGCCACATTGATGTGGACGGTAAAAAAATTGTCATTCGTGACATTATTGGCATGGAAACTGTTGTTGAAGGAGAAATCCGGATGATAGATCTTGCCAATGCAGTGGTGAAGATTGCAGTCACTGTGGATTAGTATAGAATGCCTTCTGAAGAAGGAAATGTGCAAAATCACGGACCACGTAGGAAAGCAGGTATATGCAATCAATACCTTTGTAATTTTAGATATATAAGGAGGGTGCCAAATGGCGCATGTTATTGCAATCGCAGGTAAAGGCGGTGTGGGAAAAACAACATTATGCGGTATGTTGATCCAATACCTTGGAGACCGTAAAAAAGGGCCGGTGCTGGCTGTTGACGCAGATGCCAATTCTAATCTCAATGAAGTATTAGGAGTGGAAGTGGACATGACTTTAGGAGAAATCCGGGAAGAAATTGCCAGAGCGGAAATCAGTACGACTTCCCCGATACCAAGCGGTATGTCAAAAGCAGATTATGCCGAGTTCAAATTTACTTCAGCAGTCGTTGAAGAGGACGACTATGACCTTCTCGTGATGGGTCGTACACAGGGGAAAGGTTGTTACTGTTATGTGAACGGACTTCTTCAGGCACAGTTGGCAAAATTCCAGAAATCGTATCCGTATATCGTCGTAGATAACGAGGCTGGTATGGAACATATCAGCAGGGGAGTCCTCCCGAGTATGGAAACAGCGATTTTGGTGAGTGACTGTTCCAGAAGAGGAATTCAGGCAGTAGGCAGAATTGCAAAACTGATCGAAGAGTGTGAATTTCATCCGAAGACAGTTGGCTTGATTGTAAATCGTGCACCAAAAGGCGAATTGAACGACGGAATCAAAGAGGAAATTGAGCTTCAGGGCTTACATTTGCTTGGCGTTGTTCCACAGGATGATACTGTATATGAGTGTGACTGTGCTGGGAAACCGACCAGTCAGCTTCCGGCAGATTCACCGGTAAAAAAAGCCTTATATCAGATTTTAGACAATCTGAATCTTTAATGTAATTTTTCGGATGAAAATTTCGAAAAAATTCCTATGTTCATTAACCCCGGGGAGGTGGGTTATAACTTCCCCAAAGCTCAATATTATTAAAAGGAGGTTAATATGAGCGATTTTAGATTAACTACAATTGAAGAAAATGAAGCTGCGACTGCCAGATTGCTGGAAACAGCAGCAAAAGTAGGTGCTGATACATGGCAGTTACGTGTAAAAAACCAGACACCACATTGTAAATTTGGTGAACAGGGCGTTTGCTGTCGTATCTGTACAATGGGTCCATGTCGTATTACACCAAAGGCTCCTCGTGGAATCTGCGGATGTGATGCTCATGGTATTGTAGCAAGAAACTTCCTTCGCTTTACAGCAGGTGGTTCTGCAACACATTCAGATCACGGACGTGAAATCTGTCATACATTACATACGGTATCTCCAGATGGAGACTACAAAGTAAAAGATCCTGAAAAACTGATTCGTATCGCTAAAGAATGGGGCGTAGAAACAGAAGGAAGAGATATTTATGATCTCGCTCATGAAATGGCTGAACTTGCTCTTTTAGAGTATGGTAAACCATTTGGAACACAGAGATTTCTCAAGAGAGCACCACAGCATACACAGGAAATCTGGGCGAGAGAAGAAATCGAACCACGTGCAATCGACCGTGAAGTATCTCAGGCAATGCATA
>CAZLQJ010000071.1:0-7984 GCA_964561705.1 uncultured Lachnoclostridium sp. | reverse complement strand
TGCAGCTCGTGGACGTATTGATAAATTCAATCGTAAATACGGAATTACAAAATAAGACATTCCAGGAACTTAAGGTTGAGGTTGAGATTTTACAACCTCAACCTTTTTTTAAAGAGTAGGAGGAGACAGATGAAACCATCAGGAATCGGCGGTCAGGCTGTGATCGAGGGAATTATGATGAAAAACAAAGATATGTATTCTGTTGCGGTTAGAAAGCCGGATGGTGAGATTGAAGTTCATCTTGGTACATATCGGAGTATTGTAAAAAATAAAATGTTAAGAGAAACACCTCTGGTACGCGGTGTGGTCAATTTTATAGATTCAATGATTTTGGGGATGCGTACGCTGACGTTTTCGGCCAGCTTTTATGAAGAGGAAGAAGAACCGACAAAGACAGACGTGATGCTGGATAAGCTTTTCAAAGGAAATGCGGAAAAAGTGATCACAGGATTTACGGTGGCATTTTCCATCGTTATGGCGATTGGAATTTTTATGATCCTGCCGTATTTTTTGACCAATATTCTGGAAAATTATATTGTATCAAATACATTGCTGGCCATTCTTGAAGGCGTTGTGCGGGTTAGTATTTTTGTGCTTTACGTATTGCTGATCTCCCGGATGAAGGATATCCAGAGAGTTTTTATGTATCACGGCGCAGAACATAAATGTATCAATTGTATTGAAAACGGTATGGAACTGAATGTGGAAAATGTGCTGAAATCGTCGAAACATCATAAACGCTGCGGAACCAGTTTTTTGTTTATTGTAATGCTGGTGAGTATCCTGTTTTTTATCTTTATCAGGGTAACCTCTCCCGTGCTTAGAGTTGTGATCAGATTGCTGCTCATTCCAGTGATTGCAGGTGTCTCTTATGAATTGATCCGGCTGGCTGGAAAAAGTGAGAGCAAGTTTGTACAGATCATTAGTTTTCCGGGAATGATGCTTCAAAGACTGACAACCAAGGAACCGGATGCACAGATGGTAGAAGTTGCCATTGCAGCAGTGGAAGCAGTTTTTGACTGGGATACTTTCATCCACGAGGAACTGGAGGAAGTAGAGGTATGACACTGAGAGAGGCATGGACTCTTGGAAAAGACCTTTTGAAAAGTATAGAAATCGAAGAATATGAGACAGATGCGTGGCTTTTGTTAGAGGGCGCCTGCGGATGTACCCGAAATGATCTGTATCTGCGTGGAAACGAACCCCTGAACGCTGAGGGGGAGGCTTTATACCGGGAGTATTTAAAGAAGCGCAGTCAAAGAATCCCGGTACAGCAGATTTTGGGAGTGCAGGAGTTTATGGGCCTTTCCTTTTTGGTCACTCCGGATGTTCTTTGTCCGAGACAGGACACGGAAGTGCTGGTGGAGGAAGCGTTGAAATATATCAGACCGGGATACCATATTTTGGATATGTGTACCGGATCCGGTTGTATTATCCTAAGCCTTTTACATTTTGCAAAAGATTGTAAAGGGACGGCAGCGGATCTTTCGGAAAAGGCGCTTGCCGTAGCAAAGGAGAATGCAAAGAGAATGTCCGCGGAGTGTACCTGGGTACACAGTGATCTGTTTGAACATATAGAGGGCAGATTTGATGTGATCATTTCAAATCCGCCTTATATAGCTACAAAAGAAATCGAAGCATTGATGCCGGAGGTTCGCGATCGGGAGCCAAGGATGGCATTAGACGGCATGGAAGACGGGTTGTTTTTTTACCGTAAGATCGTCGCTGCGTCAAAAGATTTTTTAAATCCCGGCGGCTGGCTTATGTTTGAGATCGGCTATGATCAGGGAGAAGCTGTAAGTGAGATGATGAGAGCTGCAGGTTATAGCCAGGTGAAAGTGATCAAGGATCTGGCGGGACTTGACAGAGTTGTAATTGGAAAATTATAGGAGGAAATAAGATGTTTGATAAGTTAGAAGACATGCTCGTGCGTTATGAAGAAATCATGAATGAATTAAACGAGCCGGATGTTACCAATAATCAGGCAAGATTTCGCAAATTGATGAAAGATCAAAGCGATCTGGCACCATTGGTAGATGCCTATACAGAATATAAGAAATGCAAAGAAACCGTGGCAGACAGTCTGGAAATGCTGGATGCAGAATCAGATGACGAGATGAGAGAACTCTTAAAAGAAGAGTTAAATGATGCGAAAAAGCGAATTGAAGAACTAGAAGATGAACTGAAGATTCTTTTGCTTCCAAAAGATCCGAATGATGATAAAAACGTTATCGTGGAAATCCGCGCCGGTGCCGGTGGTGATGAAGCTGCGCTTTTTGCGGCAGAATTATATCGTATGTATGTACATTATGCGGAAGGACGCCGCTGGAAAGTAGAGACGATGGAAGTTGATGATACAGGAATTGGCGGTATGAAATCCGTAAACTTTATGGTAACGGGAAATGGAGCTTATTCTGTATTAAAATATGAAAGCGGGGTTCATCGTGTACAGCGTGTACCGGAAACAGAATCCGGCGGACGTATTCATACATCTACTGCATCGGTAGCAGTGATGCCGGAAGCGGAAGAAGTGGATGTAGAGATTGATGAAAAAGATATCCGTATTGACGTTATGCGTGCTTCCGGAAATGGTGGTCAGTGTGTCAATACAACGGACTCTGCAGTACGTTTAACTCATTATCCGACAGGAATTGTGGTTTACAGCCAGACAGAGAAATCTCAGCTGCAAAACAAAGCAAAAGCCTTTGCACTTCTTCGTGCAAAGTTATATGATATTGAACAGCAGAAAGCACATGATGCAGAAGCAGAACTTCGTAAAAGCCAGATTGGTACCGGAGATCGTTCTGAAAAGATCAGAACTTACAATTTCCCTCAGGGGCGTGTAACAGACCATCGAATCAATCTGACATTGTATAAACTGGATAAGATCATGAATGGAGATATCCAGGAAATCATTGATGCATGTATTGCAGCAGATCAGGCAGCAAAACTGGCGAAGATGAACGAAAATTAAGAAGAGACAGGCTGTAAGTGCAAGGTGCTAAAATGCACGACAGAGGGGAAATCACATGGATAGGTGTCAAAAGATTAAAGAATTGAGAGAAAGTACGGGGATGAACCGCAAGGAATTTTGTGATTATTTTCAAATTCCTTATCGTACTGTGACAGAATGGGAAAGGGATAACCGTCATGCACCGGAGTATGTGCTGCGTTTGTTGGAATATTATATCCGTACAGAAAACTTAATAAAAAATGATGTGAAACAGTCTTAAAAAAGGGGTTCTGCCGATTGGCAGAACCCTTTGTTTTTAGTCGAAAAATGCTTTTGTAAATTGTGCCAGTGCGATTTGATCTTTAACCCCCATCATTTCGCAGGCTGAATGCATAGCCAGCAGTCCCACACCAAGGTCAGCAGTTCTCATTGGTAAATGAGAAGAGATTACAGAAGCGATGGTTCCGCCACCCTTTGTATTGGAATTTTTTACAAATCGCTGAACAGGAATCTCTTTTCGGCTGCACAGATCAAGAAGTCCGCCTAAAATTTCAGGATCCCAGGCATAGGACTGATTGCTTGCAGTTTTTACGATAAAGCCCTGATTCAGGATTGGATAGTTGGTAATATCCTGTGGAGCCGGATAATTTGGATGGTAAGCGTGGGCAACATCTACGGAAATCATCATACCGTCAGAGATATCTGCCATGCAATCTACCATATTTTTTCCAAAGGACTGCCAGATCTTTCCAATGATAATGGAAGCCAAGGACGAATCAGCTCCCTGTTTGCTTAAGCTGCCAATTTCCTCGTTGTCAAAGAGGCAGACCAAATTGACACGATCACTGTTCGTACTGTCGATCAGTCCGTGAATTAAGGCACTAACTGAAGTAAGGTCATCCAAACGAGGAGAAGCGATAAATTCCTTTGTAAGACCTACCAACTGTGGCTGATCAAGCGGATAAACACACAGATCATAATCCAAAATATCGGATGTGCTGACTTTAAGTTTCTGTGCAAGCAATTCTGCAAAAGTCATGTCTTTATTTAGTTCATCATTGATGGTGCCAAGCATTGGAAGCAGATGCTTCTGGTTATCGATCGGCGCCCCCTTTTCATTGACTTCCCTGTTCATATGAATGGCAAGATTTGGAAGATACAGGATTGGATCCTTAAAATCTACCAGATGAACCACCGGTTTGTCATAACGCTCTCCGCGGGTCACAACCTTTCCGGCCAGAGAAAGCGGACGATCAAAGAATGTATTTAAAATCGGACCGCCATAAACTTCCGTATTCAATTGAACATATCCATGAGAACGGATCTCCGGATTTGGTTTGATTTTCAAAGTAGGAACATCCGTATGGGCACCGCCAATGTGAATGCCATTGGAAAGGTCACATTCACTGCCTAAGGTGAAGGCATAGAGTGTTGTGTCAAAAGGTGCACAAAAATAGCTGCCCCCTTTTTGTAAATTCCAGGTTTCTTTTAAGTTTAATTCTTCAAATCCGGCTTCGCTTAAGATTTTCTTTGTGTGAGCGATCACATGAAAAGCGGAGGTTCCGGCTTTTAAATAATCAAAAAGTTCTTTTATTTCCATTGGTAATGTGTTCATAAATTATCATCCTCTTATATTTCATTTTTTACGTTCCTATCATAAACGCTAATGCCTGATATTTCAAGCCCGATTATGAGAGAACCTTTATTTGTTCCCGATATATTTTTACAAAATAGAAAATTTCCGCAATTGCTGTAATACTCCATGAGAAGAAATACAAAAGATACAGGGAAGTAATGGTCTGAAAATGTTCAAATACGGTATAGATCCAGACAAGTCGGAATACACAGGATCCCATAATTACGATGATTGTAGGAACCACGCTTTTTCCCAGTCCTCTGGATGCTGCAATGGTATTGTCCATAAATGCAGAAACCGGATAAGAAAAACTCATGACCAAAAGCCGGTACATGCCGGCTTCAATTACTGCCGGATCCTTGGTAAACAATCCTAAAAATCCCTCTCCGGCAGTCAGAATGCCCAGACCAAGAACGGCACCGATGGCAAAGGAGTAGATCAGACTGATAAAATAGCTTTTTAAAATACGGTCTTTTTTTCCGGCACCGTAGTTCTGACCGATAAAGCAGGCACAGGCCGTGTAAAGTGCAGCCATAGTTTCATAAACCAGTCCGTCAGCATTTGCTGCGGCAGAGTTTCCAGAAACCATGGTGGCACTGAAACGGTTCACTGATCTTTGTACAAAAAGATTGGCAATCTGAAAGATGGCATTTTGTGCACCGCTCGGAATTCCTAAGGCGAGGATTGATTTTACGCGCCGGAGGCTGAATTTAAGGTCTGTAAGTCTCAAAGCAAATGCTTCCTGGCTCTTAAGGAGTGCGCGAAGTACCAAAAATGCGGAAATATACTGGGAAATGATACTTGCAATGGCAACCCCGGCAACCTCCAGATGGCAAACGATGACTAAAAAGAGATTCAGCACGAGGTTTACCATGCCGGCTGCGAAAAGGTATCGCAAAGGGCGTTTGGTGTCTCCGGCTGCGCTTAAGACTGCATTTCCGAAGTTGTACAGCATCAGTGCAGGCATTCCCAGAAAATAGATTTTGACATAGGTGACGGCACCTTCTAAAAGTTCCGGCTTGGTATTTAATAATTCCAGGATCGGACGACCAAAGCAGAGACCAAAGATCATCATGAAAATCCCAATGATCAGGCTTAAAAGTGCTGCGTTATGTACCAGTTCTTTGATATCTTTTTTTCGGTCAGCGCCAATGGCCTGAGCGACCAGTACATTCATGCCTCCTGCAATACCGATCAGGGTTGTGGTAAACAGAACGACCAGAATGGAAGTGGATCCAACGGATCCCAGTGCATTTGAGCCGGCGAATTGGCCGACGACGGCAATATCCGCCATATTAAATAAAACCTGTAGCAGATTAGAAAACATTAAGGGCAGGCTGAATTGCAATATCTGAGACCAAAGATTCCCTTTGGTAAAATCCTGAGCGTATTTCTTCATAACTCCTCCAATGTGTATATTTTAGAAATGCATGCGCCGCCGGATCTCTCTGCGGAGCCCTTCACGCAGGTAGATGGTCAGTAGGATGATATCTATGGCAGCAGCGCAGGTGGCGACAATGGCGGACCAGTGAAGTCTCAGCGTCTGGTGCAGATGCAGATCAATGAAAATTTCGATGGCAATGCAGAAAATTGCAATCGCTGCAACCGAAATGAAAGCCTTGATAAGCATAGAGCTTTTTAAATGGATAGAAAAAAGAAAAATAATCTCCAAAAGGATGATTCCAAGGGCAGTCACAGGGAGCCCAATGTGCAGATACCAGTGATTGTTTGGATGGATCCACGAGATCAGTGCCAGAAACAGTGCAATGCTGATACCGTCAAAAGCAGTCTGAAAATAGATCGAGATTTTTTGTGGAAAAAACATTGGAATTAGGAAAATCCATAATACGGCACAGATTCCTGCAACATAGAGGGACCAGCGGCCGATCGGAAGGGCAAAAAGATTTAAAAATCCGCATACCAATGCAGTGGTCAAAAGAACAATGGTCATAATGATCGTGAATTCCTTCGTTTTGACAGGTTCAGAATACCCTTTTGCGGTAGCATAGGGAGTCGGCAGATTTGTAGCTGCCGGTTGATTGGGGTTGTATATTTTGGTATGGCATAAAGGGCAGGCTTTAGCAGTAGCATCCAGCTCTACGCCGCAATTTACACAATAAGACATGTTATTCCTCCATTTTTCGGTTGGTTTCAATCTTTACCGGAATACCATCGGAAATGAGTTTTCTGAAAAAGTATCGTTCCACTTCGGTTTCCTTGATGCTGCTGGTAAAGTTGACGGTGAGAACATTTTTGTAGCTGACAATGGCACAATTGGTGCGGGCAGAAAATGGTTGTCCCATCAGGACATCAAAACGTTCTACAAAGGGCTGCATTTCTTCCGGAAGCCGAATCAGGCCGACGTTGGTAAGCCCTGCACTGGATTGTCCGTCCTGTACGGAAGCATAAAATCTGCGTACGGTAAAATCCTTGATAAACAATGGAATAATGCGGATCAGAGGATTTTGCTGAATAGAAGCGTTGGTCACAATGTCTGCATTTAAAAATTTCGGATTGATATAGTACCTCATGTAATTATGTACGTGAGATAAGATTTCTTCAAAAGTATAGTCTCCCATTCTTGGATCAATGGAAGGATATACCATAGAGATGAAATTTCGCAAAGTTCCGGATGGAAAGAAACTTCGGAGATTTACCGGCATGGCAAGGGTGACCGGTCGTTCACGGAATGGATGGTCTGCTTTTTGCTTTTGAAGGAGCGCATAGAGCAAGACAGCATTTAAGTATTCTGTAATCGTCACGCCGAAGCTTTTGGAAACTTTGCGAAGCTTGTCTACACAGATCACACCGCAGATAATGTTTAAAGTGTAAAAAGGCTCTTTGGTGCCGCGGATCCTGTAGGCTCTTCCCTGACTGCGGGGACGGCCGATCTTGGAATTTGCATAACGAAGATAGGCATCTTCTAATTCTTCCGGATCCGGAGGCTGTGTGATATCTAGAACGCCTTCCGTATTCGGAATCTCGTGTCCCTGGAGTCTTAAATAAACTGCGGTCATGGTTTTTAGAAAATATAAGGCACCAGTACCGTCTGACAGGGAGTGAAAGACTTCCAGGGAAATCCGTTTTTCGTAATAATAAACCCGGATCAGATAGCGGTTATTGGATTTAAAATGCATTGGCATACAAGGATTTTCAATATCCGGCTGTACGAAAGGTCCGGGCCTGTGGTTGGGCTCCAGATAACGCCAAAAAAGCCCTTTTCGAAGTGCTACCTGAAAGGTAGGAAATCGAGAGAGCGTTAATTGGAGTGCTTTTTGTAAAAGATCCGGCTGTACAGTGTCAGTCAGACTCAAAGAAATCCGGTAAACATTGGAAAAATTTTTCCGCTGCAGTGTGGGATACACATTGGCGGATAAATCCAGTTTATACCAGGT